>SLNH01000003.1 GCA_007133195.1 Nannocystineae bacterium | reverse complement strand
TCTACGTGGTGCTCACCGATACGGTGGTGATCTTCGACAACCTTCGCCAAACGGTGAAGATCGTCGCCACGCCGTTCGTGCCCCGGCCCGAGCGGGCCGACAGCGCCTACGACGGCGCGCTCGCGCGGATCGACGAGGTCGTGGATCGCCTGCGCGCGGGCGGAGCCTCGCCCAGCCTGCGCCCCCTGGCCGCGCCGGGGCCCCGGGAGGATGGCTCCGCCGCGCTTCGCTGGGGCGGCAGCGCCGAGCCCACATTGACCTTCGAGCGGGAGGCGTTCGAAAACGCCGTCCACCGAATGAAGGACTACATCGTCGCCGGGGACATCTTTCAGGCCGTGCTCTCGCAGCGCTTCGAGGTCGAGCGCGGGGATCTGGAGTCGTTCGACGTCTACCGCGCGCTCCGCGTCGTCAACCCGTCGCCGTACATGTACCACGTGCAGTTCCCCGAGGCGCAGGTCACGGGGGCGTCGCCCGAGACGCTCGTGCGGTCCGAGGGCGGCCGCGTGGAGGTCCGGCCGATCGCCGGCACGCGGCCCCGCGGCACGAGCCGGGAGGCCGACGAGGCCCTGGCGGCGGAGCTTCGCGCCGATCCCAAAGAGGTGGCCGAGCACTTGATGCTCGTGGATTTGGGCCGAAACGACGTCGGTCGCGTGGCGGCCACGGGGACCGTGGAGGCGACCGAGCTCATGAACACCGAGCGCTACTCCCACGTGATGCACATGACCTCGCACGTGGTGGGCGAGCTCGAAGACGGGCTGTCTTGGCACGACGTATTGGCCGCCGTGTTCCCCACCGGCACGCTCACGGGGGCGCCGAAGATCCGCGCTATGGAGATCATCGATGAGCTCGAGCCGCACCGGCGCGGCGTCTACGGCGGCGCGGTGGGCTATATCTCCTACAGCGGGAACATGGACCTCGCGATCGCGATCCGCACGCTCGTGAGCACGGCGTCGTCGATTTACGTGCAGGCGGGGTGTGGCGTGGTCCACGACTCCGATCCCGGCGCCGAGTACGAGGAGACGCTAAACAAGGCGCGCGCGGTGCTGAGGGCCGTGTCGCTCGCGAGACAAGGGGGGCCGTGATGCTCCTGCTCATCGACAACTACGACTCCTTCACCTACAACCTGGCGCAGTACCTCGGCGAGCTCGGACAGGAGGTGCGCGTCGAGCGAAACGACGCGATCACCACCCAGGCCATCGAGGAGCTGTCGCCGGCCCAGATCGTGATTTCGCCCGGGCCGTGCACGCCCAACGAGGCGGGCGTCTCCATGGAGGTGATCCGCGCGTTCGCGGGACGGGTGCCGATCCTCGGGGTGTGCCTCGGCCATCAGGCCATAGGCCAAGTTTTCGGCGGAAGCATCACCGGCGCGCAGCGGATCATGCACGGCAAGGTGTCGAAGGTGTTCCACGACGAAGCTGGCCTGTTCGCGGGGATCGACAATCCGTTTTTCGCCACGCGGTATCACTCGCTGGTCATCGATCCCCCGAGCGTGCCGGCCGAGCTCGACGTGACCGCCAAGACCTGGGAAGACGAGATCATGGGCGTTCGCCACCGGGCCTACGCGGGCACGTCCGCGCCGCTCGAAGGCGTGCAGTTTCATCCCGAGTCGATCATGACCTCCGCGGGCAAGGCGATACTAGCCAACTTCCTGGCCATGTCGCGCGCGGGCGCGGCGGAGGCTGCCTCGTGACCGCGACGAGCGCGCCGGACCAAACGAAGCTCGAGCTCCGGGCGGCGATCGCGCGGGTGGTCCGCGGCGAGGACCTGGCCGAGGATGAGATCACCGAGGTGTTCGGCGCGATCATGGCGGGTGACGCCACGCCTGCGCAGATCGGCGGGCTCCTCGTGGCGCTGCGCATGAAAGGGGAGACGCCGGCCGAGATCGCCGGGGCGGCGCGGGCGATGCGCCGGGTGGCGGCGCCGTTTTCGTGCCCCGATCCGGACAGCGCCGTGGACACGTGCGGCACCGGAGGCGACGGGGCCGGCACCGTCAACGTCTCGACGTTCGCGGCCATCGTCGCGGCCGGGGCGGGCGCGCGGGTGGCCAAGCACGGTAACCGCGCGCTGTCGTCGCGATCCGGATCGGCCGACGTCCTCGAGCACCTGGGAATCGCCGTCGGCGCGCCGCGCGCCGTGGCCGAGCGGTGTTTGTCCGAGGTGGGGATCGCGTTTTTGTTCGCGCCGGCGTTTCACGAGGCGATGCGGCACGCGGCCGGGCCGCGGCGTGAGCTCGGGATGCGGACGTTATTCAATCTGCTCGGCCCGCTCACCAACCCGGCAGGGGTGAAAAACCAGATCGTGGGCGTGTTCGATCCGCGGTTTTGCGAGCCGGTCGCGCGGGCGCTCGGCGGGCTCGGGGCAAGGCGTGCCTTCGTCGTGCACGGCGAGGGGGGGCTCGACGAGATCGCGGTGCGCGGCGAGAGCCTGGTCGCCGAGTGGGATCACGAGCGGGGCGAGGTGTCGCGCTATGCGGTCTCGGCGGCGGATTTCGGGCTCCGCGAGGAGGATCCGGCGGCGCTTGCCGGAGGCGACGCCGCACAGAACGCCGCCGCGCTGGGGCGGGCGCTCGCCGGCGAGGGCGGGGCGCTCCGGGCGGCCGGGATCATGGAGGCCTCGGTGGCGCTCGTGGCCTGCGGGCGCGCGCGCGACTTTCGCGAGGGCGCCGAAAGGGCGGCGGCTGCCATCGATCGCGGGGACGCCCAAAACGCCCTCGAGCGCTGGGCGAGCCTGTCGAACACATCTGCGCCGTGAGCATCCTAGCTGAAATCCTGGCCACCAAGCGTCGCGAGGTCGCCGCCGCTCGCGCGCGCCGTCCGCTCGCCGAGGTGCAGGCCGCCGCGGGGCAGGCGCC
>SLNH01000358.1 GCA_007133195.1 Nannocystineae bacterium | reverse complement strand
TTACAAACGGCATGCGGTCGCTGCAAAACCGCATTAGCAAGAAATTCAATGGGCTTCTGGCGCGCAAGGGCTCGGCCTTCAGTGACCGCTACCATATGCGGGTTCTTAGGAGCCCCACGACCGCGCGCAATGCGATCGCGTACGTGCTCCATAACGGCCGCAAGCATGGCGAGCACCTCAAAGTGACCGGCTCGCGCGACGCTGCCTGGATCGATCCGTTTTCCTCGGCCTACTACTTCGACGGTTGGCTCGGCCTTCCCGATGGACGCCTCGGCCAGCCTCCCCCGGGACCGCCGCCCGTAGCCCCGCCCGAAACCTGGCTGCTCGCAACAGGCTGGCGGCGCGCCGGGCTCATTCCCCGCTCGCACACGCCTAAGGCGTAACAGCGCCGCGCCGCGCGCTGCCTGCACGCAGACGGTTCGCGACGCCCACGCGAAGCCGAATTTCGCAGCGGGCAGCGACGAGGGCGGCTCAGCGCTGGCCGCCGCCCTCCCGCCGCCCGCGAGCCAGCGCAGGCCGCTCGCGGGGCACTGTGCCCCCGTGGCGGGTCGCCGCGAGCGGGCCCGCCACATCGCCGGCGGTTAGGGCTGGTATTCGTAGGCGCCGAGGTCGATCACGGCGTCGCCGCTGCCGTCGCCATCGACGATCCGGGGCTCGCCGGCGAGATCGGTGTCGGGAAACTCCACGTCCTCGATCACGGACTCATCGCCGGCGTCGATCGCGGCGCCGGAGGCTCCCGACAGGCGCAGATCGTCCGGCGCATCCACGAATTGGGGATTGTCCTCGCTCAGATCGTCGTCGACGAGGTCCCCGTCTCCGTCCTCGTGAATACCCTCGCCGCCGGCGGCCTCGACGATGCTGGTTTCAATCACCAGGTCCTCGTCGCTCTCGTGGGCGATCTCATTTCCATCGTCGCCGGCGTCATTGCCCCACAGAATCGAGTTGAAAATCTGCCCCTCGGCACTAAGGCGGGTGAGGATTGCGCCTCCGTCGTCTTCGGCTTGGTTTCCGTTGAAGGACACATTGATAAGCGTGGGCGCGCTGTCGCTCTGGTTGTTCATCCCGCCTCCGAACTCGGCTTGGTTGTCGACGAAGGACACATTGATAAGCGTGGGCGCGCTGTCGCCCCGGTTTCGCATCGCGCCTCCGATGCCGGCTTGGTTTTCGACGAAGGACACATTGATAAGCGTGGGCGCGCTGTCGCCCCGGTTTTCCATCGCGCCTCCGATGCCGCTGGCTTGGTTGTCGGTGAAGACGACGTTTTCGAGGGCGGGGGAGGCGTCGTCGTTCACCATGCCGCCGCCGAGGCGATCGTCGCCCGAGCCGTCGGCGTGGCCGGCGGTGATGGTGAAGCCGTCGAGGGTGGCGTCGCCGGCGCCGATGTTGGTGGCGGTGACGACGTGGTAGGCGTTTTCGTCCAGGTCGCCGCTGGCGTCGATGTCGCCGGACAGGGTCGTTTCGTACTGATCGACGTTGCGATCTTCGCGGGCGGTTTCGAAGCCGGCGAAGCCGCCGTATAGGTGGACGCCGGGCGCGAGCTCGAAGGAATCGTCGCGGCTGTCGCCCGGCACGTAGGTGCCCTCGCGCACCCACACGGAGCAGCGCTCTTGGTCGTCGCTGTCGAGGCGGGTGGCCGCGCGGCCGATGCCCGCGCTCACAGACTCCACAGCGTCCTCCCACGACAGCCCCTCATTGCCGTCCGCGCCGTCGCCGCCGTCTACAAACACCGTGCATTCCGCGCAGTCCGACCCGGTAAAGCCGTCGTCGCAGTCCGGCCGGGCGTCCGGCGCCGCGCCCGCGTCGTCGCCTCCGGCTTGGCCGCCCGCGTCGGCCTCGCCAGTGTCATCGCCCGCGTCCGGGTTCGCGGTCACCTCGCCGCACGCGGCCGCGCCGAGCAAAACCCCGGCGAACAGCCCGGCGGCGACCCCTCGCCGCGATAGTCCACCATGTTCCCGCAGCATGTGCCGTCCTCCCTGGCGACGCCGGTCGCCGCATGTTCCTTTTGCGCCCCCATCTCACAAAGGGTGCGCATACCTCGGCATGTCTAGCCTCTCCGCGCGCCGCCGCCCCGTCAATGAGCGCGGCCGCCCTGTCGCATCGCAAACGCGTGGCGACTGCGAACGCGCGCCCGGCGCCCGGCCGCTAGGCACTTCGCACCGGCCCGAGTCACACGCGAGCTACGGCATGCGCCGCGGCGATCTTCCCCGCGGCGATCTTCCCCGCCGCGCGATCGTCCCCGCCGCGTAACCTGGAGCAGTCGGCGCGGCTGCCGCGCGGCGCCCCGCAACAAGGCGCGGCCCAAAAACGGGGACTAAGACCGCGAAAGCAGCAGGGCGCATGGAAAGCCGGTTCAGGTCTAAAGCCCCCGAGCGGCGCCGCCCTCGGTCACGCCGACTCGCTTCCGCGCTCGTCGATGCGGGCTCGCATCTCGTCGAGGATGTTTCGCGTCGCCTCCTGCACGATCTCGTTTAGCTCTTCTGACTGAAGGGTGTCGATGACCGCCTGCACGGCGGCGGTCTCGGCGGCATCGACCATCTCGCGGAACTTGCCGAACCGCAAAAGCCCGCGGCTGCCGGGCACGCGGTTCATCGCGTCGCGCACGAGCGCGCGGATCTCCGGTCGGCGCGAATTCATCGCTTCGCCGACCCGATCTGCGAACCGCGCGCGCACCAGCCACGGCTCCATGATCGTGAGGCTGCGCAGGGTGACGGCGTCGCCGATGAGATCCACGAGGGTGTTTCGAAACCGGCCCACGGCCGCCTCGAAGGCCATCTCGCCGAACGTGCGGTTGGTCGCGCGCACGAACCGGCTCGTGATGACGATGATCCGCGCGATGCGAAGCAGCCGGAACGCCCGAAACATCGGGTGACTCACGGGGATCATGCCGAGGATCTCGTACCAGCGGCTTTTGACGTAGTCCCATTTGCTCGGCGCCTTGCGCATGCGAGCCAGAAATTCGACCAAGAACACGCCGCAGATCGCGGTGTCGGCGATGATGATCCACCGCCATAGCTCGGGGCGCTCCTGGAAATAGCTCGTAAACGTCTGCTCGGCGATGAGCACGAGCAGCGTGGCCACGGCCAGCGCGAGCATCGCCCAATCCACCCAGGTGACGCGTTCGCGCTGTTCGGGGTGGGCGGGGGCCGGCGCGCTCGAATCGCCGGTGGACGTCGGCGCGGGGGCCGAGTCTGCCGCTCGGCCAGTTCGGGGCGGTAGCTGTGTTTCGCGGGCGCTCACGTCTGGCTCCTGTGGTTTCGCGCATCGGCGCGGGACGACACGGAAAAACGGTACCAGGACGCCCCGATCCGAGGGGCGCCGCCACGCACCGATCCGGCTCGTGGTCGTGCCCGCGCGCGCGATCGACGAAACCCTGCGACGAAGGCCACGATTTGCCCCGCTGTCGCGCCAGTCGGGCCCGAGCGGCAGCCGCCCCTCGGCCTCGCAGAGGCGACCTCGCTTGACCGGGCTCGCCCCCGCCGCGTCGCCGCGGGCACGTGGCGGCGCTGGTTCGCGCCCATTCGGCTGCCAGGCAGCGCGGTCGGTGCTAGACTTCCGGCCATGATTCACACGGGCTTTGTGCGCTCGGCGAAACGATGGAATTTGGCGGTGCCGACCGCGCTTTCAGCGCTTTTGTTGGCGGCGGCCGCCTGCAGTGAAGAGGAAAAGCTTCCCGAGGCCGAGAGCTGGGAGGCGCGCTCCCCGCTCCCCGAGGGCCACCCCGGCGAGGCCGGTCAGAATCCCCACGCCGGCGGCTCCGGGGCGCCTTACGGGGGGGATCCGCACGCCGGCGTCGAAGGCGCTCCCCCGCTCGGCGACCACCCCCACGAGGGCGGGGCCACGAACCCGGACATGGCGCAGTTCGATCCCCCTGATCCCAACCGGCCGATCGATCCGAACCGCTACTTGCGGGGCATGATCACCGATACCGAGGAGACGTCGGCCAACATCGACCGCGGCGACATCATCTTCCTCAGCGCCAAACCGGTGGATCCGGCCACGGGTCAGGCGCTCGGCGCGCCCATCGCCGTCGATCGCCTGATCGTGAGCGAGTTCCCGATGGAGTTCGAGCTCACCGAGGAACACATGATGGTGGCCGGGACCTCGTTCGAGGGCGATGTCGTCGTGGAGGCGCGCGTGGACAGCGATGGCGAGGCGATGACGCGCATTCCGGGCGACGTCGAAGGGACGGTGCGAGCCGAGATTCCGGCCGATGGGCTCGGCCTCGAGCTCGACACCATCATCGAGTGAATCGGTAGGCGCGCCGTCGCGAGCGCCCGGCTTTGCCCGGCGTCACCCGCCCGAGATCGAGCCGGATGCCATCGCCCGGGCGTAACCCATCGATATGTCCGCCAAACGGCCTCCACCGGTGTCCTTACACGTGGTATAAATCGCGGCGATGCCTGATTACGGGAAATTGCGCGAATACGTAAGCCACCGGCTCGTGTTCGAATACGACACGGGCGCGCGGATCGTCGGGTATTTGGCCGGGTGCAAACCCAGCGAGGGCGACGTCCAAGTCGCGAACCTCTCGCACGTCGTGCTTCTGGACTCGGCGGGGGAGGTGCTCGAGAGCCACGATAAGCTGTCCATCTGCCCGAACGTGCTCACGGGCTTCCACCTCCAAGAAGGCCCTTCGGGTCGCGACATCCGCTGAGTGAGCCGAACCCCTGACATCGTTCTGTTCGAGCACGTGGTCGATCGGGAGGATGAGGAGATCGACCTCGCCGTGGCGGGGCTCCTCGTCGGCCAGTGGGACAGGCCCGGCCTCGACATCGCCCACTACCTGAGCGAGCTCGAGGACATCGCAGAGACCGCGCGGCGCATTCTCGAGCACGAGCAGGGCGAGCACCGCATTTTGCGCGCGCTAAACCGCACGCTGTTCGAGCACCTCGGATTTCGGGGCAACTACGACGACTACTACGACCCCAAAAACAGCTTCCTCAGCGAAGTGCTGGATCGGCGCGTGGGGATCCCGATCACGCTGTCGCTGCTCTATCTCGAAGTCGGGCGGCGGCTCGGGCTCGACGTCTCTGGGCTGAGCTTTCCGGGGCACTTTCTCGTGCGCTGCGAGGATCGCGACGGCATCGTGGTCCTCGACCCCTACCACAAGGGTGTCACCCTCGACGCCGAGGACCTCGAGCAGCGGCTGCAAAGGGTGCTCGGCGATAGCGCCGAGCTCGACGATAGCTACCTAGAGCCCGCGTCGAAGCGGCACATCGTGTCGCGCGTTTTGAACAACCTCGCCCGCATCTACCGCCGCGCCGGCGATACCTTGCGCGAGCTCGAGGTCTACGAGCGGCTGGCGATCCTCGAGCCGCACGATCGCCAGGTCGCGCGCGAGCTCGACAAGCTCCGCACGCGCAGCGCCGAGATGAACTGAACGGGGCGGCGCCCGCGGGCGGCTGATGTCGGCGCGTGCGCGGCCTGTCTTGAGGCGTAGGATATCGACGTTCAGCCTATGCCGCCGCCACGCTAAACGGTGCTTTCGGCTTCGGGCGCCCGCCGCCAAAAGCGCTATCCTGGCCGTAGTGCCTCGACCCATGTCGTCTGGTCGAGGCCCTAGCGCCCATATTGGGCGAAGGCGGCGATGACGTGGAAGCTCGAGATATCCGCGCGCGGTGCCAAGCGCATTGCGCTCATCCTCGGGATCGCGGGGGCCGCGGTGGCCGCGCTCGTGCTTTTTGTGGCGGGCGGCCAAGACGACCCCCCGGCGGACCACGAGGGGAGCGGCGAGCCGCGCGCCGAAGGCGATGAGGGTAGGGCGGCGGACGGCGCTCGGGACTGGCGGGGGCGCGGGCTCGTTCCGGAGGTTGCGCTCGTCACCCGGGAGGGCGACGGAGACGAGCGCCTCGAGGGTCTGGTCGTCGGGGCGGGCGGCGAGCCGGTGGCCGGCGTGATCGTGCGAGCGGACCGGGCGTGGGAGCCCGCCGGCGGGGGCCACGGGGAGACCGACACCCGGGCCGAGCCCGCGCCCGATACGTTCGGACTCGCCGGAGGAGCGGATATCGAAGCGGATATCGAAACGGACATCGAAACGGATATCGAAACGGATGTCGAAGCGGATATCGAAGCGGACATCGAAGCCGATATCGAAGCCGATATCGAAGCCGATATCGAAGCCGATATCGCAGCCGATATCGAAGCCGATATCGCAGCCGATATCGAAGCCGATATCGAAGCCGATATCGAAGCGGATATCGAAGCCGGCGAGGCCGAGCGCACCGGGGGCGGAGGGCCGGGCGCGCTCGACGAGGGGGGCGACGCGCCAAGCGGCGCGGCCGCGGGCGAGGAACCGAACAGTGACGATGACGGCGAGGTCGTAGCGATCTCCGACGACGACGGCGTCTTCGAGCTCGTGGGGCTCGACGAGGGGCGCTACCGGCTCCGCGCCGAAGGAGACGATATCCTGGGCGGGACGGCTGCCGTGGTCGATGTGCCGAGCGAGCCGATCCGCGTGTTCGTGTCCAGACGCGTAGCCATCCGCGGCCAGGTGGTCGAGCGCGGCGAGGGCGCACCCGGCGTGACCGTCGCGATCGCCGGGGAGGACGGGGCAAACCTGCGCACCGCGCGGAGCGACGAGCAAGGGCGGTTTGCGTTCGAGGGGCTCCCCGAGGGCGTCTACGATGTGTACGCGCACGACGAGGGGGTCGCGGCGCGCGCCGAGCGCGCCCACCGCCTCGGCGAGGGACCGTGGGACGACATCGAGCTCGATCTCGAACCCGCGGCCGACGTGACGGGGCGCGTCGTCGTCGGGCGCGGCTCGGCGGGAGTGCCGGCGCTCGTGACGTTTCGCTCGGAGACCGGGGAGCCCACCCGGCGGGTTTGGACGAGCTCGGACGGCCAGTTCGTCGCCGAGGGGCTTCCGTTTGGCGAGTGGAACGCGAAGGCGCACGCCAGCGGCTATTTGCCGGCGGCCAGCCAGCGCTTCGAAGCGGAGTCACCGGCGGAGCTATCGCTCGGGTTACGTTCCGGGGCGGCGATCGAAGGCCGGGTGGTCGACGACCGGGGGCGGCCGGTCCAGGGCGTGTCCGTGGCCGTGGTCGAAGAGGGGGCGGGGCGGGCGTCGCCCAGCTTCGAAGCGATGATCGCGTCGGGCAGCACTTCGATCGGCGCGGACGCGGGCGGCGCGGACGCGGGCGCGCTTTGGGCCGCGGGCGGCGCGCTCTCGCTGCCCGGCCAGCGCTTCGAGCCGGTGGGCGATTTGGGGGTCTTACACGGGCCCATCCCATTCCCACCGCCCCCGGGCCAAGGCGCCGCCCACATGGCAATGCCAGACGACGCAGGTCGGGGCGAGGGCGAGCTCACGCCTGGGGCCGCCCCCATGCCGGCGCCGCCTGCCCAGTCGTCGCGGAGCGTCACCGGCCGGGACGGGGCGTTTCGCCGCGCGGGCCTTCGCGAGGGCCGCTACCGGGTGGTGGCGCAGCCCGAAGACGGCGCCGCGGCCGAAACCGACCCGATCGAGCTCGGGGCGAGTGAGACGCGGGGCGGCGTGGAGATCGTCCTCGTGCGCGGCCAGGTGATCACCGGGGTGGTGGCGTCGGCGCGCACGGGTCCGCTCGCGGATGCGGAGGTCGTCGCCGTGCCGGGCGCGGGCGGCATTCCGGAGGCTCGGGATTACACCGGTGAGCGCGGCCGGTTCGAGCTCGGACCGTTTGCCGGTGAGGTGACGCTCACTGCCCGGGCGCCCGGGCACGCGCCCGCGTCGCGCGACATCGACATCCGCCCGGCCGAGCGCGCAGGCCAGGCTCGCGAGGAACACTTCGAGCTACTGCCCGCCGACGCCTCCCTGAGCGGCCGGGCCCACGCGCCGGGCGGCGCCCAGCTCCGCGGCGCCACCGTTCGGGCCGATCCCGACGGCATGCCGCCGAGCGAGACCACCACGGACCGACACGGCCGGTTCGAGCTCACGGCTCTTCCCCCCGGCGAGATCGGGCTCGAGATCCACCACGAGGGCTATCCGCCCTACGAGACGCGAGCGCGGGCAGGACAGGCGCTGTCCGTCGAAGTCGAGCCGGGCGGCGGCATCAGCGGGGCCGTTCGCGACGCGCACACCTCGCGGCGGATCGAGGCGCGGGTGGTCGCCTCCGGACCAGGGGGACAGGAGCACGAGCTCGCCACGGGTGACGACGGGCGGTTTTCGCTCGCGCCGCTTAGGCCCGGGGCGTGGGCGCTCGCGGCGAGCGCAGACGGCTACGCGTCCACTCGCACGTCCATCGACATACCGCCGGGCGACGGCCCCGGCGCGATAACTCGGCGCGACGTCGACATCGAGCTCGAGCGGGGCGCACATCTTCGTGGGGTGGTGCGCGATGCCGGCGGCGCCAGGGTGGCGGGCGCCGCCGTCGAGGCAGGAGGCCGCGAGACGACGTCAGATCGCGACGGCGGCTTCGAGCTCGAGCACGTGCCCGCGGGCGACACCGAGCTCCGCGCGACTGCGGGCGCCGCCGAGGCGAGCGAGACGCTGTCGCTTCGCCCCGGAGACGAGCGGCTCACCCTGGATCTCCGCCTCGGCGAGCCCGGCGCTCGGGGTGAATGATGAGCGTCGGCTCGTCGTGAATGCTCTCTCCCTCGTCCGGCGGCGCGGGGGCGCCGTCCTGACCGCGGCGGCCCCGCTCCTTGTCCAGGATGAGGGTCTGGGCCCCGTGCAGATCGAAGCCGCCGTCCGCGGAGCTGTCCGCCGTGTCCGCGCTCGGATCGGCCGGTCTGGCCGGCGGCGCGGCGGTCTGGCTCGCGGACGAGCCTTCCCGATCGGGCGCGGGCTTGGGCGAAAACGTGGAGTACTCCGCGCGGGGCCCGAGGACGTTCGCGATGAGGTTTTCTCCCACGTCTTCGTCCACCGCCGCATCGACCACGTATTCTTCGAGCATGCGGAGCTCCTTTTCGATCTCCGCGGCGAACAGCTTGCGAACGTAGCGGCCGAGGTGGCTTCGCGAATAGCGCGGCATGTAGCGCGACAGGAAGCCCTTGAGCGCCTGGGCGACCTCGTCGGCGCTCTGGTAGCGGCGCGAGCGCGAGCGGGCGAGGCAGGTGTCGCAGATTTCTTCGATCTCCGGCGGCACGCCCGGGACGAGCTCGGATATCGGCCGGTATTGGGCGTCGCGTACTTTGATCAGGAGATCGAGCTCGTTCGTCGCGGTAAACGGCGGAACCCGGGTTAGCATCTCGTAGAGGCACGAGCCCAGCGAGAACACATCGGAGCGGTGATCGAGCTTGCGCCCGAGCGCCTGCTCCGGGCTCATGTACTTGACCTTGCCCTTGATCACCCCGGTCTTGGTGTGGACGTTCGACAGCGTCGCCTTCGCGATGCCGAAGTCGCACAGCTTCACCTCGCCGGTATAGGAGCAGATCACGTTCGAGGGCGACACGTCGCGGTGGACCACCTGCATGGGCTTTCCCTGGTGGTCGAGCGCGACGTGGGCGGCATGCAGCGCCGAGGCCAGCTCGGCGGCCACGTGCGCCGCGTGCTGGGCCGGCATGGGCCGCTTGTGCTGGCGGCACCGCTCGAGGATCGTGCGCAGATCCTTGCCGTCTACGTGCTCCATGGCGATGAAGTACTCGCCGTGGGCGCGCGCGAACTCGTAGACGCGGGCGATGTTGTAATGGCGGACGAGCCCCGCGATCTTGGCCTCGTCCACGAGCATTTGGATGAAGTCGTCGTCCTCGGCGAGGTGGGCGAGCACGCGCTTGACCGCGACGAGGTGGGCGTGGCCGTAGCTGTCGAAGGTCTTGGCTCGATAGATCTCGGCCATTCCCCCGAACGCGATTCGGTCCAGGAGGTGATAGCGACCTAGCTGCTGGGCGCGCCGCACTCCCGGGAATGCTAAACGGCCTTCGTCGGTTGGTAAAGCGAGGAGGCCCAGCACCGGCGCGCCGTGGCACGTTCACGGCGGATCTGCTAAAAGGGCCCAAGGAGGCTCCACGCATGGATGTACGCGAAACGCTACGCCTCGCGGCCGCTTCGGCGCTCGCGCTTTCGCTCGCGGCGTGCTCGGGCTCGGGCTCGGGCGAAGATAGCGCCGGCGACGAGATCGAGATCAACCCGAGCGGCGGGAGCGGTGCGGGCGAGGCCATCGAGGCGGTCGATCCCGACGAGGCCGCGTCGGCAGCGCCACCGAGCGACGTCGAGCGCCCCAGCGAGCCCACCCCGGAGATCGAAGGTGAGACCTACAAGGTGCGCGTGGAGGCCCCCACCGAGGTGACGCCGGGCGAGCAGACCGTCGCCGCCATCCACGTGGAGCCCTCCGAGGAGTGGCGCATGAACCACGATTTCCCGATGTCGCTCGAGGTCGAGGCGCCCGAGGGGATCGAGGTGGTCAAAGACCATCAGGAAATCGAGGACGCCGTCCACTACAGCGACGAGCGAGGCGAGTGGGCGGTGACGTTTACGCCCGAGGTAGGGGTGGACGACAAGGTGTTCGCCGACTTCCGGTTCGCGGTGTGCACAGACGAGATCTGCGTCCCGCAGCGCGAAATGCTGGCCTGGGACGTCCCGGTCCAGTGATCCAGTGACCCCGGGAGCAGCCCTCGGCTGACCCCGGGATCTGGCTCAACGCGGGGCCGGCGATCGCGCGCTCGGTCGCGCTGTCGGCGGCGGCCGGCGGCAGCGCGGGCGCGAGCCTGGTAGGCTTTGCGCCATGAACCAGGAGTATGCCCCGGCGCGCGAGGAGCTGGCTTCCCTCGGCGAGGAGATCCGCGAGAGCTATATCAAAAACCGGCGGGTGATGTCCTTTGCCGAGTACCTCGAGCTCGTGGCGGCGCGCCCCGCCGAGCAGCTCCGGGCGTCCTCCCAGTACGTCAAGGACTGCTTCGACTACTACGGCGAGGACACGGTCTCCTACCCCTGGGGCGACGTCCGGCGATTTCGCCTGTTCGACTGCCCGTTCGACGCCGGCCGCGATCGCTTAATCGGCCAAGAAGAGGTGCAAAACCGCATCTACCGCGCGCTCTCCAACTTCGTGAGCGAGGGCAAGGCGAACAAGCTCGTCCTGCTTCACGGACCGAACGGCTCGGCCAAAACGACGCTGATAACCTGCATCGGCCGCGCGCTCGAGCACTACTCGGCGCAGGAGGAGGGCGCGCTTTACCGGATCAATTGGATCTTCCCGGCAGAGAAGGTGTCCAAGGCCGGCATCGGCTTTTCTGGAGGCTCGGAGGAGTTTCACGACGCCCGCCGCGCCGACAGCTACGCCTACCTCCCGAACGAGGCCATCGACGCCAAGCTCATCGA
>SLNH01000476.1 GCA_007133195.1 Nannocystineae bacterium | reverse complement strand
GGACCGGGCGCGGCCAGCGGCCGCGGCGAGGGCCGCCCCGACGCGCACCGCGAGGAGCGTCCACCCCGATTCGGGGTCGGCCTCGGATGGTCGGCCTCGGCGCTCGGTCCGCCCTCGCACGGCCCCCTCGCCCAGCTCGTGGTCCTGCCGGGCGGGAGGCTCGGCGCGGCCGGGGCCCACATCGAGGTTCGGGGGCTTCGCGGCGCCTCGCCGTGGTGGCTCTTGGGAGGCTTATCCTACGAGGCGGGAGCGGCCCGCCCGCACCTCAAGGTCGATGTGCGCGCGGAGGCGGGCGCGGTGATCGCCGATCGCGTGCCGGTGGTGGGCGGCGGGGTAAACTGGAAAGTCTGGTTTTTGGGCCCCGCGGCGGTCGGCGTGGACGGGGCCGCCCACGTGTGGATCGATGGGCTCGATACGGAACTCGTGCTATCCGCGGCCCTCACGCTGGGTGTCGCGCTGTGATGCGTGACGCGCGATCACGCACCGCCAGCGTCATTACCTCACTTCGCTAGGGGCTCTACACACGCCAGCGCCAGGCGCCTCAGCCCTCGCCGGGGGCGAGCCCCGCCTGCTCGAGCCATTCGATGTAGTAAGCGAACTCGCGGCGCGCTTCGAGCTCGCCGCGCTCGATCGCCGCCTCGAGCGCGCGCCTCAGCTCGCCGATCCGGCGCGAAGGAGGCATCTCGAAGTGGGCCATGATCGCGTCGCCCACGCCCTTGGGAAGCGGTGGGACCTTGGCGTCCTCCTCGCGGAGCCGCTCGATGCGCTCGGAAAGCTCGCTGATCTGCGCGAGGAGCGCGCGCCGCCTGCCTGGCCTGCGCGATGTGATGTCGGCGCGGGACAGATCCAAAAGGTCGGTGAGGTGGGGATCCATCTCGCGGGAAAACCGCCGCACGGCGTTGTCGGTCCAGTTCGGGCTGTACTGGGCCGCCCGCAGGTGATGCTTGATGAGAAAGCGGATCGCCTTGCGCTGCTTTCGCTCAAACGGCAGGCGCCTCGCGATCTTGTCGAACATGCGCGCGCCCACCTCGGCGTGGCCGTGAAAGTGCACGCCCTTTTTGGTGAAGGTGCGCGTGGGCACTTTGCCGATATCGTGAAGGAGCGCCGCCCACCTGACGATCGGGCGCCGCACCGCTTGCTTGACCACGAGCTTGGTGTGGTCCCACACGTCTTTATGGCGGCGTCCGGCCTCCTGGTTGAGATCGACGCACGCCTCGAGCTCGGGCAGGTAGGTTCGAATGAAGTCCACGCGGCGGAGCCATTCGAGGGATTGGTCGACGTCGCGGGTGAGCAGCGCGCGCTCGAGCCGAGAGACGATGATCTCCGGATCGATTTCGCCGAGCAGGCCGACCTCCTCGGCGCAGGCGCGCGTGATGGCCTCAGACGGCCACGCCCCGCGGTTTTCGCCGATGGCGGTGGCTACGTCGAGGATCGCGGCGGGGTGATCCTGGACGTGGGTGCGCGTTTCGGCGGCGAGGTGGGCGCCGTCTGGATGGCTCAGCAGGCTACCAAGCGTTTCGTTCGTGGACTGCATTCGACGGGCTTTTCGGTTAACCCCGTGTTACTAGCGAGCCGCGGGGCGGAGCGTCAAGGGCGGCCGCCGCGCGATGGAATACAGCGCGGGCCGGGGGTGTATTCGGGTGGCCGCGGGCACAGGGCGCGGCTGTGACGCGGCGAACGGGGGAACGCGTCGCGGGTCGCTTCTCCGCCTGGCCGATACGAACGATAATCCCGACATGGCGCGAGTGATAGGCGTATTCGACTCCGGGGTCGGCGGGCTCACCGTGGTGAGGGCCCTTCGCGAAGCCCTGCCGGGACAGGATATCGTCTATCTCGGCGATACGGCGCGCGTGCCCTACGGGTCGAAGAGTCGGCGCACGGTGGAGCGCTACGCCGGCGCGTGCGTCGCGTTTTTGCGCGAGCGAAGGGTGGACCTGGTGGTGGTGGCCTGCAACACGGCCTCGGCCCTCGCGAGCCCGGCGCTGGCGGACGCCGCGGGGGTGCCGGTGATCGGGGCTGTGGACCCCGGGGCCGACGCGGCCCTCGAGGCGTCCCGGGCCGGGCGCATCGGCGTGCTCGGCACCCTGGCCACCATTCGAGCGGCTGCCTACGACGGGGCGATCCGTCGCCGCGACGCGGCCGCGCGCGTCACGGAGCTCGCCTGCCCCCTGCTCGTCCCGCTCGCGGAGGAGGGGTGGCAAGACGATCCGGTCGCCGACGAGGTGTGTTCGCGCTACGTGGACGAGCTGTTTTCGCGAGATCCGGACATCGACACGGTGGTCCTCGGCTGCACGCACTATCCGCTTTTGTCTCGCGCCCTGTCGCGCGCGGCGAATGCCCGCGCCGGCCGCGAGCTCGCCATCGTGGACTCAGCCACCGCCATGGCGGGCGCCGCGCGACACATCCTCGCGCCTGGTGGTGCGGCCGAAAGCCGACCGGGGGCGCTTCGCTGCTTCGTCACCGACGCCACCCGCATGGACGAGCTCGCGCCGCGGTTTCTCGGCGACGCGCTCGGCGACGTGGAACTCGTGGATCTGGCCTGATCGCTCCGCGCCGCTCGGCGACGTGGAGCTCGCGAGTCGGGCCGATCGACCCGCGCCGCGCCGCTACGCGGTCTTGCGGTCGAATTCGCGCTTTCGGCGCTCGAGCACCTCGAGAATGGTCGAGGCCTTCTTGAGCCGATCCCCGATCGTCTCCTCGTCCACGGGATACTCGGTGGCGAAGCCGAGCCCCTCCTCGTAAAGCAGCTCGGCCGCCTCGTCGTCGTCGAGGTAGGCGACGATGGTCTTGCCCTTGTACTCGAGCTTGCGCAGCTCTTCGACGCGCGAGTCGAGCCACTTGAACAGATCACCCATGACCCGTTCACACACGGCGAGCTCGTCGTCGAGGGGGGCGAAAAAGTCGGAAAACCGGCCCCGAAATACCTCCGCGTCTTCGTCGTTCGCCCCCGCGATGCGCCGGAGCGCCAGCCTGAGCAATATGCAATCGTCGCAGTAGCTCAAAAAGTCGTAACGGTCGCCACGAGCGTGCTCGTTGGGCGAGATCGTGGAGATGATCGCGCCGACGGCGAGCTCCCGGTGAGCTCGCTCGAGGTTTTCGTCGGAGGCGGCCTCGTACAGGATCTTGAGGTCGTGCGGGAGCGAGACCAGCCACTCGCTCATGATGTCGACGAAGCGGCGCTCAGTTTCCGAACTGGACACGGTTTATCCCTCTGCGGCTTTGGGCCCACGTGGTGCCCCGAGACTACGCACCCTGATATCAACGCTATGGGCGAAACACAAGGGCACGCCGGTCGGCGCGGGCGTGCGTGGGCGGCAGGCGCCGTGCTAGGCTCAGGCGTTGTCCGCGCCGAGCCGCTCACCGGTCCTAGGGTACAACCACAACGTGCGCCACCGGGGCATCGTTTTTCACGTCCAAACCGAGGACTCCGGTGTCGACAATCCGCACCTGTATACGCACATTTTTCAGGGCGGCGTGATCCTGGCGAGTCGCCGGCTCGAGTACGACGCCGAGGCGTCGGAGGAGACGGTCAAAGCGCTCATGCAGGCGCAGCACAAGGCGGTGCTGCGGGACCTGAAACACGGCGCGTTCGACGACAAGATCGATCAGTACTTCGGCGATCAAGTCGATGATCGCGCCTCCGAGACGGCGTCGGACAGCGCCGAGAGTCCGGCCGCCGGCGAGCGGGCCGACACCGTCGCCGACGCGGCCCCGGTGGCCCTTTACGACGGCGGGGAGACCGAGGTCGAGGTTTCGGCGGGGTCGGGGGCCGAGGCGGAGGCGTCGGGGCCGAGTGAGGCCATCACCGGCGAAGTGACGGAGCCGATGGAGGAGGGCGGGGCCGACGATGTGGAGGCTGCGCTCGACGCTGTGCGCGAACGGGACGCCTCGCCGCCGCGCGACGCTGCGGGGGCCTTTCGCCCGAGCGCGCCCAAAACGGGGCGCGAAGTCGGCGACGGTCGCGAGCCGGCGCCGGCACGGCCGAGCGGTCCCGGCGGGAGGGAGCCGGGTCGGGACAGCGCCCCGCCGCGGATTCCGCATCCGGATGACGATAGGCCGGGGCAATACCGGCGGCGGCGTCCGACCCGGGACGTGGTGGACTCGCCTCTGGCCAAGGCGGCACAGGGAGCGCGACGGGATTCGGACCTCGTGCGCGGCGACCGCGCGCGTCGCGACACCGAGGCCCAGGAGCCATTGGGGCACGAAGCGAGGCGCGCGCCGCAGCGGCCCGGGGGCGGCGCTTCGCCGCCCGGCCCAGAATCCGGCGCGGAGGCTGCAGCCCCCAAGCCGGATCGCTCGGCGGTGGTGGTGTCTCGGCCGTCGGTGATCGTCGGCGGCCCGGGCGGAGAAGGCGAGGGCGGCTCGCAGGCGCCGAGGGAGGCGTCGCATGGCCACGAGGGGCGAGGGCGCCGCCGCCCCAGCACCGACAAGCGCCGGCGCGAGGGTTTGTTCGGCCAGGATCTGATCTCCGAGAAGAGCCTCGACGAGGTCATCCTCGCCTATCTGAGCGAGGACGGCAGCGAGGAGTGAGCCCGCCGCTCGCGTCCGTCGGCTCGTGAGCCGATCGGGAACCGGCTCGCGTTCGAAGCGCGCTCGAGCCCGCGTCCGCGCCGGCGCGCGGGGCGCCCTCGCCTCGGCTCAGTCTTCGCGGACCCGCCACTCGGCGCCCCGCGGGGTGTCCAGGACCTCCACCCCCATGGCGTGCAGCTCGTCGCGGAGCGCGTCGGCCCGCGCGAAGTCCTTGTCGCGCCGCGCCTCGGCTCGCGCCGCGAGCCGCGCTTCGACCTCGCGCTCGTCGATGCCCCGGTGGGCGGCCAGGCGCGCGCGGCGCGAAGCTAGAAATTCGTCCGGGTCCATGGCCAGGATCCCGAGCGCGCGCTCGGCGAGGTCGCGGATATCGGCCGCGAGGCGCCGGATCGAGCGCCTGCGGACGTCCTTGGCGATCCCCGCGGGCTCGTCGATGAGCTTGTTGAGGAGGCGCGCGGCGTCGCTCATCGCCGCGAGCGCGGCCGGGGTGTTGAAGTCGTCCGAGAGCGCTTCGCGCGCGCGCTCGGGGAGATCGCCGGCGCCCTCGGCGACGGGGCCCTCGCCCGGATCCTTGGCCGCCGAGACGAACTCATCGGCGCGCTTGAGGGTCGTGTAAAAGTAATCGAGCCGGCGATCGGCGACGTGCAGGTCCGGCATGTCCCCGCGCTCGTCGACTTCGAAGTTCACCGGCGACCGGTAGTGGTGGGAGATCAGATAAAAGCGGAGCGCCTCGCCGCCGCACGTCTTCGCCGTCTGTGCGCAGCCGAACACGTTGCCGAGCGACTTGGACATCTTTTCGCCCGAGAAGTTCAAAAATCCGTTGTGCAGCCAGTAGCGCGCGAAGCTCCCGTCGCCGAGCGCGCCCTCCGACTGCGCGATCTCGTTTTCGTGGTGGGGAAAGATGAGATCTTTGCCGCCGGCGTGGATGTCGAAGCGCTCGCCGAGGGTGACGAAGGTCATCGCGGAGCACTCGATGTGCCACCCCGGCCGGCCCTCGCCCCAGGGCGCCTGCCACGCGGGCTCGCCGGGCTTGGCCGCCTTCCACAGCGCGAAGTCCACGGGCGAGCGCTTCCGCTCGTCGACGTCCACGCGGGCGCCGGCGCGGAGATCTTCGATCGACTGGCCGCTCAGTTTGCCGTAGGACGAAAACGTCTCCACGGCGTAGTAGACGTCGCCGTCGGCGACATAGGCGCGGCCGCGGTCGATGAGCCGCTGGATCATGTCGATGATCGCGTCCATGTAGCCGCTCACCCACGGCTCGATATCGGGCCGCTCCACGCCGAACAGGGCCATCTCGCGGTCGTACTGGTCTGCGAATCGGCGCGCGAGCTGCGGCCAGTCCTCCCCCGCTTCGCGCGCTCGCGCGAAGATCTTGTCTTCGACGTCGGTGACGTTGCGGACGTAGGTGACTTCGAAGCCGAGCCACCGCAGGGCGCGGCGCACCGAGTCGAACGAGATCGCCGAGTAGGCGTGGCCGATGTGCGGCGGGGCGTACGGGGTGGGCCCACACACGTACATCGAGACCTTGCCGGGCTCGAGGGGCTCGAAGGGAACTTTTTTGCGCTTCAGTGTGTCGTAGATGCGCAGGGTCACGGCTCGCTTGTACCAGATTCCCCGTCGGCTGCGTCAGTGTCGGCCGGGGCGGTCGCTCCCGCGTCCGCGTCGTCCGCGGCGCCGGTTTGATTCGTGCGTGCCTCGGTTTGAGCGAGTCTCGCGGGCCGGGCGAGCTCGCGGCGGAGGCCGTGCGCCAAGAGATAGCCGAACAAAAGCGCGAAGGTCCCCAGGATGCCGAACGCCCACAGCGCGTGGCGGTAATCTCGGGGGCTCTCGCCCGCGAGCAGCAAGAGCGCGTCGTCTGGAACGGACGCCGCCGCCTCGATCCACACGCCGTCGATCGCCTCCCACGCGACCTTTTCGCCGGCGACGGCGACGCGATCGGCTCCCGCGTCGAGTTCGGCCACGCGCGCTTCGAGCGCGCGCTCGCGCGGCTCGGCGTGCGCGCCGAATAGCCCCGCGTCGGCCAACTTGGCGTTTAAGGGGTCGGCTTCGTTTTGCGCGGCGAACACCCAGCGGTCGTCACCGGCCGCAACCGGAGGGCGCAGCCCCGGCAGCGCGTCTGCCCGGGCGAGCGCCTGCGCCCAGCTCTCGGCGCTGGGTAACTCATCCGTCGCCACCACCGTGATTTCGGACTCCCCCGGCGACACGACGGACACCGCGACCGGCGTGTCTGGTTCGAGCGGCAGGGGCTCGCCGGCTGGGGAGTCGACCTCGCTTTGTCCGCGAGCCAGCGCGTCGGCCAGGGCCTCGGCCGTGGTGAACCGCGGAGCACCCTCGTTTTGTGCGTACTCGGTGAGCGCGTCGGCGAACGGGACCTCGCTCAGGGCGCGTAGCCTGCCGGCGTAGCCCTGCCCGCGGCGGATGGGCTCGTCCGCCGCGCGCCCGCCCTCGGCGACCCAGAGCGACGCTCCGGTGCCCGAAGCCGGCGCGAGGCGCTTGCCTTCGCGCATCGCGGGGTCGGGGTTGTGCGAGATGCGAACGGCGGCCGCGCGATCCAGCCGGAGTGAATCGATCTCCACGTAGCTGTTCGGCTGCATGTCCACGAGCGCCTGCGCGTCGTTGGCGCGCGCCGGCGTGTCGTCCTCGAGCGCGAAGCGCACGTCGGGGACGATCCGCACCATCAGGTAGGCGCAGAGCAGCGCGATGCTGAACGACAAAACGACCCCGACCCGTGGCCTGGGGCCGCGTAGCGACAAAAGCTCGTGGTCGAGACCTCCGCCGCTCGCCTCCCGCTCGCCCGCGCTCGCGCCCCCGTTTGGCTGCTGGGGGGGCGGGCTCGCTTCACTCGGCTCCTTACTCATTGTCACCGAACGCAGCGGATGGGAGGCCTGAAGAACGGTTTGTGGCGCAAGACATCGCGACTGAGGGGCGCTCGCATCGAACGAGGTGCCGGGCGCACCCCGAATCGCTTAGGTGCCGGGTTGAGGTCGGTGCCGAGTTGAGATCGGTGCCGGGTTAAGGGGCGTCATGCGGCGCTGTCTTGGCGAGCCGAATGCAGGCGCAAGTCTCGAGCACACAGGCGGGATGCAGAGCACCATCATCGTAGCCCGGAAGCTTCCCGGGGGCCAGTTGTGGGCTGGTGGACACCGTTATCGCAGGCGTGTACGGTCGAAGCGTGACGGCCTCGGGTCGCGGTTCCTCCGGCTCTCTCCCGCTGTTCGCGAGGCTCGAGGCGGAGCGAGACGCGGGCGGTAAGGAGAAGCCGGCGGAAGCCGAACAGGCGGGTTCCACCGGTGCCGCCGAGCCTGCGCCCGACGCCGTGGCCGCTCCTGTGCCCGGCAGTCGCGAGGCGCCGTGGTCGGTGTCTCACGCCGTGCGGCAGGCCTCGCGCGTCCTCGACCGCGCCTTCGAGTCGCTTTGGATCGAGGGCGAGGTCAACTCGCTGTCGCGGCCGGCGAGCGGGCACCTTTACTTCGCGCTCAAAGACGACCGCTCGATCCTGCGCGCCGTGATGTGGCGCTCCGACGCGCGCAAGCTCCGGTTCGCGCTCGAAGAGGGCCAATCGCTGCGCTGTCGCGGACGGCTCGGCATCTATCAACAGGGCGGGAAATTTCAGCTCTACGTGCAGTACGCCGAGCCGGCGGGGCTCGGGGCCGAGGCGCTCGCTCTCGAGCAGCTAAGGCGCGCGCTCGCCGCCGAGGGGCTGTTCGACGCGGCGAACAAGCGCGCGCTGCCGACCATTCCGCGCCGGCTCGGCGTGGTCACCTCCAAGACCGGCGCGGCGATTCGCGACATCGTACGCGCCGCGTGGCGCCGGTTTCCGGTCGAGATTTTGGTCGCCGACACCCGCGTGCAAGGCGAGGGCGCGCCGGCCGAGATCGCCGGCGCGATCGCGGAGCTGTGCCAAACCGATGTGGATCTCGTGGTGGTTGCGCGCGGTGGCGGGTCGGCGTCGGATCTGGCCGCTTATAACGCCGAGCGCGTCGTCCGCGCGGTGGCCGCCTGTCCGGTGCCGACGATAAGCGCCGTCGGCCACGAGATCGACACGACGCTCACCGACCTCGCCGCCGACCAGCGCGCCGCCACGCCGACGATGGCCGGCGAGATGGCCGTCCCGGTGCTCGCGGATCTCAAGGCGGCGCTCGCTGGCGAGGAGCGGCGCCTCGCGCGGGAGGCCAGGCTGCAGATCGCGTCGGCGCGCCAGGAACTCGACCGGCTGTCGCAGACCGCCGGGCACCGCCTGCACGTGGACATGGCCCGGCGTCGCGAGGCGCTCGGGAAGCTCGCGCGGCGCCTGGGCGACAATCACCCGCGCGCCCAGCTGGTCGCACTCCGGGGGCGCGTTCGCGACCTCGAGGGGCGCGCCAGCCGCGCGGTTCGCGCTCGCCTTCACCGCGATCACCGGGCGTTTGCCGATGTAGCCGGCCGGCTCGAGGCGCTCAGCCCACTTCGGGTACTCGAGCGGGGCTACGCGCTCGCCACCGATGGGGAGCGCGTACTCGTGGACGCCGCCGACACGGCGGCCGGCGAGCGGATCGATGTGAGGCTCGCCCGCGGTGAGCTGGCCTGCCGCGTCGAGGAGGTGAAAGCGCCCGAGCCGGGCGACGCTTTCGCCGACGGCCGTGGGGACGAGCCTGAGCGTGGTCCGGAGGGCGGATGACGCGAGCGGCGCCGAGGCGTTCGTCCCCGCCCTCCGCGGTCGGCGGCCCTGGGGGCCGGCCCGCCGCGTCTGCGGAGCTCGTGATCTGGGAAGTGGGCTGGCGCGCGGCGGCGAGCGCCGCGGCGGTGGCCCTCCGCCTCGGGTTTCGTCCGGTGTTCGCACGGCGCGGCGCCGATCTTGGCCCCGCGCCCGGCGGCGTCATGCGCGTGGCGCTCGTCGGGCTGCCGGCGGCCGAAGATGCGCTCGCCGAGGCCGAAGACCACCGGGGGCGGCGCCCGGTGACGATCGCGTCTGCCGCCGGTGATCCCGTGGCCGCGGCGTCGCGGGCGCACGAGGTCGGCGCCGATCTGGTCGCGAGCCGCCCGCACAGTTTGGATAAGCTCGGGCCGGTGCTCGTCGCCGCGCGCCAGCTCGCGAGCGTGCGCGGCGTGGCCAGTGAGCTCGAGGGCGAGGGGGCAGTGCTCCGCGAGCGCATCGAGTCTTGGGAGAGCGACCCGGCCACAGGCTTTTACCCGTTCGCGTTCTTCAAGCGGGTTCTTTTCATGGAGATAAAGCGCGCCAAGCGCTACGGCTACTCGCTGGCGGCGTGCCTGGTGGGAATCGACGGGGCCGGCGGCGCGCGGCCGGACGGTGAAGGAGAAGAAGGGGACGCGGGCGCGGGGCCGGAGGGTGAAGAGGGGGACGCGGGCGCGGGGCCGGAGGGTGAAGAGGGGGACGCGGGCGCGGAGAGTGACAGGCGAACCCGAGTCGCGGCCGCGATCGCGTCGTGCATTCGCGATATCGACCTCCCCGTGGACGTCGCCGAGGATCGCTTCCTCGTGTTTTTGCCGTACACGGACAGCGAAGGGGCCGAGCGGGTGGGCGCGCGCATCGCTGCCACGGTGGATTACACGGGCGCGGGAGACGGCGCCTCGGTGTCCGTGGGCATCGCCGCGCTCAGGCCGGGTATGCCGGTGAGCTTCGCGCGCCTGATGCGAGACGCGGGCGCGGCGCTCCGGGCCGCGCAGCTCAAGGGTGGCGGCCGCGTCGTGACGAGGCGCTAGTTATGATTAGACAAGCCGATATTTCATCCGCGACGAAAATCGCAGCGGTTATCGGATACCCGGTGGCGCACAGCCTGTCGCCGGCGCTGCAGAACGCCGCGTTTCGCGAGGCGGGCTTCGATGCCGTGTTCGTCGCGCTCGCCGTGCGCCCCGAGGCGCTGGGCGACGCGGTGCGCGGACTCGGGGCGGTCGGGGCGCTCGGCGCGAGCGTCACCGTGCCGCACAAGGAGGCCGTGATCGAGCACTGCGATCGGGTCGATTCGCTCGCCGGGCGGATCGGAGCGGTCAATTGCCTGGCGTTCGATCAGTCCGGGGTCGTCGGGTACAACACCGACGCCGGCGGGTTCGCCGACGCCCTGCGCGAGGAGCTCGCGCGGGACATGCGCGGGCTAAGGCCGGTGATCCTCGGCAGCGGCGGCGCCGCGCGGGCCGTGGCGATGGGCCTCGAAGACGCGGGGGCCGAGCCGGCCGTGGTGATCGCGCGGACGCCCGGGCGGGCCTCCTGGGCCGTGGATGTGAGGGCGTGGGACAGGGCGGAGGCCGAGTCCGCCCTCGCTGGCTGCGATCTCCTGGTCGATGCAACCTCGATCGGGCTCAGCCCGGAGGGCGACCGCCGGGCAGAATTTTGGCCCCTCGATCCGCTGCCCGCCGCCGCGGCGGTCGCGTCCCTCGTCTACCACCGGGAGCCCGCGCTCTTGGCCGAGGCGTCGCGCCGCGGCCACCCGGCGATGGGCGGCGCGGGGATGCTCGTACATCAAGGCGCGCGCGCATATCGGATCTGGACGGGCGACGATCCGCCCCGCGAGGCGATGTGGCGCGCGATGCGCGCCGCGCGAGCCGGCGCCGCGCGCTGAGCCGGCGGCCACCGCGGTGGAGGGCCCGCCCCTGGCGAGCTTGATGCCCCCACATATCGCACCCTTGGCGGCCCGATCCGTCGGTGGCCAAGCGGCGCGAGGCGGATGCAGAAAAATTGCCCCCGCCCGAGATGCGTGGCTACTGACGACGATGCAGTGACGAGCGAGCTGGAACATCGTCGCCATCGGCAAGCCCGGG
>SLNH01000143.1 GCA_007133195.1 Nannocystineae bacterium | reverse complement strand
TCACGCGCCTCGCTGCGTTGTTCATCAGTCACGTATGGTCAATACGCTCCTTCTTCACGCCTTGCGAAGCACGCGATGTTGCTCGCCCGATCGAATCATTACGCCTGGGTCGAGGCACTAGCTGCCGAAAAACTCGTCGCGCAGGCGCGATGTGTAGTCCTGCGCGAAGCGCGCCACGGTGCCGAGCATGATGCCGAACTCGTCGGCGTTGATGCCCTTTAGGCCGCGACCCACCTGCAGGACCACCGCGCCGCCCGGCTGCACGGCGAACGCGGCGGTCCCGCCCATCTCGCTGTTCAGCTCGAGGAGGCGATGACAAAACGCCTCGCGTCGGCGCCGCGGAGGTGCGTCGAACATGGGAGCCACCACGACGATGCCGCCGCCGGAGCTGCCGGTCACCACCGTGACGGATCCCCACTCGATGCTGTAGGTGTTCTCATTGACCTGGTTGGCCATCTCGAGGAGGCGGCACTGCTCGAGCAAAGTCTTGAGGACATCACGTGACGCCTTTCGAGCCATCCGCGCATTATAGGAGAGAAGGACCGCTGCGCGAAGGGGGATTGCCTACTCGCGCGCCTGGCCGAGCGAGCGCATGATCATTCGTGCGCAGCGCGAGCATCGACTCGGCAAATCTATGCTCGATTCGCGCGAGGCGTGCTAGTGATCGACCATGAGCGGTCGTGAGCGAAGTTTTTGGGGCTGGGGTTTCGAGGACGCGCTCCCCGACGCGTCTGCGCGCAAAGGGCTCGCGAACATGGCGTCCGCGATGCTGGGAGGTGCGGAGCTCAAGCCCAGGGAGCCGCCGCGGGTAGAGGATCTGGAGCTCCCCGCGCCGCGGATCGATCCGCCGGCTCGCATCGCGTCCATGTGTTCGGTGGGCCCCCGCGACCGCGCGCTTCACACCTATGGACGGGCGTATCCCGACCTCGTGCGCGGGCTCCAGGGCGACTTTCAAAACGCACCGGACTTGGTGGCGCGCCCCCGTTCGGAGTCCGACCTTCGGCTCATCCTCGACGTGTGCGCCGACGCGCGGATCGCCGCGATCCCCTACGGGGGCGGCACGAGCGTCGTCGGAGGCGTGGAGCCGTCGACCTGCGATGGTTTCCGCGCCGTGGTGTCGATCGATCTCGGCGCCATGAATCGAGTCGTCGAGGTAGACGCCACCTCGCGCCTCGCGCGCATTCAGGCCGGCGCGAGCGGGCCGGCGCTGGAGTCCCAGCTGTCGAAAAGCGGGCTCACCCTGCGCCACTTTCCGCAGTCGTTCGAGCTGTCGACCTTGGGCGGCTGGATCGCGACGCGCGCGGGCGGGCACTTCGCGACGCTGCATACGCATATCGATGACTTCGTCGCCTCCATCCGTGCAGTCACCGCGGGTGAGGTGATCGAGACGCTCCGCGTGCCCGCGTCCGGCGCGGGGCCGTCACCCGATCGGCTTCTCCTCGGCTCGGAGGGCGCGCTCGGCGTGATCACCGAGGCGTGGATGCGCGTGCAGCCCAAGCCCGTCTACCGCGCCAGCGCCGAGGTCGCCTTCACCGAATGGGAGCGCGCCGTCACGGCCACCCGCGAGATCGCCCAGGCCGGCCTTCACCCGTCGGGCTGCCGGCTGCTAGACGCGCGCGAGGCGAAGCTTCACCAGGTGCGAACCGACGGCAGCCACGTCCTTCTGCTCGCCTTCGAGTCGAGCGACCATCCGCTTAGGCCGTGGATGGAGCGCGCGCTCGCCATCGCAAAAGGCGCTGGAGGAGCGCTCGCCGGGGAGCCGGCGTATCGCGACGGAGAGGACGACGGGGGGCGCGGCGGGGCCGAAAAGGCGTGGCGGAAGGCGTTTCTCGACGCGCCCTATTTGGCGAGCGCGCTCGCGTGCGCCGGCGTGATCGTCGATACCTTCGAGACGGCGTGCACCTGGGACCGTTTCGATGCGCTCCACGGCGAGGTGATCCGCCGGGTGCGTGAGGCCATGAAATCGGCCTGCGGCGGCGGCATCATCACCTCGCGGTTTACGCACGTGTATCCCGAGGGCCCCGCGCCCTACTACACCTTCGTGGCGCCGGCCCGCCCCGGCGGCGAGGTGGAGCAGTGGCGCGCGATCAAGCGCGCAGCGAGCGAGGCTCTGCTGGCGAGCGGGGGCACGATCACGCACCACCACGCGGTCGGCCGAACCCATCGCCCCTGGTACGAGCGGCAGGCGCCACCAGCGTTCGCCGATGCGCTCCGCGCCGTCAAGCGCGCCTGGGATCCGGAAGGCATTCTCAACCCGGGCGTGCTCGTCGATCCCGCTGGCTCATCGCGCGAGTCGAGCGAGCTTTCGCCGGGGACGAGCCGCCCGCCCCGCGACTCGAACGGATGACCGGTCGCTTTGCTTCGCGCCTCGACTCACGCTCGCCCCGCGCTCCGCGTTGCCAGGGGCGCCGGCCCGGGGTAGCTTGACGTGAGCATGGCTTCCGGGGCCAAGGAATTCAATACGCACCTTTCAGACGAGGCGGCCACGCGCGCCGCCGCGCACGCGCTCGCGCCGCTTTTGCGGCCGGGCGACGCGATCGGGCTCGTGGGCGATCTCGGCGCTGGCAAAACCTACTTCGTGAGAGCGCTCGCCGAAGCCCTGGGCGTCCCCCCGGGGGTGCGCGTGACCAGCCCCACCTTTACGCTCATCAATGAATACCCGGGGGGGCGGCTTCCCCTTCATCATGTCGACCTTTATCGGCTGAGCGACGAGTCAGAGCTCGGCGAGCTCGGTCTCGACGAGGTCGTCGGCGGAGAAGGCGTCGTCGCCGTGGAGTGGAGCGAACGCTTCCCGGTGCTTCCGAGCGAGCACCTCGCGGTGACATTGTCAGTCGCCGGGCCCGACAAAAGGGATCTCGTCGTCACGGGGCGTGGTCGGCGCGGCGACGACCTCGCGCAGGCTTGGACGAAGTCGCTTTAGGGGGCCTGCGCGGCGCTTTCGCCCGCGGTGGCGCTCGCCCCCTCGTCCTTGATCGGGAGCTGTCATTGCCGGCAGAATGAGGCGATCGCCACAGCGGCGATCTGCTCCAGGGGAAGGAACTCCGTCATGTCTTCCGCGCCGGCCGCTGCTTCGCCACAGTCTTCATCTGCCGAACTCTACCGGTGCGCGCAATGCGCAGCCCCCGTCTCCTGGGACCCGGAACAAAACGCGCTGGCCTGCGAGTACTGCGGAAACGCGCAGCTCGTCGAGCGCCCGGCAACGGAGATCCCCGAGTACACGATCGCCGAGGCGATGCGCCGCGACGATCACCGCGGCCTCGACGTTCAGGTGCGCCGCATTCGCTGCGACAACTGCGGCGCAACGGTGGACTTCGATCCGGGGAGCGTCGCCGGGGGATGCGCGTTTTGTGGCGCGCAATCCGTCGCAGAGATCGAGGAGGGGGCGCGCGCCTGGCGTCCCGAGGGGCTGATGCCGTTCGCCCAGAGTCGCGATCAGGCGCTCGAGGAGTACAAAAAGTGGCTGGGGCGGCTATGGTTTCGGCCGAGCGATCTGCAAAAGGGCGCCCAGGTCGACGAGCTGCGCGGCGTGTATCTGCCCTATTGGCTGTTCGACGCCCACGCCCAGTCGTGGTGGAAAGCCGACGCCGGTCACTATTACTACACCACGCGTCGCTACCGCAGCTCCGACGGCAAGAGCCGAACGCGCCGCGTCCGCCGCGTCCGGTGGAGCCCGGCGTCGGGCAAGCATGAGCGGACCTACACGAACGTCCCGATCTACGCGTCGCAGGGACTGCCGAAGAACCTGTGCACGGGCATCGAGCCCTATCCGTTCGAGAACCTCGTGGCCTACGACGGCCGCTACCTCGCCGGGTTCGGCGCCGAGGAATACGTCATGGACGCCGCGCAGGGGTGGGAGCAGGGCAAGGAGCGGCTTTCGCAGGAGGAGCGAGACGCGTGTAGGCGGCAGATCCCCGGTGACACCCACCGCCGCCTTCGCGTGAGCACGAGCTTCTCGGACGCGAAGTTCCGTCACGTGCTGTTGCCCGTGTGGATCGCCGCGTATCAGTATCGGAATGAGACCTACCGGTTTTTGGTCAACGGCCAAACCGGCAAGGTCCAGGGCTCGGCGCCGTGGAGCTGGGCGAAGATCTCCCTGGCGGTCACCGTCCTGTTGGCGATCGCCCTCGTGGTGATCTACTTCGTCGGTTACCACCAAACCTGATCTGACCGCGGGATTCAGCGGCCCGGCGGGCGTGAAATCCCGGCTTGGTCTCGGGTAGGCTCCGGGCGCTGCGGACCGCCGCGAGGCGGAGCGCCGGGACCTGCGCGATGTGTCAGCCATGACCAGTCAAGCGAACGAAAGCCAGCGTTCACCCGGGCTGGAGCGCCTGCGCCGGCTCGTCGACTCCAGCCGCTTTCAAACCTTCATCGTCGTGGTGATCGTGATCAACGCGATCACCCTCGGGCTGGAGACGTCCAGCAGTATCGTTCGAGAGCACGGCGAGATCCTCGCGATCTTGGATCGCGCCGCGCTCGCCATCTTCGCGGCCGAGATCGTCGCGAAGCTCATCGTGTATCGGCACCGCTTTTTTACGAGCGGCTGGAACATCTTCGATTTCGTCATCGTGGCGGTCACCCTCGTCCCGGCCACGGACAACCTGTCGGTGCTCCGCGCGCTGCGCATCCTCCGCGTGCTGCGCCTTTTGTCCATCATCCCGCAGCTCCGCAAGGTGGTGCAGGCCCTGTTCGGCGCGCTCCCGGGCATGGGGGCCATCGGCATGGTGCTCCTGCTCATGTATTACGTCTCGGGAGTTCTGGCCACCAAGCTGTTCGGGGAGGGCTTTCCGGAGTACTTCGGCTCGCTGGGAGCCTCCATGTACACGCTCTTTCAGATCATGACCCTGGAGAGCTGGTCCATGGGGATCGTGCGGCCCGTCATGGACACCTACCCGTGGGCTTGGGCGTTCTTCGTCCCGTACATCGTGCTCGTGACGTTCATGGTCCTGAACCTCTTCATCGCGATCATCGTCAACTCGATGCAGAGCCTTCACGAGTCCGAGACCCAGGGCGAGCGGGAACGACAAGAGGAGGCGCAAAGGGAGAGCACCGAACAGGTCGCCGCGCTGCGCGAGGAGATCGCGGAGCTTCGCGATCTGCTCGCGAGCCGCCGGGGCCCGCCCTGACGTCGCGGCCGCGACCGGCGCCGCCGCTTTCGCGACGCGGTGCGCCATAGGGCGTCGCGAGCGCCGGGGCGTCCCAATTGCGCGATTCGCCGGCGACGGGGCAACCCCGGCGGGCGGCGCGAGCGATGGCCAGCGCCGTAGCGCCGGCCTGCGAGGCATCGCCGCTCGGCCGGAATGTGTTACAAGGCGCCCCATGGCGTTTACGGAGATCGAATCCTTTGGTCATGAGCAGGTCATCTTCAGTCACAACGCCGAAGCGGGACTGAAGGCGATCATCGCGATACACGACACCACCCTCGGGCCGGCGCTGGGGGGGCTGCGCATGCACCCCTACAGCAGCGATCAGGAGGCGATTCGCGATGTACTTCGCCTCTCCCGCGGGATGACCAACAAGGCGGCCGCCGCGGGCTTGAATCTCGGCGGTGGAAAGGCCGTGATCATCGGTGATCCGAAGCGCGACAAGAGCGAGGTGCTGTTTCGGGCGTTCGGCCGCGCCGTAGAGTCATTGGGTGGACGATACGTCACCGCCGAGGACATGGGCACCGACGTCAACGATATGGAGTATATCTTTACGGAGACCGGAGCCGTCACCGGCATCGATACGAGCCACGGCGGCTCCGGGGACCCGTCGCCGTTCACCGCGCTCGGCGTCCTTCAGGGCATGCGCGCCGCCGGTGAGGTCACCTTCGACGGCGACACGCTCGAAGGCAAGCGCGTCGCGGTTCAGGGGCTCGGCAACGTCGGCTACAACCTGGCCAAGCTCCTCCTCGAGGACGGCGCGAAAGTCGTCGCCTGCGACGTCGACCAAGATCGCATCGAGGCGGTGCGCGCGGAGCTGCCGCAGGTCGAGATCGTAAAGAACGAGGAGATCTACGGTGTCGACGTCGACATCTTCGCGCCGTGCGCAATGGGCGCGGCGGTGAGCGAGAGCACGATCGATCGCATCCGCGCCAAAATCATCTGCGGCGCGGCGAATAACCAGCTCGATCACGACGAGCTCGGCGCCGAGCTCATGCGGCGCGGCGTGCTTTACGCCCCGGATTACGTCGTAAACGCCGGCGGTCTCATCAACGTGTCGCTCGAGCTCGAGGGTTACAGCCGGGAGCGGGCGCTCCGCCTCACGCGCGGGATCTACTACAACACCATGAAGATCCTCAGGTTGGCCCGCAGCGAAGGCATCCCCACCAACGAGGCAGCCGATCAAATGGCGCGGCAGCGCATTACCAGCCTGGGCCGGGTGCACAACTCGTTTTCGCGCTTTCGCCACCAGCGGGGCAGCGCGGCGAGCAGCAGCGAGCGGCGCATCAGCCGAAGCTGAGCTCCCAGCCCCGCCGCGCACCCCCTCGCGTCACTAGCGGGCGCGCTTTTCGCGCATCAGCACGAACTCCTCGGCCGACGTCGGGTGAATCGCCGTCGTCGCGTCGAGGTCGGCTTTGCGCGCCCCCATTTTCACGGCCACGGCGAAGCCCTGCATGATTTCCGGCGCGTCTTCGCCGACCATGTGTGCGCCGAGCACCCGCCCGGACTCGGCGTCGACCACGAGCTTCATGAAGTCCTTTACTCGGCGGCCGGTCATGCTGTGAAACAGCGGCCGAAAGTTCGACGTGTAGACGTCCACGTCATACCCGCGCTCATCTGCCTCGTCCTCGGTGAGGCCGACGGCGCCCACCGGGGGGGCCGAAAACACGGCCGAGGGGACCGCTTCGTGATCCACGGGGCGAGGATTACCGCCGAACAGCGAGTCCGCGAGCGCGTGGCCCTCGCGGATCGCCACGGGTGTGAGGTTTACCCGATTGGTACAGTCGCCCACCGCGTAGATGTTCGGCACCGAGCTTTGTGAGTACTCGTCCACGACGACGGCGCCGGAGGGGGCGAGCTCGACGCCCGCTCGCTCGAGGCCCAGGTCAGAGGTATTGGGCACGCGGCCGGTGGCGCACAGCACGGCGTCTGCCCGGACCGGCTGGTCTTCCGACAGCGCGACCTCGAGCTGTCCCGACGGCTGTTTTTCCACGCCGGTGACGGTGTTTTCCATCCGCAGCGTCATGCCGCTTTCCGCCAGGTGACCCGTGAGCGCCTGGCGGACGTCTACGTCGAAGCCGCGGAGCACGTGCTCACCGCGGTGGACGAGGGTGACGCGGCAGCCCAGGTTGTGAAAGATGCTGGCGAACTCCACGGCGATGTAGCCGCCGCCGACGATGACGATTCGTTCGGGGAGGGGATCTAAGTGGAAGGCGTCGTCGGAGACGATGGCGTGCTCGATGCCGGGGGCGTCGGGGACGAACGGCCGCGCGCCGGTGGCGATCACGATGCGCGAGGCGGTCACGCGCTTGTCGCCTACCTGCACGGTGTGGCGATCCACGAGCCGCGCCCGGTGGTCGAAGATCGCGCAGCCGGCGCCATCCAAGAGTCGGCGGTAGATCGACTCGAGGTGCGCGACTCGGTCGCTCGTGTTGCGAACGAGTGTGGCCCAGTCGAACCGCGGCGGCGCGACCTCCCAGCCGTAGGCCGCGGCGTCCTCGAACAGGCCGGAGAATGATCCGGCGTAGGCGAACAGCTTTTTCGGGATACAGCCGCGGATGACGCAGGTGCCGCCGTAACGGTCAGATTCGGCGATGGCGACGCGGGCGCCGTGTGAGCCGGCGATCCGCGCGGCGCGTACGCCCCCTGAGCCGCCGCCGATGACGAATAGATCGTAGTCGTGGACAGGGGCGCTCGTGGGCATGCGGGGAGTGTGGCGAAAAACCGGCCGGTTTGCACCCCCGGCGCCGCTCGGATCGCCCCGCCTCAGTCGAGGTGAACTTGGAAGCTGAACACCAGCCCGAGATCGTGGACGTCTCGGAGGGAGTCGTCGATGGGGATCACGAGGCTGAGCCCCGGTTGGATCTGCTCGCCGTGAAAGCGCGCGGTGAGCGCGCCGGAGATGAGGTTATCGTCCCCGATGCCGGGCGCCGCGTCGGCGTTCAGCACGAGGGCGAGCTCGGCGAGCAGCGAGACCGGATCCAGATCCACGCCTCCCCCGACGTTGATCCTGAACAAAGGGTCGGCGCCGGCGTCGGTGCGGAGCGGCACGTCGAGGCCGAGGTCGGTGCGAACGAAAACGTCACCGCTGCGCAAAAGGGGGGAGGCCCCGAGTCGCAGCCACGTCGTGTCGTGGTAGGCGAGCGCGATGTCGGTGATGCGGACGCCCGCCGCGATCCCGTTCGTGAGTCTCGCGCTGAGGTTGCCATCGGCCGTGGGGAGCACGAGGCCGCCCCGCAAGACCAGATCGAGGTCACCCGCGGGCGCGATGTAATAGCCGCCGGCCTCCAGGTTTCCGAGCGCCAAGCTGCCGTCGAGCGTGTCCGAGAACAGCCGCGAAAACGGTATCATCCCGTAGATACCCGCTCGGTCGTCGAACAGGTACTGCCCGTGGAAATCCAGGCGCAGCGACTGGTCGTCGTCGAACGGTACGGGATCCATGAAGCCGATGCCGATGTCGGCTCCGATCAGCGAATCGTCGCTTTGACGGTCGGTGGTGCTGAAGCTGGAAAACGGCTCGGCTCGTGCATCGGCGGCAAACAGGCCGCTCGCGCCGAGGGCAAGTGCAATGCAGTGCTTAGCGAGTCTCACGTCGCGCCTCCTGTTTTAGCCGCCAGTTTCTCATACTCGCGCCGAAGGCGCGTAGCGACGATCATCGCGACCTCGCCAGGTAATGCAGGCCACATGCATCGCTTTGACCCGCACCTCGCTGCGACGCTCATCGGGCACGCGTGCTCGCGACGTTTGCTGCTTCGATCGTACGAGCCGTGCGATGTGGCTCGCCCGATCGAATCACGATCGCGCGGGTCGAGGCACCGGCCCATCATCCGCCGACGAGCCGCTGCTGCGAGAAGCAAACCCACATTCCCTTACAATCACGCATGGCAGCCCCGGAATACTCGACGCGCCCCGGGGAGGATATTTCCGCGATGCTCGCCCCGACCCTCGCGGCGATCGACGAGTTGTAAGGCGAGCGACCCGTCGCCAATCGCGCGGCACGACCCGCGCGGCGCCGGCATCGTAGAAGAGCGCGGCGCCCGAAGCCGAAGCCCGAAGCCGAAACTCGACTCCGAGGCCCAAACCCGGAACCGAGGGGTCGGACTCGGGTCGAACTCGAGCGCGCCGGGGCTTTGAGCCTCGCGCGCTAAGCGCCGCTCGAGGCCGGCATGACGTCTCGATCGGATTCGCCGCCCCCCGCGCCGAGCGCGCCCGACGACGAGTCGCCCGCCGGCGATCCGCCCGGATCCAAAACCCTCGCGCTGTGGCGCGCCGGCCGCACCGCCTGGGCGACGCTCGGCGTGCTCGCGCTCGTCGCGGTGCTGGGCTTTTTGGCGAGTGAGCTTTCGTTCATCGTCGTGCCGGTGGTGCTGGCGCTGTTCCCCGCCACCCTGCTTTGGCCGGTGGCGAGTTGGCTCAAAAAGCACAGGTTTCCCACGGCGCTCGCGTCGCTCGCCGCCATCCTCGCGGGGCTGCTTCTGTTCGCGGCGCTCATCGGCTCGATGGTGCCGCTCGTCGTGGCCGAGATGCCCCAGCTCATGCAGTCGGCGGCCGATGGTGTTCGGCGGCTCGAGGAGTGGCTGGCCCGGGAACCGTTCGGAGTCGAGGTCGGGGGCATCAGCGAGCTCCTCGCGGCCGCCCAGGATCAGATCGGTGAGATCGGCGACATCGCACCGCGGGCGCTGGCCGCCGCCACCACCGCGGTGGAGACGATCGCGGGCATCCTGCTGCTGTTCGTGGTGCTGTTTTTTTACCTGAAAGATGGACCGCGCCTGAGCGCTGGCATCGTCTCCGTTCTCCCGGCCGGTATTCAAGACCGCGTCCGCGGCGCCTTCTCGCGCGCCTGGATCTTGCTCGGTACCTACTTCCGCTGGCTCCTCGTCGTCGCGCTGGTCGACGCTGTCTTGATCGGCGTCGGCCTTTTGATCTTGCAGGTGCCGCTCGCGATCCCGCTCGCGGTGCTCGTGTTTTTCGGCGGCCTGTTTCCCATCGTGGGCGCCGTCGCGACGGGCGGCCTGGCCGTGCTGGTCGCGCTCGCCGACGGCGGATTCTGGCTCGGGGTGGCGGTGCTTGGGCTCGTCTTGGTCGTGCAGCAGCTCGAGAGTAACGTCCTTCATCCCATCGTCCAGGGGCGGGCGATCAAGCTCCACCCGCTCCTCGTGCTCCTCGCCGTGACCGCGGGCGGGCTCCTCCTCGGCATCCTGGGCGCGTTTTTGGCCGTTCCAGTGGCGGCGATCACGGCTGGGACGCTGCGCTACTTGACCGGCCGCAATGCCGACGGCCGGGCGGATGCGGGAGGAGCCAAGAATGCTGGAGAGAGCCAGCCCGGTGAGGCGAGCCCGAAAGGCGGCGAGGGCGGCAACCGGAACAAGCGCGAGCCGAACGCGCCAGGACAAGGGGCGTCCGGTGGCGAGTCGTCCGAGGAGTCGTCCGAGGAGTCGCCCGAGGGGGCGCCCGACAAGCCGGAAAAGAGCTTCAAAAAGCGCTGATACGGCCCAGGGCGCACCGTGCCCGGACGGCCCGCGCGCATACCGGCGGGGATGCCCACACGCGGCCAGATGCGCTAAGGTGTGGCCGCTATGCCGTCCGAGTACAGCACGATTGCGTTCGATGACAGCCAGAGCCCGATCGCTCGCATCACCTTGAACCGCCCCGATAAGCGAAACCCCATCGGCCCGCAGACAAACGGCGAGCTCATCCACGCCCTTCGGTGCGTGCGCGAGGAGCCCTCGCTCAAGGTCGCGGTGCTCACCGGCGCCGGCAAGGCGTTTTCCGCGGGCGGCGATCTGTCCATGATGTCGGGTAGCGGCGGCGACGACTCGCCGGTTCCGCCCGCGTCCCTCGTCGATCTCCTCACCACCATGCACGATCTCGGCAAGCCGATTATCGCCATGGTAAACGGCCATGCGCTCGCCGGTGGACTCGGCCTGATGGTCGCCTGCGACCTCGCCGTCGCCTCCGACGCGGCGACGTTCGGCACCACCGAGATCAAGGTGGGGCTTTGGCCCATGATGATCACCGCGGAGATCAGCCGAAACATCGGCCGCAAGCGAACGCTCGAGATGATGCTCACGGGTCGGCGCTTAGGCGCCGAGGAAGCCGAGCGCATCGGGCTCGTTAACCGCGTCGTCCCCGCCGACAAGCTCGAGGAGGAGACGATGGCGCTCGCCAGCGACATCGCCGAAAACAGCCCGGCGACCATGGCCCT
>SLNH01000260.1 GCA_007133195.1 Nannocystineae bacterium | reverse complement strand
TCCGGGTCGCGCTCGGCCACGACCCGCCCGGCCCGCGCCTCGGCCGCCGCCAGCCGCCGCCGCGCCCGCTCGGTCACGAGCGCCGCCGGATCACACGGCGCGAACCCCTGCGCGCGCAACCACGCCCACGCCTGGTCGCCGGCGACGAACGCGTGCTCGCCGTCATCGAGCACCGCGCGCGCCAGGTCGATGGGCTGGCGTGCGTTTTCCACGGCCCCCACGGCGCCGAACCGAAGCGCGCTTCCCTCCATCAGCGCCGCGTCGGCCTCGACCGTCCCCTCACGGGTGAGCACCGCGCCCACGCCCGCGTTGAACTCGGGATCGTCTTCGAGCGCGCGCACCGCCGCTTGCGCCGCCAAAAGCGCTCCGCCCCCGGCGGCGAGCGCGGCGAGGCCGGCATCGACGGCGCGAAGACAGCCGGCGCGCACCGCCGGGGCCCGGTCGTCGGCGAAATCGCCGGCGCCCCCGTGAACCACGATCGTGGTGAACCCGGATGAGCTCATCTGATCTCCTGTATCTCTTGTTCGCGCGGGGAGTTTTCCCGCCGCGGCGCGACGCGCGCACCTATACCACGGGGGGCGCGCTGGCGCCGCGGCGCTCGAGAGGCCGGCGCGCTGTCGTCCGAGGCGCTGGGGGCCCCCGCCGGGGCCGCCGCTGTATTACGATGCCCCGCTATGAGTCGGGTGTTTCACCGCGATCTGCGCGCCGATTTCCCGGAGGCCACCGGCGGCGAGGGCTGCTACATCATCGACGCCGAGGGCAAGCGCTACCTCGATGCCTGCGGGGGCGCGGCGGTCTCCTGCCTCGGCCACGGCCACCCGAAGGTGGTGCAGGCCATCCGCGAGCAGAGCGAGAGCCTGGCCTACGCGCACACGTCGTTTTTCACGACCAGGGCGCTCGAGGACCTGGCCGAGGAGCTCGTGAGCGCGGCCCCGCCCGGGCTGTCCCGCGTGTATTTCACATCCGGCGGCTCCGAGGCCGTGGAAGCGGCGCTCAAGCTCGCGCGCCAGTACGCCATCGAAACGGGCGCCCCCGAGCGCGACGCCGTCATCGCCCGCCGGCAGAGCTACCACGGCAACACCCTGGGCGCGCTCGCCACCGGGGGGCACGCGGGCCGGCGCCGGGGCTTCGAGCCGCTTTTGCGAAGCGCCGAGCACGTATCGCCGTGCTTCGCCTACCGGGATAAGCGAGGCGGCGAGACCGACGCGCAGTACGCCGCGCGGCTCGGCGACGAGCTGGACGCGCGAATCCAAAATCTCGGCCCCCGACGTGCGGCGGCGTTCATCGCCGAGACGGTGGTCGGCGCCACCGCCGGCGCCGTGCCCCCGGTCCCCGGCTACTTTCGCCGCGTCCGCGACATCACCCGGGAACACGGCGCGCTCCTCATCCTCGACGAGGTGATGTGCGGCATGGGGCGCACCGGCACCGCGTTCGCCTGCGAGGCGGAGGGCGTCACGCCAGACCTCGTCGCCGTCGCCAAGGGGCTCGGCGGCGGCTACCAACCCATCGGCGCGGTCCTCGTCTCCGAGCGCGTCTACGACGCCATCAGCCGCGGCAGCGGCGCGTTCAACCACGGTCACACGTACATGGGCCATCCGATCGCGTGCGCGGCCGCCCTCGCCGTACAGCGCGTCATCCGCGAGGAGGGCTTGCTCGGGCGCGTGCGCGCCCTGGGCGACGAGCTCGCCGCGAAGCTGCGCGATCGGTTCGGCGACCACCCCCACGTGGGCGACATCCGGGGGCGCGGGCTCTTGTGGGCGATCGAGCTCGTGGAGCACCGCGGCGAAAAGCGCCCGTTCGCGGCGAGCGCCCGGCTTCACCAGCGCGTCCGCCGCCACGCGTTTGCGCGCGGGCTCATGGTCTATCCCGCCGGCGGCACCGCCGACGGCGAGAGCGGCGATCACGTGCTCTTGGCGCCCCCGTTCATCATCACCGAACGAGAGCTCACGAGCGCCACCGAGCGGCTCGGCGACGCGGTCGACGCCGCCCTCGAGGAGATCTCATGACCAGCCAGCCCGCCCCCATCGCCATCGGCGTCGCCCCAAACGGCGCGCGCCGGGGCAAGGCCGACCATCCGGCCCTCCCCATCACCGCCCGAGAGCTCGCCCGCGAGGCGGCCGCCTGCGCCGACGCCGGGGCCGCGTATGTGCACCTTCACGTCCGCGACGATCGCGGCGAGCACATCCTCGAGGCGGACGCCTATCGGGAGGCCATCGCAGCCATTCGCCGCGAGCGCGGGCCCGACGAGCTCGCCATCCAGGTCACCACCGAAGCGGGCGGCCGCTACGAGCCGCCCCAGCAGATGGCGCTCGTGCGCGAGCTCGTGCCCGACGCGGTGTCGCTCTCGATCCGCGAGCTCGTCCCGTCCGCCTCAGCCGAGCCCGACGCGGCGGCGTTTTTCGCGTGGGCGCACGGCGAAGGCATCGCCGCCCAGTACATCCTGTACTCGCCGGAGGAGGTGCTCGGCTTCGAGGATCTCCTCGCCCGCGGCGTGATCCCCGACGAAAACTACTGGGTGCTGTTCGTCCTCGGCCGCTATGGCGAAGGCGACGCGGCGCCCGCCGAGCTATTGCCGTTTCTCGAGGCCCGAAAAACGGACTATCCATGGTCGGTGTGCGCGTTCGGCGCGCGCGAGTGTGCCTGCGCGCTGGCGGCGGCGGCCCTCGGCGGGCACGCCCGGGTCGGATTCGAAAACAACCTGCTCACCCCGCGCGGCGCGCGCGCGGCCGACAACGCCGAGCTCGTGGCCGCCGTCCGCGACGCCAGCCGCGACTACCTGGCCAGGCCGGCCGCCCGAGCCACCGCCCTGCCCGGCAGCTAGTGCCTCGACCCAGGCGTAATGATTCGATCGGGCGAGCCACATCGCGTGCCTCGCAAGGCGTGAAGAAGGAGCGTATTGA
>SLNH01000051.1 GCA_007133195.1 Nannocystineae bacterium | reverse complement strand
TCGCGCTCGGCGATGGTGATGTCCCAAACCGCGGGGGCAGCGTCCGGGGCGGTGGCCTCGATGGAAAACGAGACCTCGTCTTCGTTGGCGGCCTCGAGGACGACCGCGGCGTGGCCGTCGTCGTCGGTCTCGGCGGAGCTATCCACGAGGTAGGCGCCGTCGGAGTCCCCTTCGATGTCGAACAGCACGCCGCCGTGAAGGGGCTCGCCGTCGTGGTCGTGGTAGCGAACCTCGAGCTCGGTTTGCGTCCGGCTATCCAGGCTAAGCTGCTGGTCCCCCACGATGGTGAGGGCCGCCTCGAAGTCGCCCTCCCCGTTGTCTCCCGAGGAGGAACCGCAGGCGGCGGCGAGCGAAAACCCGGCGGTGATGACGAGCGTGTGCGGAATTGAAAGCGTGCGAATCGACATGGCGACTTTGGTTCAAGCAATTCGCACGCCAGCTTGCGACTGAGACTCAACCAGTGTAGTTCAGGCTACTTGGCGTGGGGGCCGGGGTAGGCTGGGGTCGCTCCTTCCCGGCCCCCTGACCACGCGACAAGCCGCTTTCGTGGGGCCAACAGTCCCTAAGCCGCGCGATCCACCTGTCATTCCCCCCGCGCCCGGTTAGCGAGCTCGAGTCACCAGTCATTCGCCCCGCGCCCGGTTCGCGAGCCATCGTCGGAGCCAGGCCGGCCTGCGCCGCCGCCACGGAGCGGGCCCGGGCCACCTTCGCGGGCGGGCCGCTCGGAACAGTCACCACGAACCGGCGCGCCCCGACTCGGCCTTTCGCGCGTGCGAGATAGGGAATGAAAAGCGCGGAATCTGTGTGACGATGTGGGGGATACTGCGATGGGGCGGGTCACGGCGGCGCCGCCGGCCCCGGCGCACCCCACGCTCGCTCAGCGCGCCGCCGACGAGGTGGCGTCGGGACGGGCAGCGGACACGGCGCGCAGACGGTGGCAATGGGAAATGGCGGTTCGGGCATAACGCTCGCAGCGTTTTTGCACGAGCGACGGGGGGAGATCCTGGCGCGCTGGAAGCGCGACGTCCGCGCGCTGGCCAGCGCCGCCGATCTCACCGAGCCCACGCTGTTGGACCTCGTTCCCGAGCTTTGCGCATGGCTCGCTCAGGTCGTGGGCCACCCCGGCCCGGACATCGATCCGTCACGGATCGACATGCCGGAGCTCGTCGATCGGCACGCGTCGCAGCGGGCCGAGGAGAGCTTCGCGCTGTCCGAAATCATCGCCGAGCTCGGTCTCCTTCGCGACAGCATCCTTCGCGAATGGGAGGCGCGCGGAGGCGAGGTGCTCGGCGTGGGCGAAAGTCGCGCCTTAAACCGCGGCATCGACCACCTGATAACGCACTCGGTCCAGACGGTTGCACAGGCGAGAGAGCGCCTCATGGAGACGCTGGATCGCATCGCCACCGCTTCACTGCACGCGTCTTCCCTCGACGAGCTGCTACGTGAGCTCATCGAGGTGTTCCTCGACGCATCGCCGTGGGTCGACGCCGTGACGATACTCCTCCGAGAGGGCGAGCTTTTGCGGGTGCGCGCCGTGAGCGGCGCCGGGACCGAGGCCCACCTCGGGTTTACCCTGCCCATCGGTGAAGGCTTTTCCGGCACGATCGCGCGAACGAGACAGCCGCTGTCCCTCACCCGTGCCTCGGAGGATCCCCTGCTCAGGAGCCCCGCGCTCAAGTCCCTCGGGATCCTCGGCCTCTATGGGATACCGCTGATCGACGAAGGCGAGCTTTACGGCGTCGCCCACATCGGCTCGAAATCTACGTCCACGTTCTCACGGAGCGACAAGCTCCTTTTGAGCGCCATGGCCGCGCGGGCAACGACCGGCATCGCGGCGCACCTACTTCGCCAGGCCTCGGAGCGTCGGGCGAAGGAGGTGGAGGCCTCGGAGCGTCGGTTTCGCGCCACCTTCGAAAACGCCGCGGTGGGCATCGCGCACGTCGCCCCCGACGGCAAGTGGATTCGCCTCAACGAAAAGTACTGTGAGATCCTCGGTTACGAGCACCACGAGCTCATCGAGCTTAGCTTTCAAGACGTCACCCATCCCGACGACCTGGGCGAAGACCTGGCGGCCCTCGAGCGCTTCCTGGCCGGAGAAGCACAGACACGGCAGAGGGAGAAGCGATACATCCGCAAAGACGGCGGCGTCGTCTGGGTCTACCTCACGAACTCGAGCGTCCGCGGCGATCGTGGTGAGATCCTCTATTTCATTACTGTGGTTCAGGACATCTCGGCGCAAGTGCGGCTCCGCGAACGCCTCACGTTCCTGTCTGACGCGAGCGCGCGCCTGGCGGAGAGTTTGGACTACGAACACACGCTGCGCGACGTGGTTGCGTTAGCGGTGCCGGAGGTAGCCGACTGGTGCGGCGTGGATATCGCAGGTGACGACGACTCCGTCGCCGAGCCTGTCGCGGCTATGCACCGCCCCTCCGATCAGGCGGAGTCCATCACCGAAGTGCACGGCCGCCGCCCGATTTGTCCAGGCGCTTCCGACCTCGTCGCGGAGGTCGTGCGCACCGGCAGGGAAGTCATTCTTACCGATGTCACGACCGACGGCGTCGGCGAGGCCGGCGCCGATGTCGAACGCCCGGCGCACTGGCTGGAGCCAGCCGTAAGCTCCCTCATCGTCGTCCCGCTCACGACCGCCGAACAAACGACGTTCGGCGCGATGACCATGATCCGGCAGCACCCGCGGCGATTCGAGGACGACGACGTGACGCTCGCGCGCGACCTCGCGCTCCGCGCCGCGGTGGCCATCGAAAACGCGCGGCTTCATCAGAACGTGCGAGAAGCCGTGAGGCTTCGAGAGCAGTTCCTCGCCGTGGTCTCCCACGACCTAAAGAGTCCGCTCGCCGCGATCGAGCTCAGCGCCGAAGCTTTGTCCCGATTTAGCGGAGCGGGCCAGGAGCCGGGCGCGAGGCAGCAGCTGCAGACGATCCGCCGCAGCGCGCGGCGAATGCAGCGCCTCATCCACGACCTCCTCGACCTCACGAGCATCCAGACTGGAACCTTCTCGGTGGAGCTCGTGAAAACCGACCTGCGCGAGATCCTGGCCGAAGCGGCCGAGACCCACGCTCCGGTGGCGGAGGCGCGCGGGGTGACCTTCCGCCAGGATATCCGGCTCGAGAGCGCTACGCCGATTGTCGGCGACCGTGATCGCCTGCAACAGGTACTCGCCAACCTCGTGGATAACGCGATCAGCGTGTGTCGAGCCGGCGATGAAGTCGTGCTGAGGGCGCGCGCCCAGCGAGACGAAGCTTTGATCGCCGTGAGCGACACGGGGCCGGGCATCCACGACGAAAAGCTCGAGCATATCTTCGAGCTCCACTGGCGCCATCGCAAACAACGGGGAACGACGGGGCTCGGACTCTATATCGCCAAGCGCATCGCCGAGGCCCATGACGGGCGCATTCATGTCGAGAGCGAACGCGGCCGCGGCACCACGTTTTGGGTGACTATCCCCTTGGCCCACGCGGGCCCCGCCCCCGATGGTTAGCGACGGCCCGCCGAGCTCGAGCTAACATGCCCGGGTATGGACGCCGAGGAAAGAATCATCGAGCTCGAGTCGCGAATCGCCCACCAGGATCGCATTATCGCGGACCTAGACGACGTGGTCCGGGAGTTCGCGGGCCGCGTCACCGCCCTCGAACGCACGGTCGGCGAGCTCCGCCAAGCACTCCACGCGGAGCCAGGCACGCCTGGCGAGGCTCCGCCGCGCGAGGGCTGAACTTGAGGGCGCCGGCGAGTACCATGGGCGCATGACGGCACGCGACTCCTTCGACTCGCTCGTGCGCGAGCTCCACGATCACCGCGCCCGCGATCCCAACCGCTGTGTCCTCATGGGGATCGAGCGCAACCTCGGCGAGCTGCCCGATCCGAGCCTGTCCGCCGCCACCGCGCGCGCGCAGGACGCCGAGGCGCTGCGCGCGCGCTTTTCGTCGCTCGATCGAAGCGCGCTCGGCTTCGACGACGCCCTCGACGCCGACCTCGCCGAGCTGCTCCTCGCCGGCGAGGCGCACGACGCTACCTATCCGGTCGGCGATCGCGCCCAGCGGGCGCGAATGCCCAGGGCCGGCGACGACATCGGCGATGGCGTGTTTTTGCTCTTGGCCAGCGATCCGCGCCCAGAGCCAGACAGACTCGCGGACATCACCTCGCGGCTCGAGCGGATTCCGGACTACCTCGGAGAGCTCGAGGCGAGGCTCGATGAGCCGATCGCCCGCTGGGTCGCCATGGACCTCGAAAAGATCGCAGAGCTCCCGTCGCTGTTCGCCACGGTGAGCGAGCAGGCCGAGGCCGTGGGCTTCGCCGACCGGGAACGCGCGGCGCGGGCGCGCGAGCGGGCCGAAGTCGCCCTCGAGCGGTACGCGCGAGCGCTGCGCGCGATGCCCACGACCTCGGCGCTCCACGTGGGCGAGGCGACGGCCCGGCGCATCGTCGAGCTGCGGGGGATCGATCGATCGCTTGAAGAGCTTCACCGCTGGGCGCGCGAGTTTCTGGCCCAGACGCGCGAGTCGATCGAGGCGCTGCGCGCGGAGCTGGCGACCAAGTACGCGCTCGACTCGAAAATTTCCGTCGCCGACCTGCACCGCGAGCTCAACCGACGCTTTCGCGTGCGAGTGGAGGACCACGGCGACATTATCGAGGCGGTGCTTTCCCGATACCGAGCCGAGCGCGACCGAGTCCTGGGCTTCATCAGCGAGCGCGACCTCTTCCCGATCCCAGCTGACCAGGACATGTCGATCCTGCGCACCCCCGGATTCATGGCGCCCAGCATCCCGGCCGGCGCGATGATGTCGCCCCCGCCGTTTCGCGACGGCGTGAAAACGAGCCTGATCTACCTCACGCTCAGTGAGGAGCTCCTCGACGAGCACACCGAGCTCGGGATCCCGAGCATGATCGTCCACGAGGGGATCCCCGGTCACCACCTTCAGCTCGCCACCGCGGCCGGGCACCCGTCCGTCGTGCGCCGTCACATCGACGCGAGCGAGCAAGCCGAAGGCTGGACGACGATGCTCGAGGAGTACATGCTCGACATCGGCTATATGGGTGAGCTCACGAGCGAATGCCGGTTCGCCACTTACCGAGAGCTCAGCCGCATCGGGGCGCGCGTGGCCATCGACCTGTTTTTCATGACCGGCGAGCGCGGCTACCTCGATGTCGGCGTCGATTGCGACCTCGGCTCGCCCGATCCCTTCGAGGCAGCCGGAAATCTGCTCGCCGAGGTCACGGGCTTCGTGCCCGAGCGGGTCCAGGCGGAGCTCAATTGGTACTCCCAGGAGCGGGGCTATCCTTTGTGCTATCTGACCGGAAACCGCCTCGTCAAAGAGCTGAAACGAGACATGGCCGAGACGCAAAAGGGCCGGCTGGACGGACTGGACCTCGACCGCCGGTTTCACGAGACCTACCTGACAGCCGGCAATATGCCCGTCACATACCTGCGGCGCGTGTTCCGCCACCAGGGGCTGGTTCGCTGACACGAAGCGTTGCCAACATGCGCTGGCTGCCCAATTGGCCGCTTCCGCGCCCCCCCGCCTTCGTGCCGGGACAGATGCCGAGGCCCGCCGCGCTGCGCGCGCCCGAGCCCGTCGATTGCCCACCCGACGCGTGGCGCTCGGACGAGGCGTACCTGTATGGCGTGGACCTGTATAGCGCGGGGTTTGTGTGGGAGGCACACGAGGCGTGGGAGAGCCCGTGGCGCGCCGCCACCGATGCGGCGCGGCGCGAGCTCTTACAGGGCCTGATCCAGGTCGCCGCCGCGGCGGTCAAGGCGCGCGCGGGCCGGCCCAGCGGTGTGCGCACGCTGGCCGCTCGCGGCGCAAAGCGACTGGACACGGCAGCGGCGCTCGCCGGGTCGCCGGTGATGGGCCTCGACGTGAGCCGCTTCGTTAGCGAGCTGGGCGCGTGGGCGAGCTCGCCGGCGCCCCGCTTCGCCGACCGTCCGAAGATCCGGCTCGAGGCACAGTCCCGGTGACCATCCCGGTCGGCGCCGCGCTCAGCGCTCGCCGCGTGCTCACCGAAATCCGGCTGACCCCGAGCGTCTTTGGCGACTGCCGCGCGACGCGCGCGAGCCCTGCCGGCGGCCATTGCCCGGGCGCCGCGCATCGTTCGGCCTGGGGGTGGCGTCACCGCGCGTGCGCTCCGGCGCCGGACGTCCTGGGACCACCGCAGCGGCGTGGTAGCCATGCCCCTCGTCTACGTCGATGCGTTGGCCGATGGTGCGCTCGATGGCGCGCAGGTAGCCGGTTTCGGTGCCGTCGCACAAAGAAATCGCGACGCCGCTTCGGCCCGCGCGCCCGGTGCGGCCGATGCGGTGGACATAGCTCTCCGGCTCGTTCGGCAGCTCGTAGTTCACCACGTGGCTTATGCCGTCGACGTCGATGCCGCGGGCGGCGATGTCGGTGGCGATCAGCACAGAGATGGCGCCGCTTCTGAAGCCGTCGAGCGCCCGCGTGCGAGCGCTTTGGGACTTGTTTCCGTGGATCGCAGCGGCCTGAATTCCGGCCTTGTCGAGCTGCGTCGCGAGGCGGTTCGCCCCGTGCTTGGTGCGCGTGAACACCAGCGCCCGGTCCACGTCCGTACCGCCGAGCAGGGAGACGAGCAGCGCGCGCTTGTTCTGGCGCTCCACGAACATCACCCGCTGCTCGATTCGCTCCACCGTGGTGGCCGGGGGCGTCACCTCGATCTGCGCGGGGTTGTCGAGAAACGAGCTCGCGAGCTCGACGATCGGCGGCGGCATGGTCGCCGAAAACAGCAGGTTCTGTCGATCGCGCGGAAGCGCCGCGAGTACCTTGCGCACGTCGTGGATGAATCCCATGTCGAGCATGCGATCCGCCTCGTCGAGCACGAAGAGCTCCACCGCGCGCAAGTCGACGTACCCCCGGCCGAGCAGGTCGAGGAGTCGGCCCGGCGTCGCGACCAAGATGTCGAGACCGCGCTCGAGCGCTCGAATCTGCGGCTTTTCGTTCACGCCACCGAAGATGACCGCGTGGCGCGCACGCACGTGCCGACCGTAGTCGCGAAAGCTCTCGTCGATCTGAGCGGCCAGCTCGCGGGTGGGCGTGAGCACGAGCGCGCGGGGGGCGCGCGCCTTGGCCGGCGGCGCCTCAGCCAGGCGCTGGAGAATCGGGAGCGCGAACGCGGCGGTCTTGCCAGTCCCGGTCTGCGCGCACCCCAGCACGTCGCGACCCGCCAAAAGCGGTGGAATCGCTTGCTGCTGAATCGGGGTGGGGCGCTGGTAGTCCTGCGCATCGAGGGCGCGGAGAAGCGGCGAGATCAGCGAGAGGTCTTCGAATGTTTGCAATGGATTATCTCGGATGGGTCGCTGCCGGCGGCGCGCGCCTGGGCGAGTACGAAAGGGCCATCGTGTACCACGCCCGCGGGCGGCGCCGCAGCCTTTTTCTGCGACTCCGGGACGTTCGAAGTCGGCGGCGCGCTCCTCGACGCACTAGCACGCCAGCCCACAACGCGTGGCACCGGCCTCAGCAGTGCTGCGCCACGGTCTGGGTGAGCTCTGTCAGATCGATTGGCTTCGACAGCAGTGTTTCTGCGCGGAGCGCCTCCGCCTCGTCCTCGATCCCCGCAATTCCAGACAGGATCACGACCGGAATGGCTGCCAGATCGGGATCTCCAAGCTGCAGCTGGCGAAACTCCCAGCCGTTCATCTCGGGCATCATCAGGTCGAGCAGAATGACGCAGGCTCGGTTTCCCTGCCGGAGCCACTCGAGCGCCTCGCGTCCATTGCTCAAACCGACCACAGAATAGCCGCGAACATCCAGCACGAGGCTTATCACGTCGCGGATGTCTGCGTCATCGTCGACGAGAAGAACGACCTGTGATGAGCCGCTCGTCGTCATGTGCGCTCCTGTCGCGAACCGGAGGTGGGCAGGTCCGCGGCGGGCGCTCGCCGCGGCAGGCGTATGCGAAAGGTAGTGCCCCTCCCCAAAGACGTGGCCACGGACACCTCGCCGCCGTGGGCCACGACCAGTTTCCATACGATATAAAGGCCGAGGCCGAGCCCGCCGTGATGACGGGCGGAAGTGGCGCGTTCGAACCGATCGAAGATGTAGGGCAGGCGCTTAGGATCGATACCCGGGCCGCGATCGGCGACTTCGAGCGCGGCGCCGTCGTCGCGCGGTTCGGCGCGCACGGTGATCGGCGCCCCTGGCGCGTGCCTGATCGCGTTTTCAACCAGGTTCGAGATGACTTGCTCGAGGCGACTGCGATCCCACGTTCCCAAAACCGGCGCTGGCGCGCGCAGCTGCAGCTCGCAGCCGGCCGCGCGGGCGGCGGGTCCGAGGCGCGCGGCGACCTCGCCGGCCGCTGCGGCGAGATCCGTCGGCTCCGGTTCGATAACGAGTCGCCCAGCCCGAATTCGAGACACGTCGAGAAGCTCACCGATGAGCCTGCTGAGACGCGTGGTCTGCTTCGCGGCCAACTCGAGGAGCTGGTCTGCGGCGGCGCCTCGGGCTTCCTTGGACGAGAGCGAGTCCAGGGCCAGCTGCAGAGACGTCACCGGCGTAGACAGCTCGTGCGAGGCGATCGACAAAAACTCGTCGCGCTGGGCGAGAGCGGCCTTCGCCTCGCCCAGCGCGCGGCGCTCGGCGACCAGCAGCCGGTCCCGCTCGCGCTCGGCCTCGACGCGCTCGGTCACGTCGAGCCCCACGTTGATGGTCCCGACGATGTCGCCAGCGTAGTCGCGCAGTGGCTTGGTTACCACGTAAAACACCCGTCCGAGCCAGTCGGCGTCATAAACGACTGTCTCTCCTTCGAGCGCCCGGAGTGATGGAGCGATATTCGGGTGGTCGGTCCGATCCGTGCCAAAAAGGGTAAACAGGCTCACCCCGTCCAGCTGGGCAGGCTGAAAGCCGAGCCCGGCGAGCGCCGCGCCGCCCCCGCTCGTGAAGGTGAGCTTTCGATCGGTCGTCCAGTGGACCGCTGGGAGCTGATCGAGAATCAGCTCCTGACGAGCGCCAGTGTCGCGAACGAGCTCCTCCACGCGTTCGCGATCGGTGACATCCACGCCGGTAAACACCACCCGGTCAACGGTCCCGGACTCCGTGTAGACCGCCCGCTGTGACCAGATCACCACACGAACAGAGCCGTCCGCTCCGTACGAATGGGCGACAAAGCGCGCTGGAAACGCGCGGAGACCACCTGCAAACGCCTCTCGCAAAGCCGCCCGCTCATCCCGTTGGGCAATCACCTCCCACACGGGGCGGCCGCGCGCGTCCTGCTCCGGGATACCAGTGAGCCGTTCGCACTCACCGCCAAACACTCGAATCAGTCCAGTCGCATCGGTGCTCACGATGAGGAGCGAGGCGTCCTCGAGCGCAATCGACGCAAGCTCGCTCTCACTGTGCCCCGCTCGCCCGGAATCCACGACATACACCTTTCTCCTGTGCCTGAACCAGCCATCATGATTCGATCTCGGTCGAGCCACATCCCGGGGCTCGCATGGGAGCGAGAAATGAGCGAACTAAAGTTACAAGCTGTTGAGCGACGTCGCGATGCTTGCGAGTTGTTCGCCAATCGGATCAAAGCGCCGGCCGAGGTACTAAGCAGTCTACCTCAATAAATTTCTGATGCTTGCGCGCCAGGATACACACCGACCATAACCAGCCTCGCTTCCTGGTGCAGCGTCGCGACTCCGGATCCGGAGATCCGGTTCGCCTCCCGTGCGTCATCGCTACGACCCTCGATCACCGCGCGGCCGACAATCGAGCTCAGGGCGCGCGAGCGATGCCAGCACCTCGCCCCAGGCCGGACTCGATGCAACCGAGATCCGCTGCAGGCGGTCTGGTAAGTCGAGCTCACACTGGGGTAAGCTGGGACCGGCCCCAAAACCTCGGTGACGTGATGATCCAAGAAACCGATTCTGCCGCCGCTCCGCACGGGCCGCTCGAGGCGATTACGGATCACATCTTCCGCGTGGAAGGCACCCTTGAAAAGGGCCCCCCGATCAAGCGCGTGATGACGGTGGTACGCCTCAGCGGCGGGGATCTGATGATCCACAGCGCGATCGCGCTCGCGGAGCCCGCCATGAAGGAGCTCGAGGCGCTTGGCCCCGTCGCCTACGTGATCGTGCCGAACCGCTACCATCGCCTCGACGCCGCGCGCTATAGCCAGCGCTACCCGCAGGCACGCGTGCTCTGCCCGCCCGGCAGCCGCAAACAGGTCGAAAAGGTGACGCGGGTAGACGGCACCTACCGCGACTTCCCGGGGGATCAGCGCGTCCGCCTCGAGGTGTTGGACGGCGTGGGAGAGATCGAAGGCGTGGTCATCGTCGAGGACGGCGGCGAGGTGACGTTGGTGCTAAACGACGTCGTCTTCAACATGCCCCATCGCCGCGGCGTAGGCGGCTTCATCCTGCGCCGCATAACCGGTTCGTCGGGAGGACCACGGATAAGCCGACTCGTCCGCCTGGGCATCATCAAGGATAAGGCGGCACTCAGGCGAAATCTCGAGCGCCTCGCCGCGCTGCCCGGCCTGCGCCGCATCATCGTCTCGCACCACGAAGTGATCGACGACGAGCCCGCGCGGGTGCTCCGCGACGTGGCCGCCACGCTGTGACATCGCCTTCGCCTCCTGGCTTGCTGCGCGTCGTCTTGTGCGACAGATTCGGGTGGACCTTTCTTTCGCGAATCGCGACGCGCGCTCATCGCCCCGAAGCCTCTCGCCCGGAGCCACGTGACACATCCAAAGCTCGCGCCCTGGGTGGTCGTCGCATGCACGGCGGCCTTCGGGCTCGCCCTCACGACCCGTGACCTGTTCAATCCCTGGCTCACGAACGCGGGGGCTGCGGCCGCGGCGCTCGCGCTTTCGGTGTTGGTCCTCGGCCCACGCCTGCGCGCCCTGCTCGCGTTTCGGCTGCCCTCGGCGCTCCTCGCCGCGGGGTTCGGCGCCCTGCTCGTCGCCGCCACCCACGCGAGCTACCTCGCGGCCACGGCCCTGTTCCCCGCGCTCGAAACCGAGGTGGGCGCGCTTTATCGCGATATCGAACCAAAGCTGCCCGGTGTGACGACGGCCCTCGTCACGACCCTCATCGTTGCGGCCGAGGAGCTATTATGGCGGGGCGTCTCGGTCGAGGTGCTCGCGCGCCGCCTCAGCCGGCTCGGGGTGTTCGTCGGCGCGGTAGCTCTGTACGCCATCCCGCAGGTTATCGGCGGCTCTTGGATCCTCGTCGCCACGGCACTCGCCCTCGGTGCGCTGCTCACTGCCCAACGTCTTCGTACCGGCCGCCTCACCGAGCCGCTCATTACCCACGTCATCTGGAGCGTGTCGATATTTTACGCCCTCCCCCTCGTCTAACGTCGCCAGGCAGACGCCGCCGCCGCTCATAGGCCCCACCACCATGC
>SLNH01000346.1 GCA_007133195.1 Nannocystineae bacterium | reverse complement strand
TGGCTCGGGAGCCGGGCTGCCGTCCCCACCCTCGTGCTCGTGCCGCAAGCGGTGCCGCTCGCGGTGCTCGCTTATTTGACGGGTCACTGGCTCGTCGGCGCCGTCCCCGCGGTGCTCTTGTCGACCGCGTTCTTCGCGGCCTTGGACGGGCGCCGCATCGAGCCGCGATCGCGCAGGCACATTTATCTCGGCCTGTGGCCGTTTTTCGGCTGGTGGGCCGGGTGCGTCGTGCTCACCGGGCTCGCACCGGCTGCGCTCGCCCTCGCTGCGCTGCTTGGCGGGACGAAACTTTGGCTCGGCGCCGCCGTCGCCGCCTCCGCTGCTTCGGGGGTGCTGGGCGTCCGCCGTACGCCCCGTATCCGGCGCGTGCGCATTCGGCTCCCGGATCTGCCACCGGCGTTCGAGGGCTATCGCATCACCCAGCTGTCCGACATCCACTGCGGCCCGTTCGCGCCAAGTCATCGCGTCCGCGACTGGGTGCGGCGCGCGCGCGCGACCGAACCCGACCTCATCGTCGTGACCGGCGATCTCATCGCGAGTGGCATGGATTACGTGGACACGGTCGCAGGTGCGCTCGGCGAGCTAAGCGCCCCCGACGGCGTCGCGGCCGCCATGGGAAACCACGACTACTTCGGGACCGGCGACGCGCTCGCCTCCGCGCTGAAAGGCGCTGGCCTCCGCGTGCTTCGCAACGAGCGCGTTCGCATCGCGCGGGGCGGCGAGGAGATCGTCCTCGCTGGGGTGGACGATACGTGGACGCGCCGCGACGATCTCGATCGCGCGCTCCCCACCTCGGCGCGGGGCGACTTCGTCGTGCTGCTGTCCCACGATCCCGACTTATTTCCGGCGGCCGCCGCGCGCGCGGTCGATCTCACCCTGTCGGGCCATACCCACGGGGGTCAGCTGGCGGTCCCGCTCGCGAGCAAGCGCTTGAACTTGGCGAGGCTCGCGCATGCCTATACCTCCGGCCTGTATCGCGAAGCTGGCTCGGTCTTGTACGTAAACCGTGGCCTCGGCACATCTGGCCCTCCCGTCCGGATCGGCACCCGCGGTGAGATCGCGGTGATAACGCTCCACCGCGACCCGGATCTGCCCCCGGCCCAGGCGCGTAACTGAGCAAAATTCTGGCTCCTGTCCTACGCCTGGCCCCGCGCTTGCAACCCAGCTGGCGGAAGGAGGTCGCAAGCGTGGCCGACACCCCCTTGCCGGGCGACCCGGAGCGCGCTGCTCCAATCCATCGCGGCAGGCGCTTTATGGTCTACCGCCTCCGCGGCGAAGGCGACGATTGCGTCGTCGTCAAACGCCCGCGCCCGCACCGCGAAGACCTGGGGGCCGACTCGCTGCGCCGCGAGTACGAGATCCTCCGCTCCCTGTCCGGAGGTGGAGTCTCCCAGCCCTTGGCGCTCGATGATCGCGGTCACCCACCGGCCCTCGTGCTCGCAGACGCGGGCCCATACGATCTCGACCGCTGGCTCGCGAACTCGCCGACCGACGCCGACACCTTCCGTTCGCTCGCGCCGCAAATCGCCCGCGGCCTCGCGCGCATCCACCGCGAAAACGTCGTCCACGGCGAGCTCACCCCGGCCAATATCGTGGTCGATCCGGCCCAAGAGCGCGTCACGATCGTCGACTTCGATCGCGCCTTCGAGCTCCCGGTGTTCGAGGCCTCGCATCCTCGCGATCCGGCGCCCGACCTCCCGCACGAAGCCTCGCTTCCCTACCTCGCGCCCGAGCGCACCGGCAAAGCGGCAGGCCCAGTCGATCATCGTTCCGATCTTTACAGCCTAGGCGCAACCCTCTACCGGCTCCTCACCGGCTCCCCCCCTGGCGACGCCGACGGCACGAGCGGCGCGCGTTACGTCCCGCCGTCGATGATCCATCCGGACGTGCCGCGCACCATCGACGAGATCTTGGCCGCCCTGCTCGCCGACGAGACGGCGTCACGCTACAGCCGCAGCCACGAGGTCGCCGAAGATCTCGAGCGCGCGCTCGGCGCCGCGCAAAGCTTCCCCGAGCCCCCTGGTGCGGGCGGCAGCGCGCGTAAGGCCAACCCGATAGCGCCGGTCCGCCGCCGCGATCGCCAGCCCGAGCGCGACAAGCTGCGAGCGGCGCTCGCCCGAGCGCAGGCGGGACGGGATCGCGCCGCGTGCGTGATCTCAGGGCCTCCCGGGTCGGGCAAGACCATGCTCATCGACGCTCTCCGCCGCGACGTCGAGACCGCCGGCGGCCGCTGCCTCGTCGCACGCTGCGCTCCGCCGAGTGGCGGCGCGCGATCGCCCCTGCTCGATGCGGCGGCCGAGGCGCTGCGCGCGATCTTCCGCGATTGCCCGGAAGAGCGCGCGGCGGCGAAACGGCGGATGCGAGTGGCCCTGGGCTCGCGCGCGCCGCTGCTCGCGTCTCTGATCCCCGAGCTCGGCGAGCTCCTGCGAATCACCGAGCGCGGCCCGCCGCTCGGCGCACGCGTCCCCGAGGGCGACGTGTGCCTCGCGCTTTGCGACCTAACCTCCGCCCTCGCCCCGCGCGGTGCTCCCATCGCGCTCGTCGTAGATGACGTGCACCGCTCCGACGCACAAACCCTCAAGCTACTCAAGGGCCTCGTGTTCGCGCCCGCGTCCCGGCGGTGGCTCGTCATCGCCGCGCTCGCGCCCAGCACCGATGCCGGATGGCGCCGGGCGGCGGCACCCGTCGAGGAAGCACTGGCCGCGATGCAGGCCGCCGACCCGTCGCTTACGTGGATCGAGCTCGGTGATGGCGCGCGTGCGAGCGCCCGGGCACCTGGGCGCTCCGAGCTGGCGCCGTCCGGGCGCCGCGAGCTCGTGGCGGGCCTCAAGGCTGAGCTGGAATCCTGTCGCCGGGCCCAGACCTGCGCCCGATGGCTCGAGGACGCCACGGCGACGATCTTCGA
>SLNH01000335.1 GCA_007133195.1 Nannocystineae bacterium | reverse complement strand
TGCTGCAGTCGGTCTCGACGACGCGGCGGTCACCCTCGTTGTCGGCGGTGCAGCGGAGCACCGTGTCGCCCTCGCACATCCCGGCCTCGGTCACGCCGTCGCAGGCGTCGTCGATGCAGGCGGCCTGGCCGTCGCCGTCCTCACCGCACACGAGGTCGTCGCCGCACTCCTCTTCCACCTGCTCGTAGCCGTCTTCGGAGTTGCCCTCGCAAGCCACGACCGCGTTGCCCTCGCAGGTGCCGCTGGCCGGGACGCCCGGGCAGGCCAGGCCCTTTTCGATGAAGTCCTCGACCACGTCCTCGACGATGACGTAGTTGCCGCCCCAGTCGCAGATGAGCTCGTCGGTGCCAAGGCCCCAGGACACCACGCCGTAGACCGTGAGCTGCCCGCCCTCGTCACGCATCACCGGACCGCCGGAGTCACCGAAGCAGGACTGCGCGTTGCCCTCCTGATGACCGAACGTCGCCTCGACGTCGAGGAGCTCGAGCATCTCGTAGATGTCCTCGGGCGGCGCGGCGATGCCGAGCTCGTCAACGTGCTCGAGGAACCCGTCGAAGTCGCCGTACAGGTTATCGGCCATGTTGCCGGCGATCCCGCGGAGCTCCACCATACCGAGGAACCGAAGGCCGCTGTCCTCGTCGTTGTTGCGGACGCCGTAGCCGATGTTGACGAAGTTTTCGCCGACATTGTCGTCGGCGACCCGGGCCATCTCGGCGGGCTCGATGTAGTCAATCGGCTCCTCGAGGTAGACCAGCGCGATATCCGCCCCGAACCCCACGGCACCACCCTCGATGGTGTCCTCCGCCATCACGTCCGCCACGGCGCGCGCGTCGTCGGGCCGCATGCCGTCGAAGCCGATGAGAAACTCTTCGTCACCGCGGAGATCGTCCACGCAGTGCTCGGCGGTGACGACCACGTCCTCGGCGATGAGGGTGCCGGTGCAGAACGTGAGGTACTCCGCCTCCTGCCGAACCTGCATCCGCTCGTCGAGGTAATCGCGCTCGTCGGCGACCTCGCTGGGCACGTTGCCCGACTGCTCGTCCTCGAAGATGGCGGACGCGGGGATGCCGAGCGCACCGACAGCGTCGAGCTGAGGGCTGGAGGCGGGGAAGCCGCCGATGATCTCCTCGGCGTTGGACTGCGAGGTCGGGGCCGGCTCGTTGACGCAGGCGACTACGGCGAGCGGGGCGCCCAGGGCGAGCGCGGTGGTCTTGGTGGCGAAGGTCTTCATGAGCTCTCCTTGGCGGACCTTGAGGTGGGTCGGCTGTAAATCGTCTTCATTCGCGTCGTCGGTGCCCCGTGGTGAGTGCACCTCCCTTGCCAACTGACGTTCTGCGATAAGTCTGCCTATGTCGGGGTCTTGCCGCGCTGATACCACGTGGCAAGGCTGGCTAGCTGCGTTGCCAGGCAACAGCGGCTTCTGCCCCCATGGGAGCCGCCTACTGGTGACCGGCGGCCGCTCACCTCACGAACACCCCTGCATTTTCAGCATCTTATGGACTGACCGGGGCCCGTCCCCCACTGGGAGGGCGGACCTCATACACCGGCGCCGGCGGCGGCCAGCCCCGCCTGCCCCGCCCGGCTGGTCGCCACAAGGCCCGGGCACTGCGCCTGGCGGGGAGATCTCCCTGCCGCCGGCTCCCCCCAAGACTTGATCGAGGCGCCTGCATCTGACCCCGCCCCGGGATCGTCGCCGCCCGCCATACAGGCGGCGGCCGTGAGCGCCGCGCTCGCAAACAACGTGAGCGCAGCGCTCGGAAATAATAGGTGGAGGAGAAACCTCTGAGGCAGAGGTGCGGCGTTTTTCCCCGGCCGTCGCCGGCCGGCTCGCCCCTTCGGGGGTGCGGCGCGTTACCCTGCCGATCCGGATCCTCCTGCCGAGAACTTGAGCAGATGTTCACGACGAAGTGGCCTTCATACCGGCAGGTGGCATAGTGGTCGCACAACCTGCGCCACGGGTTGGAAACGACCATGACCCAAGTCACGCCTCAGCTGTCCGAGCAGACGGAGTACGTCAAATTCTGGAACGACACGCTGGCGAATAAGTTCGACCGGTTTCGACATATTCTGATGGAGGGGCTGAGCCACCACAGCGACGTTCCCCTCGAGCGGCTGCGCGTCGCGCCGGGCTCCCGCATCCTGGACGTCGGCTGCGGCTGGGGCGATACGGCCATGATTCTGGCCCACAAGACCGGCCCCGAGGGCTACGTCCTCGGCGTCGACTGCGTGGATCAGTTCCTGCAGAAGGCGCGCGCCGACGCCGCGGAAGCGGGCCTACACCACATCGACTTCGTCGCCGGCGACGTGGAGCGCTACCCGTTCGAGCAAACGTTCGACCTGTGCTTTTCGCGCTTCGGCATGATGTTCTTCGAACAGCCCGTGTGGGCGATGCGAAACGTCCGCAAGGCGCTCCGGCCCAGTGGCGAGCTCATGTTCATCGTCTGGCGCGACATCGCCGACAACCCCGGCCTCGGCCTCGCGAAAAGCGTCGTCCTCGAGTTTTTGCCTCCGCCGGGGGACGGAGCGCGAACGTGCGGACCGGGTCCGTTTTCGATGTCGAGCCGCGACGTCGTCTCCCAGCAGCTCGAGATCGCCGGATTCCAAGAACTGAACTTTGAGCGAATCGACGGGCCGATCACCATCGGCGCCTCGCTCGACGACGCCGTTGCGTTCCAGCTCGCGCTCGGGCCCGCGGGCGAGGTCTACCGAGAGGCGGGCGAGACCGCGCAGGCGCGCCACGCCGAGATCGAACAAGCCCTGCGCGAGGCCCTAAAGCCCTACCAAAAGGATGACGGCTCCGTCGTCACGCCCTCGAGCTCGTGGTGCATCACCGCGAAAAGCTCCCCCGATCCGTAGGGCACACCGGCCTTTGCTCGCCACCGCTCGGGCTCACGTGCGGCCGCGTTC
>SLNH01000413.1 GCA_007133195.1 Nannocystineae bacterium | reverse complement strand
TGTCAACGGGTACGAAGTACTCTAGTTAACATTAAGGAGGGCACGAGGCGGCGGGGGAGCGATCGGCGCTACCACTACACGGTGGCGGCGGGGAGCGCGGATGAGGTCCGGGGATGTCTCGGGGTGGCGGAGGCGTGGGGGCATGTGGAGGCGGATGCGATCGCGGGGGCGCTGGGGCTCATCGATCGCGTGCTGGCGATGCTGCACAGGCTTTGTGGGTAGGCGGGGCCGTGGGCGGAACCGTGGTCCGATTCCGGATCCGTGGTCCGTGGTGCGGAACCGTGGTCCGATTCCGGAACCGTGGTCCGATTCCGGAACCGTAGTCCGTAGGCCGTGGTCCGGTTCCGTGTTCCGTGTTCCGTGTCCGTGGTCCGGTTCCGTGTCCGTAGTCCGTGGTCTGGTTCCTTGTTCGGCGGAATGCGGCCAGGGCGGCCGGTGCGTCCGTCTTGACGCCCGTGCTCGGCGACGCCAACCTTTTTAGGTGCTTCGAGATCCGCCGCGGGCCGTGCGCCCGAAAGACAAGAGCCTAGCGCGCGTGAGGAGGGCGGATCAGGAGAGGACTCGGCGCTTGACCCCGCGTGAGCGAATGGTGCTCGCGGGGGATCTCGCCGCGCGTGGCCGCGCGTTTCAAAAGCGCGCGAACCCGAAGCGATGACGGCGGATTTGCTTAGCCGCGCCGAGGTGGTCGCGGCCGCCGCGGAGGAGCTCGGCATCCGCACGGCGATCATCGGGGCGATGGCGCTAGCGGCTCATAACTACGTTCGCGCGACGGCGGACATCGACCTGGCCAGCTTTGCCGACCCCTTCGAGGAGTTGCCGAGGCTCGTGCAGAAACTGGAGTCTTTGGGCTTTCGCGCGAGCCTGAACGCGCTCGATGAAGAGGATGCACTCGGCGGCGTTGTGCGCGTGTGGGAGAGCGAGGACGACGACGGCGACCCGATCGATCCCATTGATATCGTCAATTTTCGAAACCCTTATCGATCTGGCGCAAACCCGGGTGAGGACGCCGTGCGGAATGCCATCAGGCTGGAGGATCACGGAGCCCTCCGCTACGCGCGACTCCCCGAGTTGGTCGCGCTCAAGCTCCACGCGGGAAACCGGCGCGATCAGGCCGACGTCGTGGAGGTCCTCGCGCGCAACCCGGATGCCGACAGCGATGACATTCGGGAGGTCTGTCGTCGCTTCGGCTACGAGGAGGTCTTCGAGGAGCTGCTCGCAGAAGCGCGCGGATAGGCTGGGGCCTCCGGCGATTCGCCGGCTATGCGAAAGGCCCGAGTGGGCGCGGGCCCTCGGCCAGGCGGCTCGGAAGCGGGCGCTTAGCGAGTTTGATGAGGCGATCGTCATCGACGAGATCTACCGCGAGCTTTTGCCGGCGGGGGTGGCCGAAAGACCGGTGTTGCCGACGCTCGTCGCGCTCCTCGAGGATATTGCGCTGTCGGGAAAGGCGATTCACGACGCGGCCTTAGTCGCCAGCCTCGTCGCACACGGCGTAAGCGAGTTGATTACGTCGAACCCCTGCGTCCGTCACCCAGACAAGCTTTTCATCGCGCGATTCAGAAAATCACCAAATTCGTCGAGCGCCTGACTCACTGGAGGTTCCACGGCGAGCGCCCGATCGAGATTCTGGCGCAACTTACTCGCATCGAGCTCCACCGCGTACGCGTGGCGGAAAAAATGGCGGAACTCGAGCAGGGCGACGAGGTCCCCATAAAGCTCGCGCGGCAAAACGGCTGGCCTAAGCCCGGGGATTTCCGTCATCCCCTGCGAGAGGAGATCCCGATGCCAGGTCTCGCCGCTCGGCACACTGTTATCGAGTATGCGCGCGGCGCGTTCGATAATCGCCTCGAGCGCGCTGTAATACCCATGGAGGGCTACAGCAGCGAGCGCGAGATGCGCGCGATCCACTGCCTGCGGCCCCCAGGCTTGGACTACGCTCCGCATGTCGTCCAAGCAGCGGGACAGGGCCCTGCGATCCGCGGCAATCTCGTCTTTGAGTCGCGCCAGATCGGCGAGCGAAGCGCGCGCCTCAGCCGTCATGCAGGGCGATACCTTCCGAGCGGACCCTCTCGGCGAAAGCCTCGCCTAGCGTCTCCATTCGAAGCAGATCTACTTGGGCCCCCAAACGGCCCGTTAGCTCATCCCAAAGCGTCGGGGCGAGATCTTCACTCACCCCCTGGACGACCAGATCGACATCCGATCCCGATCCGAAGTGGCCCCAGGCGAGCGATCCGATGAGCCACGCTCTCTCGACGGCGCCCTGCATAACGAGCGCCGAAACCTCACTGCGAAGCGAGGTCAGCAGCGTCTCGGCCCTCGCCTCCTCCCGACGCCGCCGCTCGGCGTGCCTCCCGACCAGCGTCTGCGCCAAGTTCTCAGGCGTTGCACCCACGTATCGAGCCTACTGGAGCTCTCATGGCCGGGCAAGGACGCGCGTGCGAGCTCGAGCGCGACTCGCGCGGGGCCAAACCATCTCGGGGGCCCTCGGCGCAGACTCTGCGCCGGCGGCGGCCACCGCGCGCGCCGCCTGACGCTGGCGCCGCCTTCGTGGGCTCGACCTCGGCGCAGCCGAGCCCGCAAACGGCGCCGCCAAAGCCGTCACGGCGCGAACTCGTACGCCCCGATGTCGTGGCGCTCGCCCTGGGGGCGCTCGATTCCGGCAAAGTCCCGGCTCAGGGTCGCGCCGGGGTCGGCGGCCTCGATGCAGGGCGACTCCGGTTGGAGCCGGAAGTCGCCGTCGCTGTCGTTTACGAATTCCGGATCTTCATCGATGTTGCCGTCGCCGCTCGGGCCGTTTTCGATGTTCGAGTACGAATACGTGCACGCCTCGCCGTCGATTTGATCGCCTTGGTTTCCGTAGACGATGTTGCTGGAGAAGGCGAGGGAGCCAGAAGCCGTAAGACACGAAACGCCTCTT
>SLNH01000435.1 GCA_007133195.1 Nannocystineae bacterium | reverse complement strand
GCACAGGCCAGTTTTCCGTCGATGAACAGCGGGCTTCCCGACATGCCCCGCCAAAAGCCGCTGACCTCGAGCTTCGGATCATCGGATTTGACGAGGATCAGGTCCATTTTGGGGAGGAAGTTCCGGTTGATTCCGATGACCTCGAACTCGAACCGTTCGGGCTCCGTCCCCTGGAATGTCGTGAGGCCGTAGCCCCGTTGCCCGGTGCTCACCTCGGAGAGCGGTAGCACCTCGAGATCCTCGTGGGCGATGTCCAATGCTTCCGCGCGCAGCTCGCCGGATGCGAGTACCGCCGCCAACGTCCCTGCGACGGAGAGGAGTTTCGACGCCATCGATCGTGAGCATAGCGGCATCCAAGCGATGCTGCCAGGCGGCGGGTGCTGGTGTGTTGTCGCAGGGTTAGCGAGCTAGATTCGCGATTTCAGCCCAGGCAGACGCCGCGGTCCCCAAGCTCCCGTCCATGTGATATAGAAGCCGCCGATGACCACGCCGATCATGGAGTTGACCGGCCGGGTACGGGCGTTGTTTACCGACTTGGACGGTACCCTCACGTCCGACGGCCGGGTCGAAGCAAAGACCAGCGCGCTCCTCGAGAAACTCGAGGCGGCGGGGATACCCATCGTCGTCGTCACGGGCCGTCCCGCGGGCTGGGGGCAGGCGATCGCCACCCTCGTGGGCGCCGCGGCCGTCGTGACCGAGAATGGCGGCGTCACGTTCATCCGCGAAGGCGGCCGGCTCGAGAAGCTCTACGGCGTGCCCGCGGCGACGCTGCCGGAGTGGAGGCGGCGCATGCACGCTTCGGCCGTCGACGCGACCGCCGACGTGCCGGGGGCCCGCCTGTCTTCCGACAGCCGCTACCGCGAGGTGGATCTCGCCATCGACTGGAACGAGGAGGCCGACCTCACGGTCGAGGACGCCGAGCGGGTGGGCAGCCGGTTGCGGGAGGCGGGGTTTGCCGCGGTGCGCTCGTCGGTGCACGTCAATTTCGGGCCTCCCGAGTTCGACAAGCTCTCCGCGTGCAAGACGGTCGTGCGCCGCGCCTTCGGGGGTGATCCGGCCGATTTGTCGCCCTATGTCTTCGTGGGCGATGCCCTGAACGACGCGTCGATGTTCGAAGGGTTTCCCCGCTCGGTGGGGGTCAAAAACGTGGCCCGCTGGTGGGACGACCTCGCGGCCAAGCCGAAGTTCCTCACCACCTTCGAGGAGGGGGCGGGGTTTCGCGAGGTCGCCGAGCGCGCGCTCACCCTCGGCTAGCGCCGAATCATTACGCGCCGAGCAGTCCGCGGGCTCACGGGTTCGTGCCCGTCGTCGGGACGTAGGGGCCGGGCGCGACGGCGCGTCGGGGGCGCTTCGGCAGCCTGGCCTCGACGCGCGTTCCGCGGCCGAGCTCGCTGTCCAAAAACACCTCGCCCCCGTGCAGCTTTGCCAGGCGCTTTACGAGCGCGAGGCCGATGCCCGCGCCGTCGCCGCTGGTTTCGCCGGCGCGGTCGAAGCACTCGAAGATTCGCTCGCGGTCGCGCGGCGCGATGCCGGGCCCGAAATCCTCGACGATGATCGCGTAGTGCTCGCTGTCCTGCCAGGCGCCAAGGATCACGCGATCGCGTTCGCGGCTGTGGCTCACCGCGTTCGCCACGAGGTTGATCACGAGCTGCCGGAGCCGCCGGGGATCGGCGCGCGCGTGCAAGGGGGCCTCGGGAGGCTCCCAATCGATGTCCACGTTTTGGGAGCGCGCACGCGGGCGAATCGCGGCCAGGGCGCTATCGAGCGCCGTTTTCACGTCGACCTGTTCGAGCTCGAGCGGCATGTGCCCGCTGTCGATGCGAGCGAGGTCGAGCGTATCCGTGATGAGCGAGGTCACGTGGGCCGTGCACTCGAGGATGTCACGGATGCACGACGCCGCCTCCGGCCGGTCGCTTCCGCCGAGCTGGGACTCGAGCATCTGCGCGTAGCCGGTGATGGCCGTGAGCGGCGTGCGAATCTCGTGGGCGAGCATCGCGATGAAACGGCTGCGGACGGAGCTCGCCTTCTCGGCCTGCCTGGCGCTCTCGAGGAGGCGTTCCTGGTGCCGCGCCCGCGCGAGGGCCGACGTGACGATCGCCGCGAGCGCGGACAAGAGATTGACGTCATCAGGGAGCCAGTCTCTCGGCTCGCGAAACATTTCGGCGACGATGTAGCCGCGCTGGGTGTCGCGGTCGCCGAAGTCCACCGCGAGCAGCGCGCGCACGCCGCGGCCGTCCAAGAGCTCGCGCTCGTAGCCGGCGTCGTCGGTGAGGGCGCGGACGTCGCTGACGATCACGTCCTCGCCCGTATCCTGGTGCTCGCGCCACCACGGGGCGCGATCGAGATCGATGGCGAAGGACGGCTCCATCCAACCCACGCGGCGCCATTCGCGGCTCGCCCGGAGGGCGCGGTCTTTGCCAAGGACGCACAAAGACACGGCGTCCGCGCTCAAAAACCGGCCGACGACACCGAGCGCTTCCTCGATTTCGGCGTCGATCTCGCCGGGCTCGGCGCCGGCGAGGTTCGTGGCGAGCTTGGCCGATAAGTGGGCGCCCGAGCCGGACAGGCGCTTGGGAAGCGGGGGGGCGTAGGACACCCGCGAAGGCGTGCGTTGAGCCATGATGTTACGGATTCGCGGGCCGCGGCCGCGCTTGGCGGGCTGGCGGGCCATCGCAGCGAGCGGGCGCACCCCGCGGCGGATTGACGACGTCTTTCAGCGACAGCGGTTTTCCACTATACGGGGTAGCGGGCCGGGCTGAGAAGGGTGCGGTGGGCCAAACCACGCCCTCCTCTCGCGCGCTCCGAATCGGCGGCGCGAGGGTGCTACGCTGGGCCCATGCAGGTGCTCGCCCGCGCGCTCGAGCGGTTGGCGCAAGGGGCCGAGGTTGCGCTCGTCACGGTGGTGGGAACGTCGGGGTCTACGCCCAGGCACCCGGGCGCCAAGATGATCGTGGATGCGCACGGGCGCGCCGAAGGCACGATCGGCGGTGGTCGCGTCGAGCTCGAGGTGTCGCGTGAGGCCGCGGCCGTGGCCGCGTCCGGCGCGCCGCGCCTCGTGACGCACCACCTCGTGCGCGATCTCGCGATGTGCTGCGGGGGCAGCATGGAGCTTTACATCGAGCCGGCTTCGCGGTGCCGAGAGGCCGTCGCCGAGGCGGTCGAGCTCACGAAGGCGCGCGGGCGGGGCGTTCTCGTCACCGACCTGGAGAGCGGGGAAAAGCGGGTGCGCGGACTCGCTCCGCCCGCGGCGCCGCGGCGCGAGGGCGCGGCGTTCGTCGAACCCATCGTCCCGGCCGAGCGTCTCGTGCTCCTCGGCTGCGGGCACGTCGGACGCGCCATCGGCGCCGCGGCCGCGGCCGTCGAGTTCGAGATCCTGGCCTGTGACGACGGCGAAGGCGGCGCCCTGTCCGAGCCTTTGCCGTGGGCCGCGGCGACCGTGGCGTCACTCGAGCTCGCCGACGTGGAGCGCGCGGCGGGCGATCTCGGCGCCGGCGACTACGTGGTCATCGCCACCCGCGATCACGCGATCGACCAGCGGCTCTTGGAGAGGCTTTTGCCCGCCGAGGGGCTGTCCTATCTCGGCGTGATCGGAAGCCGCGGAAAGCTCGAGCGGTTTCGGCGCCGCCTCGAGGCCAAGGGCATCGCGACGCCCGAAAGGTGGGCGCGCGTTCGCGGCCCGATCGGGCTCGCCATCGGCGCCGAGACGCCCGCGGAGATCGCGGTCTCCGTGGTCGCCGAGCTCGTCGCCGTGCGGCGAAGGGGGCCGGGGTGAGGCTCGGGGCCGTGATTCTGGCGGCGGGACGCGGGCGGCGCTTGGGCGAGGTGCCCAAGGCGGTCTTGCGCGGTCCTGACGGGGCGACGTTTTTGGAGACCATCGCCAGTCGGTTCAGGCGCGCCGCGGGTGCCGAGATCGTCGTCGTCACCGGCGGCCGTCACCGCGCCGCCACCGAGGCGGAGGCGGGCCGGCTGGGCCTTGCGGTCGTGGTCAACCCGAGCGCCGAGCGGGGCATGGCCTCGTCGGTGGCGTCGGGCTTTGCGTTCGCCCGTGCCGCGTTCGCCGCGCGGGCGGCGTTTTTGTGGCCCGTGGATCACGCCCTCGTGTGGGCCGAAACCCTGGCCTGCCTCGCAGGTGCGGCGGAGGAGGGAGGCGTGGTCGTTCCGCGGTATGTGGGCCGTGGCGGTCACCCGGTGGCCGTGGGGCGCGCGCTGTGGGGAGAGCTGGCGAGATGCGAAGCGGCGCCCGCAGGCGCCAGGACCGTGCTGCGCGAACGCGGCGCGCGAAGGCGCGTCCTCGACGTAGCCGATCCGGGCGCCGTGTGCGATATCGACACCCCGCGGGATCGCGCACGGCTGGCGCGCGCGGAGGGCCCGTGGTGATCGGCGTCGATGCGCGATGTCGCGCGCGCCGCGGCGTCGTGGTTTTGGGCTTGGTGTTGGTCGGGGTCGGCCTCGCCGCCTGCGCCGGACGGGTGCCCGAGGACGCGGCGCCCTCGCCCGGGGAGATCGTGCCCACGCCGAAGGCCGACGCCGCGCGGCTTAGCCGCGATTTGGAGGCCACTGTGCTCGAAAACTACGCGCTCCTCGAGCTCGGCAATCTCGACGCCTTCGCCGATCGCGTCGCGCCGGGCCGCGCCGTGGGCATTTTCGGGGCGTCTTCAGATCACGTGGTCGCCGGGATCTCTCCGCCGTCCCTGTACGAGGACAAGCGCCTGTTCGCCGGCGAGAGACTGCGCATGCTGTCCAGAAATTTGGACACGCACCTGTCGGCGAGCGGGCACGTCGGCTGGGCCTTCGACGAGGTTAGCTATCGCATCACCCGCGGGGAGCGCGAAGCGGCGATCCCGCTACGGGTGACGGGCGTCTACACCCGGGACGTGGATACATGGGTGCTCGCCATGGAGCATCAGTCCTACCCCATGCACATCGACGAGATCCTGGCCCGGGCGGCTTCGGATGAGCTCCCGGCGGCGCCGTCGTTTCAAACGGCCTACGACGCGGGGGGACCGGCGAGGGAGCTTCGGCGCATCGCTCAGCGTGTCGTGGCCGGCGAGGTCGGGCCGCACTACCGTGAGAGGCACGTGGCCGAGTCGGCCGACGCGCTCGTGATCCTGCCCGGACCTCGCCACGAGTACACGGGGCGGGACATCCGCGACGCGCCTACGGTCGCTTCGGCGTTCGGGGCGGGCGAAGGCGAGGACGCCGAGGTCCGCATCGGCGACCACCTGATCGAGGTGGCGGACTCGGGTGACATGGCGTGGATGATGTCCAACCTGAAGGTGCGCGTGCCCGGCGCAGCTCGCGCCGGGGACCCGGTGGGCGTCGATCTTCGCGGCACGTTCTTGTTCGAAAACCGGCCCCGACGCGGGTGGGTGCTCTTGCAAATGCACGTCTCGGTGGGCGTCGCCGACGCGCTCGTATGGGAGCGCCTGTTTGGCCGGGGGGCGCTGTCGGGGCACGCGCGCCCGCTTCAGCCAGGGCTGGCGCCGCTGGCGAGCGCGTGTCGCTAGCCGGGTGCATCCGGAGTGCGCACCGCTTCGCCGGGCGGGCTTCGCGCTCGGCGGCGAGCGCGTCTTCGCGGGGGCTCACGAGCGCCGGGAGGGTGAGCGCCCTCGCCCTTGGCCCCTCGGCCCCCGCCTCCTCCCTGCCGGCGACGAATCCGCCGCGTACCCATCGTCGCCGCGCGAGGCTCGCGCGACGAGGTGACGAAAATCTGCGGGCAGGGGCGACTCGACGGTGACCCGCGACTCGGTCATCGGGTGGCGGAGCGACAGCCGGTGGGCGTGCAGGGCGAGCCGTGCCGCGGCGGGCCCGCCGAACCGGCGATCGCCCAGGATCGGGTGGCCCAACGTCGCAGCGTGAAAGCGAATCTGGTACTTCCGGCCGGTCTCGAGCATGACCTCGACCAACGTGTGGGCGCCCGCGCGACGGACCGGCGCGAAGTGACTGGTGGCGGGCTTGGCGTCTGGCGGCGGACGCCGGTTTACCGAGTCCCGACCGAGGCCGCGAGCGGCGATGGGACGCGTCGCGGTCGTGGGCTCGGTGAGGCGGCCGGCCAAAACCGCGGTGTAGGTCCGGTCGATGCGGTGCGCCTCGAGCTCGCGCTGCAGAGCGGCGTTCACGTCGCGGCTCTTGGACAAAAGCACGAGCCCGGAGGCCCCGCGATCGAGTCGGTGGAGCAGGCCCGCGTACGGGAGCTTAGCGCGAACGAGCGAGAATAAATCGTCCGTCACGTCGGCGGACGCGTGCGTGGCCATGCCGGCGGGTTTGGCGACGACGATGAGCCATTCGTCCTCGTAGGCGACCTCGAGCTCCATGTCGCCAGTGTATCGGAGCCTGGCGCGGACGCCGCCCCGCGCCGCGCGAAATGCCGGGCCGCCCGCCGGCCTATCCGCCTGGAGCCGGCCGTGAAAAAAGGGGGCTCCCCAGCGGGATCGATTTCCGCTAAGGTCGGGCGCCGAGACCCGAACCACTGAAAAGGATCTGAGATGAGCACGATTTCGCGTACGGTTTTCGCCCTCCTGTTCGCTGGCGGCATGGCCTTCGGCGCCGCCGGTTGTGATAACGGCGGAAACAAGTGTGAGCAGGCGTTCGACTCGGTCTCCAGCCTCCTCGCGGATGAGCTCGGCGAGGAGATGGCGGCGCACATGGAGGACGAGATGGACGAGGCGGTAGAAGAGTGCGAGGAAGCGCTCGCCGAGAACCCCGACGAAGTGGAGGAAGCCCTCGACTGCTTGATCGGCGCGGACTCGGCCGAAGACCTCGAAGAGTGCCCGGACCCCACCCTCTAAGGGGCTGAGCGTCTGCTAGCCGTTCCGCTGGCGCCCACCCGGTTCTGAGCGGGTGCGGCGCCGCCGGAGCCGTACGCTGGCGCCAACGGCGCGAGCTACGAAGCGTCGCGCTCCAAAACGAGCGGCTCCGCGAGCTCCGCCCGCGGTGCCAGGAGCCTGATGAGCGCCGCCGCGCGGTCTTCGAGCGGGCCGCGCGGCAGGCGGTCGATGTCGCGGTTGAAGGTGTAAACGAGGGCGCGCAGGTAGCGCCGGTAGCCTTCGATCGCGTCACGGGGCGAGGTGCGCCGGGCCGCCCTCAGTTTGGCCACCGGGTCCTCGGCGCCGTCCAGGCAGAGCCGAGATTTTGGCTGCGTGACAATGTAGGGCGGTACGCGGGGCGCGCCGGCGGCCAGCGAACGCCCGGGTTTGCAGTACACGAACGGCACCCGGTCACCGACCACCCGCCTGAGCGCGGTGTCGAAGGCGACCTCGTCGCGGCGGCGCGCGGGATCGGCGCCGCGCAGCACCCAGCCCACCTTGAGGAGCCCGCCGGCGCGCTGCTCCAAGTACAGTGCGTCGGCGAGCTGGCGCGCCGTGTAATCGTCGGGCGCGGGCCCGAGCACGCGCCGCACGGTCGCGAGCCCATCGCGGTAGGCCTTCTCGTCGCTGATCTCCGTGGCGCGCACCACCGAGAGCGACGGCAGGCCGCACTGCCGGCCGATCCGGGCGAGCGCAGCGTGGACGGCGGCGCTGCGTTCCTCGACCCGAGAGGCACAAAACCCGCTCTCGCGGGCGTGCCGGTCGGCGATCAGGACGACGAGCTCGCGCGCGCCGGCGGCTCGGCGGACGGCCTCGGCGGGCAGGACCAGGCCGAGGAGGTCGAGCGGGACTGCCTTCGACAGCTCGCTGCGGCCGCACAGCCCCACGCCCAGGTACACCGCACCGGGTTTCGGAGCGCGGCCCGCGCGCCGGAGCCCCTCGAGCGTCGCGCGCGTGTCGATGAGCGGGTGCTGGCGAGCGCGCTCCAAGACGCGCTCGTGCCACCGCGCGGGGGCCGATATGGCGGGCGCAACTCGCATCAATGCAGAAACGATGGGAGGCGCCACTCCACGTCGGCGAGCGGCACCCGGCGCGACCGCGCGCGCTCGAGGGTGTGGCGCTGGTCGGCAGAGAGCGCGTCGCCGCGTGTCACTCGCCCCTGGCGGAGGAACGAGCCGTCGCGGATGTCTAGCTCGTGGAGCAGCTCGCTTTTGAAATCGAACTTCTCCTCGGCCGCCTTCATCGCTTTGAAGTCGCTCTGCCGAGCGACCTCGTCGCAGCGCTCGTCGGATGCCTCGATGTCCAAAAAATCGGCTATGCGCCGCACCCATGCGCGCGGGTCGGCCACCATCTCCTCGTAGGGGATAAACAGAATCCGCGGGTCGCCCTCGCGGGCGCGCCACCCGGCGACGTGCCGAAACCACGACTTGTACTGCACATCGCCCCGGACGAACCGATCGAAGAAAGTCTCGAAGTCGCCGTCGAACGCGAGAAACCGGCGGTAGAGGTGATAGTAGCTCACGGCCACGTCCTCGGGCTCGCGCCACACGTATAGGTAGCGCGCCCCGCGCGGGAGCCATCGGTAGGGAAGGTGAGACTTCAGCACACGCGGGCTGGCCATCGCCCGCATCTCCGCTACCGCGTCGTTGCGGCGGGCGAGCGAGCGCTCCCACCACGGCGAGACGTCGGCGAGGTGGCGAAAGTGAAAGTCCGTTGCGCCGCTCACGAGCATGTAGGTGATGAGCTGTGTCCAGGTCGTGCCGGAGCGCGGATAGCTCGCCACGTACACGTCGTCGGGGCGCGCGTCGAAGTGGGCGCGGGCGCGCAGGAACTTGACGGTCCGGGAGGCGTCGCCCACGACCTCGAACGCGCGCTCGAGGAGCTGATCGCCCCGCTCGAGCAGGGGGAGCGCGGCACGGGACAGCACCTGGCGATCTCCCGACGCGGCGCGCGCGCTCACGCGCGGTCCTCCTCGTCCGGCGGTGTCTCGCCCGTGACGTGGATGCCAGTGCCCGACGCGTGCTTAATCGCGTGCCAGCCCTCCGGCACCTCGAGATCGCCCCAGTAATACAACCAACGCGCGTCGAGCGGCGGGATGTTTACACAGCCGTGGCTCTGGGGCGTGCCGAAGTTTTCGTGCCAGTAGGCGCCGTGAGCGGCGTAGTTGCCGTCGTAGTAAAGCGCCCAAGGCACCTCCTGCACCTGATAGGGGCGTCCGTCGCCGCCGGTGCCGCGCATCGTCTTCGAATGGTATTTGCGATCGACGCGGTACGATCCAGTGGGGGTGTGGAAGCCTTCGCGGCCGCTCGAGATGAGCGTGGCAAACACGGGCTCGTCGCCCTCGTAGGCGAGGAGCATCTGCTCGTCGAGATCGATGTGGAACCACTTTTCGTCCGCGCCGAAATCCGAGGGTCGATCGACGGATGTGGCGATGCGGAGATCTTCGCGAGGGACCCCGAGCTCGTCGGTGGCTAGGACGAATTGTTGGCCGCCCAGCTCGATCTCGCCCCGCGGCCGGAATCGCGCGTGCTTGGCGACGCTGCCGCAGGGCTCGGCGGCCTCGTCGCCTAGGCAGTAAAGCTCGGACTCGCGGTAGGAGAACGCCAGCGGCAAATCCTCCTCCACGTCCTCGAGCCACTCGCCGTGCATCGGGGACAGCGGGCGCGGATCGACGTCGCTCTCGCGGATATACGAGCCGTAAATGGTTTGGAAAAAGCGCTCTCCGTGCGCTTCGACTTCGTCGGCGAGCGCGAGGACATAGGCGCCGTCGGCGTGCAGGCGCACGAGCTCGTCGGGGACGTCGCCCTCGCGCATCTGTTCGATTTGTGCCTCGGACGGGATGTCGTTTAGGAACGGCGCGCCGTCTTCTGCGACGCCGTGCTGAAAGAGGTTCGGTTGGCCGACGCGAGGCAGCCGGGCGCGCTGCAGCGCGGTGGTCGCGTCGTGGAACGACTCGTCGGTAAATCGCTCCTCCGTCATGTGGACGCCGACCGACGAGCAGAGATACGCGCCGCCTTTGACCTCGTACCACTCGCCGCCGTCACAGCCCGGCCCCGACGCCGGATTCGCGGGTATGCGCCCACCGGTCCGGGCGATGCCGGAGGGGAAGCGGTCCCCGGGCTCGCTAAACAGCCCCACCTGGCGCCCGGTGATCACCGCGAGGTGAGAATAGCCGTCGGGAGGTTCCTCGAGGGGCTCGAGGTCGGTGTAGTAGCTGGGCTCCCAGCCTGCGAGCGTTGGGCCGGGCAGGTGGTATTGGCCGGGCTCGCCGCGAGCGGCGGCGCTGTCGAGACTGTCGGCGCCGTCGGGCGCGGCGGAGGCTTCGCCGTTCTCCGAGGCTTCGCCGGGCGCCGCCGTGTCCGGTTCCGAGCCCGGGTTCTCGGAGGCGCGCTCGGCGCCCTTTTGACCAGCATCCTCGTCAGTGCAGCCCGTCGCGATGAGCAGGGACGGCGGGAGTAGCCAAAGCGTGCGAAGGAGCTTCTTCATGGTCACGGGATGGCATTGTATCGGCATCGCCGCCAGTGCCCAAGTAACGACCGCTCAGGGCGAAACTTTTTTACGGCGCGCCGCGGCGGCCTCCCGGGAGCGTCCATTGGGCGAGCTGGGGGATACTCACCCCGGCCAGGATGAGGCTGGCGCCGGCGATCTCCACGCCTGTTGGGAGCCGGCCGAACACGAGGGCCTGAAGGGCGTAGGCGAACACCGCGGTGGTGAGTAGACCGAGCTTGACGCTCACGGCGGGTAGCTCGCGCACCGCGTACATCTGCAAGAGCCGGCTCAGGACTGGCCCGGCCGCCGCCGCCACGGCAGCGGCGCCCCAGTCGGCCGGGGTCAGGGCGCCCAGCCCGGTGGCTGCGCCGGGCAGGAGCAGGGCGAGGGCCGCGGCCGCGACCAGGCGGTAGGCGTTGACGCGCTCGAGGTGGATGTTGGCGGCGGTCCCGCGGACGATCACGAGCAAAAGGGCTGCCGCCAGCGAGCTCGCGAGCGCGAACCCTACGCCTGCGGGATCCCAGGCGGCGTCGGCTCCCGGTGCTCGGGCCACGGTCACGCCGGCGGTGGCCACGACGGCGCCCAGCGCCACGGACGGACGGGGGCGCTCGCCGAGCAGCAGCCAGCCGGCGGCGGCCACGAAGAAGATTTCGGTCTGGAACAGGGCGGCGATGGCGCCGCTGTCGAGGGTTTCGCTGGCCCGGCCCACGAAGTAGTTACCCGCGACGGTGCAAACGGCCAGGGCGCCGGTCACGACGGCCTCGCGGCGCGGCGGCGGGCTGAGGGCGCCGGTTTGCCGGCCGAGGAGAAAGAGCCACGCGACGTTGATGGCAGCCCCGATGGCGAGCACGGCCAGCACGAAGCTCTCGCGCGGGGCCTCGCGCGCCGACTGGAAGGCGATGAGGTAGATGGCCGCGGCCAGGGCCGCCGAGAGCATGTATGTCGCGCCGCGCCGGGTCGGGCCTCCGCCGGTGGCGCCCGCAAGGCCGGGCACGCAGCCACGGTAGCACCGCCGCCCGGGGTTTGTAGGGCGCCGAGAGGCGAGTAGACTGCCGAGCCCATGAAGGAAGCGCCCACAAGCGAAGTGATCGAGTTCGGAGGCTCCGAAAAGAGCGCTCTCCCGATTTTTCTCAAGACGGAGGACGAGCTCTTCGACTGGAGCCGCGCGCAGGGGGACCGGATCGCGCGGTGGATCGAGACCGCGCTGCCCGCGCCGAGCGCCGGCGCCTGGTGCTTCTTACCGGGCGAGGACGGACCGAGCGGTGTGGTGACCGTGGTGGAGTCTGCGCAAAGCGCGATGCGCGCGCTCGCCTCCCTCGCCCAGGCGCTCCCCAAGGGGCGCTACTGCTTGGCGGAGACCTTCCACCGCGCGGAGTACGCCGAGGCCGCCTACCAGTTTTCCGCGGGGGCGTACCGCTACACCCGCTATCGCGCGAGCGCGAGCGCGGGCGCGGGCGAGCGCGCGGTGCTCGTTTTGCCCGAGGAGGCCGCCGAGGCTACGCCGGATATCCGAGCGCTCGAGCTCGTGCGCGATCTGGTCAACGCGCCGGCGGACGACCTCGGTCCCGACGAGATCGCGGATGAAGCCAAAAAAATAGCCGAGGAGTTCGGCGGGGAGCTCCGCGTCGTCCGGGGTGATGAGCTCGCCGCCGAGTATCCGCTCGTGTGGGCCGTCGGCCGCGCGGCGTCACGGCCCCCGCTGCTCGTCGATTTGCGGTTCGGCGACCCGCAGGCCCCGAAACTCACGATCGCCGGCAAGGGCGTATGCTTCGACAGCGGTGGGCTCGATATCAAGCCCGCTGATGGAATGCGCCACATGAAGAAGGACATGGGGGGCGCGGCCCACGCGCTCGGGCTGGCGCAGGCGGTGCTGGCCCGCGAGCTCCCGGTGCGTCTGCGCGTGCTCGTGCCCGCCGTGGAAAACGCGATCGCCGGGGACGCCTACCGGCCCGGCGACATCCTGCGCTCGCGCAAAGGCCTCACGGTGGAGATCCACAACACCGACGCCGAGGGGCGCGTGATCCTCGCCGACGCGCTCGCCGACGCCGCAGCCGAAGACCCGGACCTTCTCCTCGACTTCGCCACGCTCACCGGCGCCGCCCGCGTGGCCCTCGGGCCCGATATCCCCGCCTTGTTCTCCCCTGCCGACACGGTCGCCGACGGGCTCGTCGAGTGGTGCGGGCGCGCCGGCGAGCCCTTGTGGCGGCTCCCGCTGTATACGCCCTACCGGGCGCTCCTCGACAGCCCCGTCGCCGACATGACGAACGCGGCGTCCGGACGACACGCGGGCGCCATCACCGCCGCGCTGTTTTTGGCGGCGTTCGCGGACGATGCCCCGCGGTGGGCGCACGTCGATCTCTACGCTTGGAACGATAGCGCCAAGCCGGGCCGCCCCGCCGGCGGCGAGGGGCAGTGCTTGCGCGGCATCGCCGCCTACCTGAGCGCCCGCTACGCGCGGTGACGGCGCCTCGTACGCCTCGTACGGCCCGGACGCCCAATCGACGCTGGAGTGGTGACGGTTCGGGCTGTCCCGGCCGGTCGGTTTGCACGTGGGTGGTGCGGTGAGACAATTGTAATGCGAGCGGGAGCGACGGGCTCGGGAGGGGCCAAAGTGCAGTGGAGTACGAGTGCCGAGATACGGTCCACGAAGGCTGGCGGTTTGTCGTCCGACGCTGCCACACAGCGGCCGGTGCGCCGGTGGTGGTTAAGTCAGTCCGCGAAGGCGCGAGCGGAAAAGACGCGGGCGCGGCGCTCCGCCACGAGTACGGGATCCTTTGCAAGGTCGCCAGCTCGCCGCACAGGCCGCGGATCTCCAACGCGCTCGCCTTGGACGAAGGGATCGCCGGCCCGGCGCTCGTCCTCGCGGACGCCGGCCGGCAAAACCTCCACGAATTCCTCCGCCATCGCCCCTTGGAGGTCAGCCAGGCGCTCCCCCTCCTTGTCGAGCTCGCGCAGATCGTCGCCGCCCTCCACGACCAGCATGTCCTCCATCGGGAAATCAGCCCGCAAAACGTGGTGATGGGCGAGGATGGGCGGCCGACGCTCGTCGATTTCGACGCGGCTACCCAGATTCTCGGCCTGTCGCCGGAGGCGATGACCGCGGCCCACCCCGGCGAGCTCTACTATCTCGCGCCGGAGCAGACGGGCCGGATGGATCGGGGCGTCGATCATCGGGCAGATCTGTATTCCCTCGGCGCGACCTTCTACAAGGTGCTCACGGGCTCACCGCCGTTCGCCGTCTCCGACCCGGTCGAGGTGACGCACGCCCACCTCGCGCGGGCACCCGTGGAGCCCACCACGATCAACCCGAAAGTCCCCCGGCTCCTCTCCGAGCTCGTCTTGAAGCTTTTGGCCAAGGCGCCGGAGCGTCGCTATCAGAGCGCTGCGGCGCTCGCGCTCGACCTCGAAGAAGCCCTGCGGCAATGGCGGCGCGCGCAAAGCCTGCCGCCTTTCGAGTTGGGGCGGGGCGACACCCAGCGGCCGCTGCCGCTCCCCGCGCGCCTGTACGGCCGCCAGCGCGAGCTCGAAAGGCTTCGCGACAACGTGGCTCGGGCGGCGGCGGACGGGGGACGCTCGCTCATCGCGGTGTTCGGGCCGGCCGGCGCGGGAAAGTCAGCGCTGATTTTCGAGCTCGGCAAGTTGCTGCCGGCCGGCAGCGCCTTGGCGTCGGGCAAGGCGGCGCTGGCCGGCGCTGACGTCCCCTATGCGCTTTGGGCGCAGGCGCTCCGCCCGATCCTCCGCGAGTGCCTTGACGCCTCGGAGGCCGAGCGTCGCCGCCTGCGTGACAGCCTCGATGAGGAAATCGGGCGGAACGTACAACTGCTGTTCGACCTGCTTCCCGAGCTCGAGGACCTCGCGGGGCCGCAAAAGCCCGTGGCCAGCCTCGGGGCGGTGGAGAGCGAAAAACGCTTTCACCGCACGCTGGTGAGCCTGGTGCGCACTCTCGCGGAGAGCTTTCGACCCCTGGTCTTGTTTCTCGACGACTTGCAGTGGGCGGACGCGTCTTCATTCGACCTTTTGCACCTCCTGGCGACCGAACGCCTCGATCCCGAGAGCCCCGTATCCCTCGTCCTTATCGCCGCCTACCGGGGTGACGACGCCGCGGCGCGCGAGCGGGTGGATGCAATTTTGGCCGCGGCGCCGGACGCCGGGACTCGCGTGGAGACCCTGCCGATCACGGCCCTGGACGAGGCCGCGATCACCGCGCTCCTCGCCGATACGCTGCAAACCTCGCCGGAGGCGGTGGCCCCGCTTGCGCGCTCGATCCTCCGCAAGACCGCGGGCAACGCGCTGTTCGTCCGGCGGTTCTTGAGCCGGATCCACGACCAAGGCGCCCTCGTCTTCGACGTGTCGCGGGGCGCGTGGACCTGGGACGAAGGCCGGGTCGACGGCGCCGAGGCGACCGAAAACGTCAGCAGCCTCATGCTCGACACGATGAAGGGGCTTTCGGGCGACATTCAAGACCTGCTGGCCATGGCGGCCTGCTTCAAGGGCCCTTTCGATCTGGACGACCTCGCTGCGATCGCCGGCCAGGATCGAGAGCCCGTGGCGAGGCGGCTTTGGGCCCCGGTCCGCGAGGGGCTGCTCGCCGGACGCGGCGACGCGTCCGAGACGGCCTCCTATCGGTTCGCGCACGATCAAGTCCATGAGGCGGCCTACGAGCTGATCGCGGACGAGCGCCGTAGACAGGAGATTCACCTCGTCATCGGACGGCACCTTCGCGAACAGCGAGAGCGCGGGAGGCGCGTTTCGATCTTCGACGTGGTCGATCATGGGAGCCGCGGCGCGCCGCTCATCGACTCCGACGCCGAGCGTCTCGAACTCGCCCGCGAGTGCGCGGAAGCCGGTAACGCGGCGCGGGCTTCCAACGCGTATGGCTCAGGCCTTGGCTACCTAACGCGCGGGCTCGACCTGTTGCGAACCATCGGCCCCCTGGAGGATCGACGTGAGCTCGCATTTCGGCTGAGTCGCGACGCGGCCGAGTGCGCGTTTTTGAGCGGCGACGACGACCGAGCGAGTCAGCTCATCGCCGACGGCCGCTCTTTGGCGAGCTCGGGGTTCGAGGTCGCCGACCTCGCCAACCTCGAGGTCATCGCCGCGTCTACGCGCGGCGAGATGGAGGCGGCGATCGAACGCGGCCGCGAAGGGCTCGCCGCGCTCGGGCTCGAGCTCCCAGCCGATCGAGAGCGAGCGGCCGAGCGCGAGCTCGCCGCCGTCCGCACCTCCCTGGCGCGGGGCCAGGAATCCGGCTTGCTCGGTCTCCCTGTGATGGAGGACCGGACGAGGCTCGCCCGCATGGAGCTTCTGGCCAACCTCATCTCGCCCGCGTACGTGAGCGATCCGCAGCTTTTGGAGTTCATCGCGGCCCGCATGGTCAACACATCCCTCGAGCACGGCAACGCCGTGTACTCGCCGCTCGCGTACGCGACCCTGGGGATGGCGCTGTGCGCCCTCAAGCGGGATTACGAGACCGCTCATGCGCTCGGACGTGCCGGCGCCGAGCTCAGCCGCTCGTTCGACGACCCGGTGCAGGAGTGCCGCACGCTGCACGTCTTTGGCTGCTTCATTAACCACTGGCGGGCGCCGCTGTCGATGAGCGTGTCGATCCTGCGGCGCGCCGTCTCGCGCGGGCTCGAGGGAGGCGAGCTCCAATTCGCCGTCTACGCGGCGGGGACCGTCGTCGTCGCGCGCTATCACCGCGGCGAACCCCTCGCGGACATCTCGGCGGAGATCGAGTCGTTTTTCGGGCTCGCCGCGAGCGTGCGGGCCAAGGCGGGGCAAGACTACCTCCTGGCGTATCGCCAGGCGATCCGGTCGCTCAAGGGGAGCACGCGGGAGCTCGGCGATTTCGAGGACGAGACCTTCGACGAGTCGATCTATCTCGCTTCGTCGGGCGACAACCCGCTGTCGCTCTCGCTCTATTACACATTGCGACTCGAGGTCGCGTTTTTGGCCGGCCGCTACGATGAGGCGATCGCCATGGCCGACCGCGCGGCGCGCCATCTGGGGCTTGTCGGGGGCATCGCACCGCTCGCGGACCACCGGTTCTTTCACGCGCTGGCCCTCGCAGCGCGCGAGGACGCGGGGCGCTTTTGCCAAGCGATCGAGGAGCGCCTCGGCGAGCTCGCGCTGTGGGCGGATCGGGCGCCGACGAATTACCGCCACAAATACCTCCTCGTTCTGGCGGAGCTCGCGCGCCTGGCCGGCGATGTGTCGGCGGCGGCGGCGCGCTACGACGAGGCGATCGACGCGGCGGACCAGGTCGAGGCCACGCGGGACGCGGCGATCGCCAACGAGGCGGCGGCCCGGTTTTGGCGCGGCCAGGGCAGGCGGCGGATCGCCAAGCTCTACGCGAGCGCAGCGCTCGAGGGGTACGCCCAGTGGGGCGCGAACGCGAAGGTCGCGGCGCTCGAGCAGGCCTTCCCCGAGGTGGCCGCCGGCGGCCCGGCGCTGTGGCGGGCGGGCGCCGAGGCGGGCGCCGAGCACGCGACCCTCGACCTCATGGCGCTCCATCGGGCCTACGAGACGCTGTCGAGCGAAGTCGTTCTGGATCGCCTCCTCGACAAGCTGATGACGCTGTCTCTGGAAGTGGCAGGGGCGACAGGTGGCGCGCTCCTGCTCGACGACGGGGGAACGCTCGTCCAGCGGGCGTCGGCGCCCGCCGAGCGGCCGCCGGATGTAATACGCGCGATCGCTCACGAGGTGCGCGAGCGGGACGAGCCGATCGTCTTCGGTGAGCCGTGGCAGGGCCGAGAGCTCGGCGTGGAGCAGGCCTTGCGAGAGGGTGGCGCGCACTCGGTCCTGGCGCTCCCGATCCCTCGCAAGACCGGACCGGCCGGCGTGCTTTACCTCGAAAACCGGCTCACCACGAACGCGTTCCCGGCTGCGCGCGTTCGCGTGCTCACCCTCCTGTCCTCGCAGATCGCGACCTCGTTGGAAAACAGCCTCCTGTTCGAAGGTCTGAACGTGGAGATCGCCGACAGGAAGCGCGCCGAGCAGTCGGTGCGGTTTCTCGCCGACGCGAGCGCGTCGCTCGTGCGCTCGCTCGACCACACAACCATCGTGAGCCGGATCGGCGAGCTCGCCGTGCCCTTTCTCGCCGACTGGTGCGCCGTCTATCCGTCGAATGATGAGGATCCGGACGTTCAGGGCGCGGTTTTGCATCCGGCGCACCTCGCGGATCGGAGCATGCTGGATCCGCCCGCGCACAGCCTCCTCAGCGAAGCGATCGCCGAGGTGGCGGCGTCGGGAGAGGCGAGCATTTGGGGCGTGGGAGACGGCCGCGGGAGCCATCTTCCGCCGGGCACGCAAGCGATCCTGTCCGTGCCGCTCGCGGCGCGGGATAGGGGCCTCGGCGTCCTGGTCTGCGGGGGAGGCCGTCCCTACGGAGAAGGAGACCGAATTTTGGCGCGCGAGCTCGCCCACCGGGCGGCGTTCGCCATGGACAACGCCCGCCTCTACGCGCAGGCTCAGCGGGCCGTGAGCGTGCGGGATGAGTTTTTGTCCATCGCCTCCCACGAGCTGAAGACGCCGCTCACGTCGCTCACCCTGGTCGCTCAGGGGTTGGTGCAGGGGGCGATCGAAAAGGGAGGGACCCGGGATCTAGGGCGCGTCCTCCAGATCCTCGACAGGCAGGTGGCTCAGCTCTCGAAGCTCGTGGACGATCTCCTCAGCGTGTCGCGGATTCACGCGGGGCGCCTGCACCTCAACGTGGAGGATGTGGATCTCGCCGACGTCGTGCGAGACGTCGCGGATAGCTTCGAGTCGCAGGCGGCGCGCGCCGGCTGCACGATCAGCGTACGCACAGGCGAGGCGGTCGTCGGCCGCTGGGACCGGGCTCGCCTCGAGCAAGTCGTCACGAATCTCGTCGCAAACGCCCTCAAGTTCGGCGCCGGAGAGCCGATTGAGATCGAATTGAGTGGCGGTGCGCACAGCGCTACGCTCGAGGTGACGGATCACGGTGTGGGCATTCTCCCCGAGCGGATGGACAGTATCTTCGATCGGTTTCAGCGTGCGGCGCCGGCCGCCCACTACGGAGGGCTCGGGCTCGGGCTGTATATCACCAAGCAAATCGTGACTGCCCTGGGCGGCTCCGTCGCGCCTCGGAGCGAGCCCGGGGTGTACACCACGTTCACAGTGGAGCTACCGATGCGCGGGCCGGCGGCCTCGCCTTCGGCGCCGACGCGACACGGACACGCAGATCGATGAGGCAGGCCCCAGGATCTCGCGAGCGCACCGTGCTTATCGTCGAGGACGATAGCGATATCACCGAAATGCTCGGCCTCCTGTTGCCCTCCGAGGGGTTTGAGGTGGTGCGAGCGGAGCACGGCGCCGAAGCCCTCCAGTACCTCCGCAGCGGCGGAACGCTGCCGGATCTGATCCTCCTCGACCTGATGATGCCGGTTATGAGCGGCTGGGAATTCCGCGACCGTCAGCTCACAGACCCGGAGCTGGCAAAGATTCCGGTGATCGTCATGACGGGCGTCGGGGACTGGGACCAGGTATTGACCGCTCGGGCCGATGCCTACATGACCAAGCCCGTGGACTTCGGGGAGCTGCTCGCGACGGTGGCGCGGGTGGTGGGATAAAAATTAAGACGTTTCGATCGGATCCGAGACATTCGATCTGCAACCGCTCCCGATGATGATCTACCCTGGACGTTGAGTCGGCTTCGTTCAGGGGGATTGAAAGACATGCAGAGTAGACGCACCTTCGTCAAAGGCTTGGGCGCGCTCGCGGGAGGCGCGCTCGTACTCGGGTGGCACCCCGGGAGGCGTGCTTGGGTCACCGAGGCAAACGCGGAGGAGCCATTCGACGAGCTCCCCGACCTCGACGGAACGGTCCATACGGACCCTGATGTCATCGAGCGCTTCACCGAGGATTTTGGCCGCGTGCGCTTTCGGGCGCCGGTCGCGGTCTTGAAACCCGGCTCCGTGGACGACGTCGTCGCCATCGTCCGCTTCGCCAGGCGTCGCGGTATCCAAGTGGCGATGAATGGGCAGTCGGGCACGGGCGATCTGCGCGAGTCGCACTCGAGCTTCGGGCAGGCGCAGGTCGAGGGGGGCATCGTCATTGATGTGAAGCCGCTCGCGACGATCCACGGCATCGACCCGCAGCGGCGCCTTGCCGACGTGGGGCCTGGAGTCCGCTGGTCGGAGCTTCTCGACGCGGCGGAGGCGTTCGGCCTGGCGCCGGCCGTGATGACGGATTACCTCCACCTTTCCGTCGGCGGTACGCTGAGCGTCGGCGGCGTCGGCGGGCACAGCCCGAGGCTCGGCGTTCAGGCGGATCAGGTCGACGAGCTCGAGGTGGTGACCGGCGCCGGCGAGCGCCTCGTGTGCTCGCCGAGCCAACATCGCAGCCTGTTCGAGGCCGTCCTCGCCGGGTGTGGGCAGGTGGCGCTCATCGTGCGCGCGAAGGTGCGCCTCGCCCCGGCGCGCACCCACGCCCTCATCTTTCATCTGTTTTACCGCGACGCGGAGACCTACGTCCGGGATCAGACGCTTTTGCTCGACGACGGACGCTTCGACTACCAGGAAGGGCACGTCGTTCCGCGCCAGGAGGGATCGGGGTGGGGCTTCATGATCGAGGCGGCCGCCTATTTCGACGCGCCCGACGCGCCCGACACCGGCGAGCTCCTCGAGGGCCTAAGCGACGATCGCCCGTCGGCGGAGATCTTCCCCGTCACCTACCGGGAATGGCAATTCCGCGTGGATCCGCTGATGACGGTGCTCAAGGCCCAAAGCTTGTGGGCCGCGCCGCACCCGTGGCTCAGTATGTGGATCCCGGGCTCGCAAGCGGCGAGCTACATACGGACCTTTACCGAGCGCCTCACCCCGGAGGATCTCGGGGCCGGCTTGGCGCTCGTCTACCCGATCGACACCCGCGCGGTAAAGCGGCCGCTCTTTCGGCTTCCCAAGGAGCGGGTGGCGTTTTTCCTGAGTCTGCTCCGGTTTCCGCCCGACGACCCGGACATCGTGGCGTCCATGCTCGCCGACAACCGCCGGATCCACGACGAAATCGTGGCGCGGGGCGGGACGCGCTACGTGATCAGCTCGGTTCCGAACACCACACTGGGCGAGTGGCGGCGGCACTTTCGCCCCGCGTGGGGTTTTCTCGTGCGCACGAAGCGCCGCCACGATCCCGATAACGTGCTCACCCCGGGCTTCGGCATGTTCCGGGAGTGACGCCGCGCCGGGGTAAGGCGCCGAAAATTCCGGTGTCTACAGCGCGCGCGGCGCGGCCCGGCGCGCCCGGGCCCCGCCTTTGGCGGGGCCGTCCGTGACGGGGCCGTCCGCCCCTCGACGCTGGGCAGAAGGCGCAGTACCCTAGCCGAGGTGCGGCGAATTCAGGCTTTGAGATGGGCATTCGTCTTCACGTCGCTCGCCGTGCCGCTAGCCGCGTCCAGCGCGGGCTGCAGCGGAGGCGAGCGCGACTCCGCGTCGCCGGGCGATCCCGAATTTCGGCCCGAGGCCGTGGAGCGGGAGCGGACGGAGGACTGTCCGGCGGCGCGGAGGGCGGACGAGCGGATGCCGGGCGTCGAGCCGGCGCACGCCGAGCTGGAATACTGGCGCCAGCGGACGGAGGAGCGGTTGGGTGAGGGCGCGTGGGACGAGCCGCTGCTCACAGCCGAGCAAATCCGCGCGCTAAATGAGTCGATGCGGGTCCCGCGCGAGGGCTTCTACGGCCAGGTCGACCTCATGGACCCGCTGTCGCGGCAGGAGGTCGTAGACCAGCTGTTCGAGCGCGAGGAGTACCTCGCGACGAGGCTGGAAAATGGGGTGTACGTGGCCGGCGACGGCGGTGGCGACGCGTCCGTGGCGCTCTCGGGGCTGGCAGAGGACATGGAGCTCGACCCAGAGCACCGCGTGGCGCTGGGCGATGTCCCGTTTTACTGCGCGCCGACGTCCGAGCGGTTTTTCGAGCGTGACAGCGTGCTGCCGCTCGACCGAAATCGATGCAGCACGGCGCGCAGCCAGGAGCCGATCGAGGTGCTCGGCCTTGCGAGCGACGACTTTTTGCTCGCCCGCGCGCGTTACACTTGGGGGTTCATCCCAGCAGATGCGCCGCTGTCGCCGGCGCTGTCTTCGGAGGCGGCCGAGCGCTTCGTGCGCGGCCCGCACGTCACCACCGGCGATTCGGCGTTTCGTCCCGGGACCGCCGGGGCGCGCGAAGTTCCGCCGGGGTCGCGTCTGCCCGTTCACGACGGCGGCGGACAAAGGCAGGTCTACGTCGCGGGTGAGCGGGGCGTCGCCGCGGCGCCGGCGCCGGACGGCGCGCGCGACGCCGAGCGTCCGTTCACCCGGGCGGCCGTGCTCGAGGAGGCGTTTTCGCTGCTGGGGACGCCCTACGGCTTTGGCGGTGAGGACGGCGGCCGCGACTGCTCGCGCTATCTGCTGGACGTCTTCGAGACCTTTGGCATCGAGATGCCGCGCCACAGCGGTTGGCAAGCGGACGCGGGGTCGTTTTCCATCGACGTGAAGGATTTGGACGAGGACGAGCTCCTCCCCGTGCTCGACGAGGCCGAGGAAAAGGGCGTGGTCTTGCTCGCGTTTCCCGGGCACATCATGCTCTACCTCGGCCGCGAGGAAGACGGGCGGCCCATGGCGATTCACGCACTGGCCGAGTATCTCGAGCCGTGCGACGACGGTGAGGGGGAGATCACGGTCGCCGTCGATACGGTCCAGGTGAGCGACCTCGAGCTCGGGCGCCACACGTCTCGGGGCGCGCTTATCGAGCGCGTCGAGCGCATCGCCGTGCTCGGGGCGGCGCCCGGCGTGGAGCTCGCCGGCGTGGCGGACGTGCGCCCGGCGGCGCCCGTGCCCGAGCCCGCAGCTGGAGAATGCACCGGCGGTGACCGGCTGCTCGTCACGCCCGCGCAGCCGGGCGCGGGGGAGCCGGTTCGGATAGCCGCGGCGACCGAGTCGGATCCCGGGGCGGCCGAGCTCGCGATTTTCGGGCCCACGGAGCGCGATGTGCCCGAGCCGATCCGCACCGGCGGTCCGCCCTACGGGTGGATTTCCGAGATCGAGGATCCCGAGCCGGGCTCTTACACCGCCGTTTTGGGTGACGGCGACCAGGTCTACGCGTGCCGGCGATTCGAGGTGGGCGAGCGCGTGGGTGTCGAGGATCGCGGCCCGGCGAGCGGGCCCATCTGGAACGATCGGAACGAGTGGGATCCGGCGCACGAGGATCTGTTTTCCGTGTTCGTCGAGCGCCTGTTCGACTATTCGATCGAAGAAGATCTCACCTGGACCGACTTAAACGAGGTGGTCGCCGATCGCGAGCGCAACCTCCTTTACGGCTACTTGGGGCGGGGCGAGGAAGACGACCTGAACTTCGTGCCGGACTGCGCCGAGCTCCCCTACACGCTCCGCGCCTACTTCGCGTGGAAGCTCGAGCTCCCGTTCGGCTATCACGGCTGCTCGCGCGCCCGTGACAATCGACCGCCTCAGTGCGGGCCCGGCGGGACCAACGAGATGAGCCGGAGCAGTGTCGATCGCAGCGACGACGTGCACGCGTTTCAGCGCTTCATCCACAACCGCATGCGCAGCATCGTGCACTCGTCGGCCGGGCGCACGGTGCCCGAGTACGAGGACAGTGACTACTATCCCGTCCCGCTGACGCGGGAGGCCCTGCGCCCCGGCACCACGTTCATCGATCCCTATGGGCACCTCATCGTGTTGACCTCGTGGATCCCGCAGACCCATGAGGACTACGGCATCCTGATCGGGTCCGACGCCCAGCCCGACGGCACGGTGGGCATGCGGCGGTTTTGGCGCGGATCGTTTTTGTTCATCCCCGAGACCCACAGCGGAGGCGCCGGCTTCAAGGCGTTCCGGCCGTGGCGGCGCGATGGGGGGCGGCTCGTCAAGGCGACGAACGAAGAGCTCAAAAGCCGGCCGCGCGTGCCGCACAGCCTCGAGCAGTACGAGGGCTCGGAGGACGATTTTTACGACGCGATGAACGCGCTCATCAACCCGCGGCCGCTCGACGCGGACTCGATGATGGCTTCGCTCGTCGATGCCCTCGACGACGAGGTCGCCCGGCGCGTAAACGCCGTGGAAAACGGCGAAGAGTTTCTCCGCGGGCGCAGCTTCCGCCCGATCGACATGCCCTACGACTCTGACATCTTCCTCACGACCGGCCCGTGGGAGAACTACTCGACGCCGTCGCGCGACTGGCGCCTGCTCGCGTCGATGGACACGGTGGCCGAGTTTCCCGACGCCGTGAAGCGCAACCCGGACCAGTTTCAGCTGAGCTCGGACGACGTCGACGCGGAGGTCCGGGCGCTCCGCGAGCGGCTAGACGACCAGCTCGCGAGCCGCAGCTTTACCTACGAGCGGTCGGACGGCAGCGACTGGGAGCTTACGCTCAAGGACGTGATCGATCGCATCGAGACGTTCGAGATGTCGTGGAATCCGAACGACTGCCCCGAGGTGAGGTGGGCGGCGCCCGAGGGCTCCGAGGAGCGGGAGACATGTGATCGCCGCGCCCCCGCGCCCCAGCGCGAGCGCATGGCCGACTACCGGCCCTGGTTTACGGAGCGAAGCCGGCCCGCTCGCTGAGCGCCGCGCCCGGTTGGCGCCCCCTCGTCGCCCCCGTAGCGAGTCCGGGGAGAACAGACCTCGCTGTGGGCCCGGCAGGGCCTACAGCGGCGAAACTCGGGCAAGCGGGCGTGGGGACCCGAGTCCCAGCCCCTGATGCCTAACGTCCTATCCTGGATACTCGGCTAGCCACGTATGCGCTGTGGTAGTAGCTCCGCAACGATCGGATATAGCGCACCTTATCGGTGAGGTAGGGGATGGCAGGAGATGTGCACTGTAGGCGAGGTCTCAGGCAACCGCCGCCGACGATCACCACGGGAACCGGGAACCCCAAAGTCCCGAGAAGGAGAGCCAGCCATGAAAAACCTCGGAGTCAAAGCGTGTGCGTGGGCGCTCAGCGCACCGGTCGCGTTGGTCGCGTGCGTAAACGGAGATCCGGCGACCACGACCAGCGAGGCAGAGGAGATCATCGGCGGCTTTCCCGCGACCAGTTCGAACCTGGATGTCGTGGGCGCGTTCGGGATCCCCTTCTCGGCGATCTTCGAGGACGAGCGCGGCGGCGAGATTCCCCAGGAGGTGGTGGACCTTCGGCCCTACCTCGAGGATACGCCGGCCGCCCGCGGCGACGAGGAGTACATCACGTTCTGCACCGGCACGCTGATCGAGCCGGACATCGTGCTGTCGGCCGAACACTGCTTTTCGAACTTCCAAGGCGATGAGGAGTTTCTCATCGGGTTCGACGGCACCCACCCGGACCGCTCCTACGCCATCGAAGGCGTCTTGGCCGAGGATACGATCGTGGGCGGCGCGGTCGGCTTCGGCAGCGACCTGGCCCTCGTCTACCTCGAGGATGAGGTCGAGGGGATCGAGCCGGCGGCCCTCGGTAGCTTGAGCGACGACGATGTAGGCACCGACTACGTGAGCATCGGCTATGGCTTCCAAAACAACGATCAGGACTCGGGTACGCGGATGCTCGGGGCCCAGACGCTCCGCGGGCTCGGCGGCAACGTCGCCGACAACCTGTTCGGCGACTTCGACGGCTTCCTCGAGCACGTGCACGAGCTCGGTCTGCCCGACGATGTCGATCCCGCCGAGGTCTACGAGAGCCTCGAGCTCATCGAGGATTACGAGGCCACCTTCGGCCACGCGCCGGGTAACGCTCAGGCTTGCAACGGCGACTCGGGCGGCCCCGTGCTGCGAAACGAGGACGGGGACTTCGTCGTTTACGGCGTGGCTTCGTGGGTCATGAGGACCGAAGAGCTCATCTGCAACTGGGGCACCAGCTACGCGACCTTCGGTCCCGCGGCCGAGGAGTTCCTCGAGCGCGGTGTCGCTTGCCCGATGATGCCGAGCGGCGGAACGTGCGACGGCGACGTGGCCAAGCGCTGCGCGCCCCCCGAAGAGGGCGGGTGGCGGCCGGTGGAGACCGATTGCTCCGCCATCGGCCTAACCTGCGGCGAGGATGCGGCCGGCGACGTAACCTGCGTCGAGGACAGCTGCGCGGACATCCCCGAGGACGGCATGTGCGACGGCGACACCGTCATTCGCTGCACCGAGGAAAACGAGGGCGATCGTCGCCCGGTTCATACCGACTGCAGCGTGCTCGGCCTCACCTGCGGCGAGGACGACGGCGGCGAGCTCACCTGCGTCGAGTAGGCCGCCGCCACCTGGGATACAGGCGGCGGCTTTGGCCGCCCGGACGCCCCGGCCCGTTCGCGCCCTCCGCGAGCCGCCGGGGCGTTTTGGATCGAGCGGCGCGCCGGTGGCGGCGTCGCAGGGCACCGCGTTACGCGGCCGGGACGTGGCCTCGGTCGATCACCTCGAAGGCGCCTTCGCCCGAGCGCTCGAATCGGACTTCGTAGACCGGTAAGCCCGGCGCGAGCCGGCTCAGGGTGACGCTCTGCTGGAGGTCTGCGAGTCTGGCGAGCTCGGCTTCGAGCGTCGGGATGTCGGTCGATACCTCGGCGACTTCGAAGATCGCTCGCGCTTCCCACCCGCGCAACAGCGACGCCGCTTGCGGGTGGGCCACGAAGACCTGAACGTCGCCGACCCGAGGCGCGATGCGAGGGAACAGGGTTTCGGCCGACACGTCCCCATCCACGGTCACGAGCGCCACGGCCGCCTCGCGGTGAGCCCCCGCGAGCACGGTATATTCCACGTCGGCGCCCCGCCACAGCGCGCGAAAAAACGAGCGCAAGAGCGCCTCGGTGAGCTCGGCCCGAACGCCGTAGCTCTCTGGGTCGGTGAGCATCGCCTTGAGGTGACCGCAGCCGACGCTCTCCGGGCGGCACAGCGCATCGAGGAGCGCGTCCTGGCCGTCGGCGGGAGCCTCGGCGATGCGACGGGCCAAATCGCCAGCCCCCCGGTCGTCATCGGTTTCAGCCGGCGCGAGGAGGTGGGCGGGCAACGTCGCCAGCGCGCGGATGTCTCCGTGCATGCAAAACCGCCCGAACCGAGCGAGGTAGCGGCTCAGGATCGCGTCCATGTCCGCCGGATCGAGACGCACGCCCGCCGCCTTCTCGAGGGCGCCGACGAGCGCGAGGAGCTCACCGGCGTTGCCCCCTGGCGCCGCGATCACGCCGGCGCCTGCGCGGCCGTCTACGCAGGCTTCGCTGCACTCGCCGCCGAGCGCGCTCGCAGGGATCCAGGACAGCGCGCCTTGCGCGCGGACGTGCGCCTCCATCTCCTGTCTCGAAAGCGGCATGTATCCTCCTGTGTCGGCGGGCGGCTCGCAGCGCTCATTCGCTCAGCACGGTGTTGTCGATGAGGCGGGCGCTCCCCACGCGGGCCGCGACGGCGAGGACCGCCGGTCGATCGACCCGCCGCACGAGCTCGAGCGTTTCGGCATCTCGGATTTCGGCGTACTCGAGCTCCGCCCGTGGCGCCGCGTCGACGGCGGCGCGAGCGCAGGCGACCAGGTCGTCGGCCTCGCGCTCCCCGTCTGCGTGGCGGTTCCGCGCGGCTTCGAGCCCCCGGTATAGCGCGGTGGCATCCCGTCGCTCGTCAGGGGATAGATAGGCGTTTCGCGATGACAGCGCCAACCCGTCGTCGGCCCGAACGATCGGCATCCCCACGATCCGGACGCCGAGATCGAGATCCCGCGAAAGCCGGCGCACGATCACGAGCTGCTGATAGTCCTTTTCGCCGAACACGGCGACGTGTGGGCGGGTGGCGTGGAAGAGCTTGGTTACGACCGTGGCCACGCCGCGAAAGTGCCCCGGCCGCGACGCCCCGCACAGCGGCTCCGAGAGCGCTGTCACGTCGACGTATGTGTCATAGCCGGCGGGATACATCTCCTCCGCCCTCGGTGCGTAAATCAGATCGGCGCCCGCGGCGCGCGCCTTGGCGGCGTCCTCGCTCTCACTTCGCGGGTACTGCGCGTAGTCCTCGCCTGGCGAAAACTGCGTCGGGTTGACGAAGATCGTGGCGACGACGAGGTCGGCGCGCGCCCGAGCGGCGCGGATCAGGGACAGATGTCCGTCGTGTAGCGCACCCATCGTGGGCACCACGGCGATGCGCTTTCCGCACCGGCGCTGCGCCTCTGCGCGGGATCGCATCGCGGCCGCGTCGCGAAGGATCTCGAAGGACAGCGGCACGGCGCCATCACCTTCAGCGAGAGGTCGGCTTCGCGGGCGCCGCGGGCTCGTGCCCCGGAGATCCGCCGCCGGCAGGCGCCGAGCACCCGCCTACATCCGCGATGGCGGTGACGCGAGCGGGCGTCGGGCCGTTTTCGCCTCCGCCGCGCAGGGAGAACGACTCGCGCGGGGCGGGGAACGATCCCGCCCGCACGTCGCTGGCGTACTCCTCCACGGCCGTGCGGATCCGCGTGGCCAGGTGTTCGTAGCGCCGAACGAATTTCGGGCTGAAGGTGTCGTTCATGCCGAGCAGATCGTGGATGACGAGCACCTGTCCGTCGCAGGCCGGGCCCGCGCCGATGCCGATGGTGGGGATGGACAGCTGGCTCGTGATGTCCGCCGCGATCTCACGGGGGATCCCCTCGAGAACCAGCGAGTAGGCGCCCGCTTCCTCGAGCGCGCGCGCGTCGTCGAACAGCTTTTCGGCCGCCTCGCGGTCCCGCCCCTGCACGCGGAACCCTCCCATTTGGTGAAACGACTGAGGCGTGAGCCCGATGTGGCCCATCACCGGGATCCCCACGGATGCGAGCCGGGAAACCAGCTCCGCGCACCGCGCTCCGCCCTCGATCTTCACGGCCCCCGCGCCGCCCTCCTTGATGAGACGGCCGGCGTTCGTCACCGCCTCGTCGAGGCTCGCCTGATAGGACATAAACGGCATGTCCGCCACCACGTGGGCGCGGCGCGACGCGCGCGCCACCGCGCGGCTGTGGTAGACCATCTCGTCGAGCGTGACGGGCAGCGTCGTGTCGTGGCCTTGCACGACCATCCCGACCGAGTCCCCCACGAGGAGGACGTCGATGTGGCTCTCGTCGAGGAGCCTCGCGAAGCTGGCGTCGTAGGCGGTGAGCATCGCGATCTTCTCGCCGCGCGCCTTCTTGTCCTGCAAGGTGTGGATGGTGACCTTGTCGGCCTTCATTCCGCCCTTCCTTTCGCTTTTCCCGGGCGCGGCCCGCTCGCTGGGCTCGGCTCGCTCGCCCGCGCCGAGCCGGCGGCCCCCGACCTCGCCGCCCTCGCAGGAGGGTCGGCGGGTCCACCGCGCGGCCCGAAGGCGGACTCGCCCCGGGTATTGGTTCTTCGATGCGCTTTTACCACGGCCGGGAGCCTGCGAGCCAGACCTCCGAAGTCTGCCTCACCCCGGGCTCCGGCGTCGCCTCGGCTCGTAAAGCGCGGCGCGATGCCCACGACTTCCGAGCACGCTTCAGGTACTCCTCGATGAATCCGAGCCCGTCGAGCTCCGGCATCATCATGTCCGTGATGATCACGTCGGGGTCGAGGACTTCGAGTACGCTCAGCGCTCGGCGCCCGTTTTCGGCTCCCACGGTGCGGCAGGATCGGCCCTCGAGGACCATTTCGGTTACCTGCAGCGTGTCCGGGTCGTCCTCGACCACGAGCACCACCGGCTTACCTCGTTGCCTGCCTGCCGCCGCCATGGCTTCGCTTTCACACCTCCGAGTTCGCCTCACGCGCCGACTCGTTTGGGCACGTTCGGGCCGGCGAGGCTGTTGTTAACTCTGAAACCTAACGCCCTGCGGGCAACGACTTCTCGCGCCCTCGCCGGCGTGACGCGGATTTCTCGCTCGAGACCGCGAGGCCCCTCGCGCGGGGTAAACACCGAGAGCCTTCGTGGACGGACGGGCGCCGGCACGAGGGTCATTTCGGTCCGCCGGCAAGGCCCGCCGGCGAGGCCGCCCACGCAGAGCTCCGTGGGGAGGGTGATTTCAGCGCCGCGATGAAGCCGCAGCCGCCTCGCTGGTTGCGCGCCGGGACCGCGGCGTTGGTCAGCTAGGCAACGTCTCCGCTCCCCGAGGCCTGATAGGCCTGCTCCGCCCACCGGAGCTTGGGCTCGGAGACGAACCCCAGGGCCATGATGGCGTCTTTGAGCTGGCCCCCGCGGGTACGTCTGTAGATCAGGGCGGCCCGCACTTGGGCCCGCGACACGAGCCCGATTGCGGCGAGGTAGTCGCCAAACCCGTCACGGAGCGAGCCGCCACGGTAAGCCGGTTCGCCGCCGTGGCTCGGACGGCTCGCGCCGGGGCTGTCGGTTCCGCGGGCGAGCTTGTGGCGCGCGGCGTCTCGCGATCCCCGCGCGCTCGGAGCGCGGCGCCGCCTCGGGGACGCCGCCGCGCCGGGGCGCGTAAAGCGGCTCGTATCTTCGCCAGGCGAAGGTCCCGCCGCCGGCAATCGCACGAGCTCGCCCGCCGCCCGGCGCAGCCGCTCCTCGAGCCCGGCGAGGAGCTGGCGCGCCTTGCCATCGCCCGGCGCGAACCGGCACGCCTTTTCGAGCAGCCGCGCCGCCGCCTTGGGGTGGTCGCGCCGTAACGCCAGCTCCGCGAGGTGGCGGTAGGCCACGCCGCACATCGGGTCGAGCTTCAGGCAGTGGCGAAGGTTTTCTTCGGCGTCGGCGTCGCGGTGAAGTCCGAGCAGTGCCTCGCACAGCGCGAGCCGGAGCGGCACGTAGTTCGGGTTTTCGCCGAGCGCCGCGCGGCAGCGCGTTTCGGCCTCCGCGAAGCGGCCCTGGTCCAGAAGGACGAGGGCTGTGCGCATGGCGGCGAAGACGTCCACGCGCACTGTCATTGCAACTTGCGAGCCCGCCTCGCGTACCCAAATTCGCGGCCATCGCGACGCCACAGCCGGCGCGTGCCGGGCTGGCTGGAACGCCCGCCCCCCGGACCGGGTGGGGCAATCTCACCCAGCCACCACCGCCGCGCGTGGCCGGATGCTCCCGGCCAAGGCGGTGTCCCGACGCAGAGCTTCGGGAAGCCGCTAAACGTCCAGCTCGTCGACCTCGCCCACGCCGTCTGTGATCAGCCGAAACCGCGCCCCGGCGTCCTTGCCCATGAGCTCGCCGATGATGCGGTCGGTCTCGAGCTCCTCGTCGCCCGGGACGCCCACACGAAGCGCGGTGCGTTTTTTCGGATCGAGGGTCGTCTGCTTGAGCATCGCCGGGCTCATCTCGCCGAGGCCCTTGAAGCGCGTGATGTTCGGCTTGGCGTTCCCCTTGGCGCGCTCTTCGACGATGCGATCGCGGTGGATGTCGTCGAGGGCCCAATAGGTGTCCTTGCCGATGTCGATCCGGTAAAGCGGCGGCTGGGCCAAGTAGACGTGCCGCTCGCTGATGAGCGGCTTCATGTAGCGGAAGAAGAACGTGAGGAGCAAAACGGCGATGTGATGGCCGTCCGCGTCGGCGTCCATGAGCAAAAAGATGCGGTGATAGCGGAGCTTGCTGAGGTCGAGTTTCGGTCCGATGCCGCAGCCGAGCGCCGACACGATGTCCTGCAGCTCCTTGTTTCCCATGAGCTTGGAGGTCGAGGCCTGCTCGGCGTTTAGGACCTTGCCGCGCAGCGGCAAGATGGCCTGCGTCCGCCGTTCGCGCGCCTGCTTGGCCGAGCCCCCCGCGGAGTCGCCCTCCACGATGAACAGCTCGCTCTCGGCCGGGTTCGTGGACGAGCAGTCAGCGAGCTTGCCCGGGAGGTTCAGGCGGTGGGACACCGCCGTTTTGCGCTGCACCGCCTCGGAGGCAGCGCGCGAGGCCTCGCGGGCCCGCGCCGCGAGCACGGCGCGCCCCACCACCCCCTCGGCGATCGACTTGTTTTCGTTCAGCCATTGCTCGAGCGCCGGGCGGATCGTGCTGTCGACCTGGGCCGTGACCTCGGGGTTGTTCAGGCGCTCTTTGGTCTGCCCCTGAAACTGCGGGTCGGAGACGTAGACCGAGAGCACGGCGACCAGACCCTCGCGGATGTCCTCGGCGGTGACCTGCAGGCCCTTGGGGGCGAGACTGTGCGTGCTCATGTAGTTGCGCACGGCCTTGACCACGCCGCCCTTGAGCCCGAGCTCGTGCGTCCCTCCCGACGGCGTGGGCACGCCGTTTACGTACGAGCGAATGTGCTCGTCGGTGGCCTCGGTCCACTGAAGCGCGATTTCGATTTTGACGTCGCCGCCGCGGTCGAAATAGAACCCGGGAGCGTCTTTGGGCACCGTGGTTCGCCCGCGATCGGCGACGATGCGATCGAGGTAGTCGGCGATCCCGCGGTCGTGCTGAAACGTGTGCGTCTTCGCGGGCGAGGCCGACTCGTCGCGAAACGCGATCTTCACGCCGCGGTGCAGGTAGCTCTTGGCCTCCAGGCGATCGGCGATGAGTGCGGCGTCGAAGCGCTGCTTGTCGCCGAAAATCTCCTCGTCGGGGCAAAACGTGATGAGCGTGCCCGCGCCCTTGGCCGCGCCGAGCTTCTTGAGCTTCGTGGTCGGCGCGCCGCGCTGGTAGCGCTGCTCCCACTTGGTGCCGTCGCGCCGCACCACGGCGCTCATCTCCGAGGCCAGGGCGTTGACCACCGAGGCGCCCACGCCGTGCAGCCCGCCGGCGTGGACGTAGCTCTTGCCGCGATCGAACTTCCCGCCGGCGTGCAGCGTGGTGAGGATCACCTCCAGGGCCGGCTTTTTGTACTTGGGAATCGTGTCGACCGGAATGCCTCGGCCGTTGTCTTCCACGGACACCGTGCGGCCGTCCTTGTGGAGCGTGACGTCCACCCGGCTCGCGTGCCCCCCGATGACCTCGTCGATGGCGTTGTCGACGATCTCCCACAAAAGGTGGTGATAGCCGACCTTGTCGGTGCCCCCGATGTACATCGCCGGGCGCTTGCGCACCGGTTCGAGGCCTTCGAGGACCGTGATGTCTTTCGCGGAGTACGTCTTCGCGGGGGTGGCCATCAGTGGATCTCCTCTCCGCCGCCGGAGGTCGCCAGCGTGGTGACCTCAGGGGGCAACGG
>SLNH01000317.1 GCA_007133195.1 Nannocystineae bacterium | reverse complement strand
GCCGTGGCCGACTTCGGGATAGGCGATTTGCAGCCAGCGGGGCGTTCGTGCGATGCGCGGCGAGCGAACAGGCTACGGAAAACGGGGTGCGCGAGGCACCGGCGCGACTGCGATCGGCGGCACCGCCGAGTGGCCGGCCCGGTCGACGCTTCGGGGCCCATCACCGATTCTGAATAGGCACAGCGCCGAGGTTCTCCATGTCCAACGATCAAGCAACGCAGGAGACGCCCAGAATCCGCGTCGGATGCGCCGGGCTACCGCCCCGAATGCCGAGGGAGCGCTACTTCCGCGATCTGTCGTTTCTCGAGTCCGACGTCATGCACCGCGCCCCGCCTCGGCGCGCCGCGGTCCGCGCCTGGCGTGACGCCGCGCCGGACGAGGCCGGATTTTCGCTCCTCGCCTGGCAAGCTCTCACCCACGCGGCCGGAAAGAAGGGCTACGCGTTCAAGGGGCGCGACCTCGGCCCCGCCGAGCTCGCGGAGACTGGGGGACTGCGCGATACGCCGACCATACGCAGCGGCGTCGACGCCATGCGCGAGGCAGCCGAGCTCCTTCGGGCCGAGGCCGTGGTGTTCCGTACGCCCGCCAGCTTCACGCCGTCGGCCAAAAACCGAGACACCATGAAGCGGTTCTTCGGTGACATCGCGCCCGCAGGAGCCTTCGGAGGCGCCTGGCGCGTGTGGGAGCCCGAGGGGCTGTGGGGCGCCGAGGAGGCCGTGCGCTTCTCCGCCGAGCTGGGTGTCGTTTTGGCTTGCGATCCCCTGGCGCGCGATCCGCTCGAGGAGCAGCTCCCCGTGCTCGCGACCGAGCTGCCCCGGGATGCGGCCTACTTTCGCATTCGCGGCCTAGGCTCGGCCGATCAGCAGCTAGACGGCGGCGAGCTCGAAGCGCTCGCCGAGTTCATCGAGGACTTCGAGCGGGTGTGGGTCGCGTTTGGGAACGTGGGCAAGTTCTCCGACGCAAGGCGGTTCGCGCGCGCCCTCGGCGCCGCCCCCGACGAACAGGGCTGAGAAATCGGCACCGGGCGCGCTCGGCCGGGGAGCGCGCCCCGGAGTCCGAGCAGCGCTTTACAAGCGGTCGGGCGCTCCCGTATAAACGGGCGGCTTCAACAGCCTAGGGCTATCTGCATGAAAGTACGACATACCGGCTCCTCGCTAACCGACGTATCCGCCGATCTACTCGTTGTTTGCGTCCACGGCGCACCGAGCCGAAGCGAAATCGTGAAAGAGCTCGACGCCGCGCTCGAGGGGCGCCTTCTCGCGCGCGTCAAGGCTCTCGGCATGGAGGGCAAGCCGGGCGAGTCTGCCACGGTCTACAGCGGCGATGCGCTCTCGGCTGAGCACCTCCGCATCGTCGGCGCGGGCCCGGAGAAGGACTTTCGTCCCGCCGCGCTCAAGGACATGGCGGCAGACGCCGTCCGTGCCGGCGGCAAGCTCGGGGCGAAGACGGTCGTCTTCGCGCTACCGGCCGGCGCCGCCCAAGACCTCGAGCGCGCGACGGAGCTCGCCGCGACCGGCGCGCAGCTCGGCGCCTATCGGTTCGACAAGTACCGCCACCAGAGCAAAAAGCCACCGCTGTCGGTCGGCGACGTGCAAATCGCCACGGCCGCGGCTGCGCCCTCGAGCAAGGCGCCCACCGCTCGAGCGCTCACCGGCGCCGTGCGGCGCGGCGAGGCCATCTCCCAGGCGGTGGCGCAAGCCCGAGATTTCGTCAACATCCCCGCGGGCGACATGACGCCGGCCAAGCTCGCCACCGAGGCGCGGGCGATCGCGCGCAAGCACGGTCTCACCGCCAAGGTGCTGGGCGCCGCGGAGTGCAAACGCCTCGGGATGGGCATGTTCCTCGACGTGGCGAAGGGCTCAGCGCGCGAGCCCAAGTTCATCCACCTCGTCTACAAGCCGAAATCCAAGCCCAAAAAGCGCGTGGCGCTCGTCGGCAAGGGCATCATGTTCGACTCGGGCGGCTACTCGCTAAAGCCCACATCCGGCATGCTCGAGATGAAGGCCGACATGTCCGGCGCCGCCGCCGTCATCGCGGCCATGGGCGCCGTGGCCGCGCTCAAGGTCCCCTACGAGGTGCACGCGATCGCCGCCTGCTGCGAGAACATGATCTCCGGCGAAGCGTACAAGCTCGGCGACGTGATCAAGGGCATGGACGGAACCACCGTCGAGGTCACGAACACCGACGCCGAGGGCCGGCTCACGCTCGGCGACGCCATCACCTACGCGCGCCAGAAGGTCAAGCCCGATCAGATCTTCGACTTCGCCACCCTCACCGGCGCCTGCATGGTGGCCCTTGGCCCCTACACCGCCGCCGTCCTCAGCAACGACGACGACCTGGCCGAAAAGTGGCTCGAAGCCTCTCGCGCCGCCGGCGAAGACATGTGGCAGATGCCGCTCAACACCAAGCTCGGCGAGCAGCTCAAAAGCCCCATCGCCGACATGAAAAACGCAGGCGACCGGTTCGGCGGCGCCATCACCGCCGGCCTGTTTCTCAAAAACTTCGTCAAAGACAGCCCCTGGGTCCACGTCGACATCGCCGGCCCGGCGACATCGTCGCGCGAGCAGGGCGCCTGGTCCCAGGGCGGCACAGGCTTCTCCGTCGCCACCATCGCAGAATACCTCCGCGACTAAGCCCGCGCCGCCCTCCGCGGCGACGCGCGTTCGCGGCAGCTACTCCGCGCGCCGAGGGGGGCTCCACAGCGCGCGGAGATCGAGCTCCACGGCGTCAAACGGCGCCGCTCGCACGCGCTCATCGCCCCGGTAGAGGCGAACTTCACGCCAGCGCCCCTCCTCGGGCCGGGCGTGCACCTCCAGGGTCTGTTCCGCCGGGTCGACCAGCCACACGTGCGTAACCCCATGCTCCGCGTAAAGCGGCAGCTTTTCGGCCCGGTCCACCGCCTCGGTCGATTTCGAGAGCACCT
>SLNH01000479.1 GCA_007133195.1 Nannocystineae bacterium | reverse complement strand
ACCGTCGCCTCGCCTTCAATCATGGCCACGACGATGTCGCCGGCGTCAGCGGACTGGGTCTTTTTCACGAACACGTAGTCCCCGTCGAAGATCCCGTCATCGATCATCGACTCGCCGACGACGCGGAGCGCGAACACCTCCCGGTGTGCACCGATGAAAAACCGGTCCACCCGCACGCTGTCCTCGGCGTTTTCCACCGCGAGCACCGGCTCGCCCGCGGCCACTCGTCCCACGATGGGCACGTCACAAAACTCGTCGTCCTCCCGTCCGCGCCCGCCCCGCCCCCGACCGACCCGCGCCGCATCGATGGGGGTGACGTCGGCATCCGCCTTCGCCTGCGCCGCTCCCCCCGCGCCCGGTCCCGCCACCTCGGCGTTTCCGACAACGGGACGCATCGCTCGCGACTTGAGGTCCTCACGGGTTATAAAGCCCTTCTTTTCCAGGGCCTTGAGGTGATCGTTGACCCCGTTCGTGGAGCGGATTCCGAACTGGATCCCGATCTCGCGCAGCGTCGGGGGATAGCCGCGCTCATTAAGGGACGCCGTAATGAATTCGAGGATTTGCTTTTGGCGTTGCGTGAGGCGCTCGGGCATGCTTGGGGCCTCCGTCCACCGGCCCTCGCCGGGGGGTCATCCGCGCAGTGCTGAACAATTGCACCGTACTGAACACTCCATCCCCGTGTCAAACTTTTGTCGGCCATTCCGGAAGCCGGCTAAGGTATGCGGGTGCGGGCCGCGGCGAAGCCGAGTCCCAGATTCGTGAGCATGTTGGCTAACATCACCGAATCCAGGGGCGAGCGAGCCCCGGCCCGGGCCCGCCGGCGCGTTACGGCGTCCGCTGCCGTGCTCGCCGTCCTCGCCGGGGCCGGCGTGCTCGCGGCGGCCCCTGAGCGCGCCTCGGGCCGCCTCGTGTCGGCGTTTTTTTCCGGTGACGAGCTGGAGTTCCGGCGCGCGGGCTATCAGCTCGGCGCCTCGGGGCTCGCCGCCGAGATCGAGTCGAATCAGCGGGCCCGGAGCCTGGCTGCGCTCCGAGCAGCACCCCACGCAGAGGACGCGTGGACGCTGCTTGCGCCCCTGGCTGCCGTTGCCCGCGGCCCCGACCGTCCCAAGGCCGTCGCCAGTTCCCGGAGCGCCGCGGCCATCGCGTCCGAGTTGACCCGCGCCGAGGCGCTGCGCCTGGATATCCCCGATGCGCTCCTCGGCGAGGCGATCGAGGAGTATCGGGAAATCGCCGCCGATCCCGGCCGCTTTACCGACGTTCGGGTAAACGCCCTCGAGACGACTCGCGCGCTCGGCGAGGCGACGCAAAGCCGCACCGTGGGCTTTCGCGTCGAGGCCGTGGCGCTGGGTGACGATCCGGAGGTAAGGCGCGCGGCGTTCGAGCTGTTGCCCACCCCGCTGTCCGCGCGCCATCTGACGCTGGCGGGCGAGCGCGCCCAAGACGACCCCGATCCGGCTGTGGCGGCGGCGGCGATGCAAGCGCTGTGCGGCGGCCTCGCGCTCGGCGACGATCCCGAGCCCGCCCTTGACGCGCTCGGCGACGGGGGGCTGTCGCGACTTCGCAAACTCCTTTACGACCCGCCTGACGGCGCGGGGAGCGCGGCGCTCATCGACGCCGCGCTGTGCGCGGCGGCCGCGGGAGACGAAGAGAGCCAGCGGGCGCTCGCCCGGTTCGGCGGGCTCCTCGAGCCGCGCTTTCGCGACGTCTTCGAATCGCGGGCGCGCGCGGCTGGGCTCGAGGATCCGGCGAAGGTCGAGGCCGAAGACGAGGCAGAAGAACAGGCGCGGGGACGCGAGCGCCAAGACGGATGAGCGACCCCAAGGGCGAACATCCCGCTGGCGAACACGCGGCCGGCGAACACCAACCCGGCGAACGTCCCCCGGCCAAAAAGCCACGACTCGCCGCGGCCGCGGGGCTGATCTCGGCCGCCACCATGGTCTCGCGGCTCCTCGGCCTCGCCCGCGAGCAGCTGTTCGCGGCGCTCCTCGGGGCATCTGCGCAGGCCGACGCTTTCAACATCGCCTTTCGGATTCCGAACCTGCTGCGCGATCTGTTCGCCGAGGGCGCGCTGGCGCAGGCCTTCGTCCCCACCTTCAAAGAGAAGCTGCGAAACGAGGGGCCCCGCGCCGCCTACGAGCTCGCGAGCCGCGTCGCCGCCACGCTGTTCGTGTTTCTCGGGGCGGTCGTCCTCATCGGGGCGCTGTCCGCCCCCGGGATCGTGGGTGCGATGGCCGGCGACTTCCGCGAGGTCGCCGGCAAGTTCGAGCTCACGGTGATGCTCACGCAGATCATGCTGCCGTTTTTGCCGATCATCTCGCTCGCCGCTGTGGCGATGGGGATGCTAAACGCCCAGGATCGGTACGGCCCGCCCGCGCTGGCGCCCGCCACGTTCAACCTGGCGAGCATCGCGGTGGGGGCCTCGCTCTACGTAGGGGGCGTGAGCGGCGAGTGGGTCGCGATCGGCTGGGCGATCGGCACCGTCTTGGGCGGCTTGTGCCAGCTCGGCGTTCAGATCCCATCGCTCTGGAGGCTCGGATTTCGGCCCAAGCCCAAACCCGATCTCCGCCTCCGCGACTCCGGGGTCCGTCGCGTGGCGCTCCTCATGCTCCCCGCGGTGGGCGGGCTCGCCGCCGTTCAGGTCAACATCTTCGTAAACTCCATGTTCGCCTCCACCGAGGAAGGGGCGGTGTCGTGGCTGAACTACGCGTTTCGGTTTTTGCAGCTACCCATCGGCGTGTTCGGCGTGGCCATCGGTGTGGTGAGCACCACCCGCTACGCCGACGCGGCGGCCGAGGGCGACATGCCGGCCATGAGCGCGCAGTTCGTGGAGAGCCTGCGGCTTTCGATCTTTCTCACCGTGCCGGCGACCGTGGGCCTCGTCGTGCTCGGCGAGCCGATCATTCGGCTCATCTTCGAGCGCGGCGCGTTTACCCCGGGCGACACGCTGGCCACGACGAGGGCCCTCGAGCTGTTCGCCGTGGGCCTTGTCGCCTATGCGTCGGTCAAGATCGCCGCGCCGGCGTTTTACGCCATCGGCCGCGCCCGCATCGCCGTGCTCGCCTCGGTCACCGCGGTGGCCGGCAACATCGTGTTCAACATCTTCCTCCACCCCATCTACGGCTACCGCATCCTCGCCCTCGGCACGTCGCTCGCCGCGATCCTGAACTTCACGGTCCTATACGCCATGTTCTCCCGGCGCATCAGCCGGATCGATCACGCGAGCGTGACCAAGTGTCTCGTCCTCGTGTGTGTGGCCTCGGCGATCATGGGCGGCGGCGCATGGGGCCTTCACGAAGCGATCTCCTCGGTCCATAGCGGCGAGACCCTGCTCGGTCGCCTCGCCGACGCGTTCTTGCCCATCACCGGCGGGGTGATCCTCTACGCCGCCGCGTGCAAAACCCTCGGGGTCCCCGAAGTAGAGGCCTACCTGCGCCGCGTGCGCCGCCGCCGGGCGCGCTGACGCGGCGCGCGGCCGCCCTCCCCACGCAGCCGCGTAACCCGCTCGACCCTCGCCCCGCGGCGTCTCCGCGCGCTCCGCGGCGGCGATCGTCCTCGGCGTCCCCGCATAGGCGCAACGCCCGCCTCTCCGCGCGGCGCATCCCGCTGTGCCCCCATGTCCGGAGTGTTGCAATCGCCGCACGCTCGCTGCACTACGAAACAAAACGCTGCGCAAACACACACATTGCCCGAAATAGTTCTATTGCACAGCACGAGGCGTGGGTCCAAAACAGAGCTCGCCCGCCAGACCAGCGACCGGTGGGGAAGGAGGAAGCTCATGGAGCTCACAGGGAGCGAGAGATTCGGAGCGGACGAGCGGAGCCTCGGGCACGGGGGCGCCCCGCCCTGCGGGGTACTGGCGACCTCAGCCCGGCGCTTGCACGAGCGGTTCGGCGCCGCCCGCGCCCTCACCGCGCGGCTCGCCCAGGGCCTATCCCCCGAGGACCAGACCGTGCAATCGATGCCGGAGGCCAGCCCGACCAAGTGGCACCTCGCGCACACCACCTGGTTTTTCGAGACCTTCGTGCTCGGGCCCTACGCACCCGGCTACCGGCCGTTTCACCCGCGCTTTCACGAGCTGTTCAACTCGTATTACGAGGCGGTCGGCGCCCGCCATCCGCGCCCGCAGCGCGGGCTTTTGTCCCGCCCCACGACGTCCGAGGTGGCGCGCTATCGGGCGCACGTGGACGAGGCCGTAAACGGCCTCCTTCGCGGAGACACCTCGCCCGAGCTGGCCGCTCGCATCGAGCTCGGCGTCCAGCACGAAGAGCAGCACCAAGAGCTCGTGCTCACCGACATCCTCCACGCGTTCGCATCCAGTCCGCTAAGGCCGTCGTACCGGGCCGCCACCGGCATCCCAGGCGCCTCGGGCGGGCCGGGCGGCGCGCGGGCCGCGCCCCCTGCGTCGTGGCAGACGTTTCACGGCGGCGTGTTCGCGATCGGCCACCCGGGAACAGGCTTTGGCTTCGATAACGAGTTCCCGCGCCACGAGGTGCTCCTGCGGCCGTTTTCGCTCGCCTCGCGCCCCGTCACGTGCGGGGAGTGGAAGGAGTTCATCGCGCGGGGCGGCTACGAAAGGCCCGAATTCTGGCTATCCGACGGCTGGACCGCCGCGCGCGAGCAAGGCTGGCGCGCACCGCTTTATTGGGAGGAGGCGGGCGCCGACTGGCAGGTGATGACCCTCGATGGCCCCCGCCCCGTGGACGACGCCGCGCCCGTGTGTCACGTGAGCTTCTACGAAGCCGACGCCTTCGCGCGCTCTCGCGGGGCGCGCCTGCCCACCGAGGCGGAGTGGGAGGTGGCCGCCCGGTCCGCCGATCAGCAGGCGCGGGACCTTCAAACCGGCGCGCTGCGGCCGCTTCCTGCCAAAGACGAGCCGCTCGCGCAGCTCTTGGGCGACGTTTGGGAGTGGACCGCGAGCCCCTATACCCCCTATCCCGGCTATGCGCCCCCCTCCGGCGCCATCGGCGAATACAACGGCAAGTTCATGTGCAATCAGATGGTGCTGCGGGGCGGCTCCGCCCTCACCCCACGCGGCCACGCGCGGCCGAGCTATCGCAACTTCTTTTACCCGAACACCAGGTGGCAGATGGCGGGCGTGCGACTCGCCGCGGAGGTGAGCGATGCGTGACCGCGCCCGCGACGCCGATTCCACCGCGCCCGGCGAGATCGTAGGCCTTGGCCCCGGCGAGCGCGAGCTTCGCGACGCCGTCCTCGCCGGGCTGTCCACGGCGCAAAAGCAGATCCCGTGCAAGTTCTTGTACGACGATCGCGGGGCCGAGCTGTTCGAGGCGATCTGCGACGTGGACGAGTACTACCCCACGCGCACAGAAATCGGGCTCCTCGCGAGGCACTGCGACGAGATCGCGGCCGCGCTCGAGCCCGGCCTGGCGATCGTCGATCTCGGCAGCGGCTCGGCCCGAAAACTCGACGAGCTCCTCGCGGGGCTTTGCCGCCCCGCCGCCTACGCGCCGATCGACATCTGTCGGGAGTCGCTCCGCGCCGCCGCCCACCGCGCAGCGTCGCGCCACCCGGGCCTTCACGTCGTGCCGGTGTGCGCCGATTACACAGAGCCGCTCGAGCTTCCGGACGTCTTTCCAGAGGCGCCCCGGCTATTGTTTTTCCCCGGCTCGACGATCGGGAACTTTCGCCCGGGCGAGGCGCGCCGGTTTTTGAGCCGCCTCGGCGAGCTCGCCGGGCCTCGCGGCGCGCTCTTAATCGGGGTCGACACCACCAAGGACCCGCAGATCCTCGAGGCCGCCTACGACGATCGAAAGGGCGTCACCGCCGCCTTCAACCTAAACGTGCTCGCCCGCCTGAACCGCGAGCTAGGCGCCGACTTCGACCTAGGCGCATTTTCGCACCGCGCGGTGTACAACGCCGCGCGCGCGTGTGTCGAGATGCACTTGGTGAGCAAGCGAGCTCAGCGGGCGCGGGTGGCCGGCGCGTCGTTTTCCTTCCGCGAGGGCGAGACCATCCACACCGAAAACTCCTTCAAGTACGCCCCTCGTCACTTCGCGCGGCTCGCGCGCGCCGCCGGCTGGGCGCCGGCGCGCTGCTTCATCGACGACCAGGGGCTGTTCAGCGTCCACCTGCTGCGGTTTGCGGAAAGGGCGGCGCCGTCATAGGCCGCGTACCACGAGCTCGAACAGAAACCACCCGCCGATGAGGGCGCCCGCGGCGGCGCGGCTTTTGTTCCAGCGCCGGCGCGTGCGCCGCCTCGCGGCGCTCACCTCGTGGTCTCGCGCCGCGGTGAGCGACGCGAGGACGCCTGGGTCCGGCCCGCCGCGATAGGGCCCCGCGGCGCGCCCCGCCTCACGCACGAGCGCCGCCTCGGCCTCGCGTGACAGCGCCCCCACCTGCGCGGCGAGATCGGCCGCGAGCTCGAGCGCCTCGCCCATCTCGCGGTGCTCGTCGAAGTGAAAGTGATGGCGCTTGCGGATGTCGACGAGGCCGTCGCGGATCTGCAGGCGCTCGCAGCTAAGCCGGCCTATCCGCTCGCGGACGTCTTCGTCCAAAAGCTCGCGGACGATCGGCTCCGGCGCTCCATCCACGCCGTAGGCGGCGTCGAACGCGGCGCTGCCCAGCTCGAGGAAGCTCCGCGAGCCGGGCCCGTGGGCCAGGCTGTAGACATCGACCACCACCGGAACGCGCGGAGCCTCGGCGACCACCCGCCACGCCGGGCCCCACAAAAGCCTCACCTCCGCGGACATGCCTCGCAGGTCGCCGCAGACCCGACGCCGTGCGCGCGTGGCGTCGCGAAGATGGCTCAAAGCGGCGTCCAAGACGCGGTCCTGTCGCGTCTCTGAAGCCATGGACGCACCGAGAAGCGAACCACGGCCCGCGTGACCGAGCAAGCCGCATGCACTCCCGGGGCGGTGGCGCGCGGCGCGCGAGTCGGGCAATCTTCGGCCCGTGCGGATCGGATGGAGAGCCGGAGCGCTGTCGCTATCGGCATGTGCGGTCGCGCTCGCGCCGGCCATCGCGGGCTCGGGCCTGCCGGCTGCCGCTCCCGGCGGCCCGGCGACCGACATCGGGGCCGATCCGCCGCGCTCGCTCGCCGAGACGGTTCAGACCTCCGGCGCTCGAGCCGAGCCGGGCGGCGACATCGCCCGGCTTTACGGGACCCTGTGCCTGCCATGCCACGGCGCCGAGGGGCGCGGCGACGGGCCGGGCGCGGCGTGGCTGTGGCCGCCGCCCCGAGACTTCACAGACGGCGCGTTCAAGTGGCGATCGACGCCCACCGGAACGCCGCCCACCCGGGACGACGTGGCGCTGGCGATCCGCGAGGGGATGCCCGGGACGTCCATGCACGGGTTCGGCGGCATCCTGAGTGAGTCCGACATTCAAGCCTTGGCGGATCGCGTCCTGGCGATGAGCGGCGAGGACGAGCCCGCCGCGGACCCCACAGACGCCGTGTCCATCCCCGATCCCCCGCCGAACGCCCGGGCGCTCGTCGCCCGGGGCCAAAAGGTCTGGGACGAGCTCGGCTGCGCCCAGTGCCACGGCGACGGTGGGCGCGGCGACGGTCCCTCGGCCCCGGAGCTCAAAGACGCCATGGGTCGCCCATCTGTGGTGTTCGATCTCACCCAAGAGCCCCTGCGGCGTCCGAGTCCAGAAACCGAGCCCCCGGTCGTCTCGATCTACCGGACCCTCGTCACCGGCCTGTCGGGCACGCCCATGCCGGCCTACGAGCAGGCCGCCAGCGAAGACGATCTGTGGGCGGTCTCCGCGTATGCGGCGAGCATCGCCTTCGAGGGCGAGGTGGACGCGCGAGCCGCGACCACGGTCTCGGACGTCGCCCGCCGGCGGGACGGCGCGCGCCGGCTCGTCAAGTCAGCGCGCTGGCCCGGAGGCGGCGAGCCCGGCGACGAGATCCCATTCGGCGACCCGATCGAATTGCAGGGCGATCCGCCGGACAGCCTCGCGCCGGCGCAGACCTCGCTCAGCGCCGAGCAGTGCGCGCGCTGCCACAAAAAGCAAGCGCGCGAGTGGCGGGGCTCGATTCACGCCTTCGCCGGGTCCCCCGGGCTCACCGCGCAGCTTCTGCAGATGGAGCGCGAGGGCGACTACGCGCAAATCGAGTCGTGCCAAAACTGCCACAATCCGCTCGCGGAGGCCCAGCCCGCCCTGCGCGCCGAGCGGCTGGGTGACGCCCGCGGCGGCGATGACCCGCTTTACGATAGCCCGATGTTCGACAGCGAGCTGCGCGACGAGGGCGTCAATTGCGCCACCTGTCACGTCCGCGACTGGCAGAGGCACGGACCTGACTCGCGTCCGGGCACCGGGCTCCGCCCGCAGCCCGGCTATCCCCGAGAGGAGCTCGCGATCTACGAGCGCGCCGACTTCTGCCTGCCCTGCCACCAGCAAACGCCGCGAAACAGCGCCGTCGCGGGCAGGCCGCTTTTAAACACCTACCGCGAATGGCTCGAGGGCCCCTACATGCCGCGCGGCATCCAGTGCCAGCACTGTCACATGCCGAACCGCGAGCACACGTTCAAGGGCATCCACGATCGCGACACGTTCCGCCAGGCGATAGACCTCGAGACCCTCGCCGGCCGCTTCGGCGGTGGCGGCGAGGTGAGCGTACGGGCCCGGCTTTGGAACGTGGGCGCGGGGCACTTTTTGCCCACCACGCCCACGCCGGCCGCCTGGCTCGAAATCCGGCTACTGGACAGCGACGGCGGGGCGATCGAAGGCGCCCGGGATCGAAAGCGCATCGGGCGACACCTCGTTCCCGGCGACGGCATGGAGGAGGCGGCCGACACGCGCATCCCGCCGGGCGAATACGCCGAGCTCGCGGTTGGCTGGGTGCGCGGCCGCGTGGACGAGGCGCGCTACGCGGAGGTGGTCGTGAGGGTCGAGCCCCAGGAGTTTTACGAGCGGTTTTACCGCGCCCGGCTGCGCACGGACGACCTCACGGGCGAGGAGCGCGCGCTTTACCGGGAAGCCCTCGCCTGGACCCAAGACGTCCGCTACACCGCCTTGCGCCGCCGGATCCCCATCGACGGCGGCGACTGACCCCGGGCCGCCGCGCGAGCGGGCCTCAACCGCGTTGCAATGGAGGTGAGCGCCCTGGCATCCTGGACGGATGAAGCGTCTTTCAGCCACCGTGTGCCTCCTCGTGGCGGGGTGCTCTTCTGACGGAGATGTAGGAGAAGGCCCCGACGGCGGCCCTTCGGAGGTCCCCCCGGATGGTCAGGACGTTTTGGCGCTCACGCTGTCACCCGGCGATACCGAGCTCGTCGCGCGCAGCGACGAGGCTGCGGAGCAGGACTACGTCGCCGAGGCCGAGCTCGCGGACGGCACGCTCGTGGACGTCTCCGAGGGCGCGCAGTTCTCGGTGGAGGATCAAGCTATCGGTGAGTTCGAGGCATCGCGGTTCGTGGCGAGCGGCGCGGCCGGCGGGAAGACCACGGTGACCGCTCGTTACGGCGGCGCACAGGCCGAGGCCGATCTCGTGGTTCGCGTGGAGCGAACGAGCGTAGACGATTCGGCGCCTCCCGAGGCGCCCGACCTGTTCGATGACGCGGACGAGGACGCCGAGCGAGCTCCGGCTATCGAGTATCCCTCTCACCTCACGATGTTTCCGCCCAACATCGGCGACTTCGAGATCCACTGGACCGACGGGGCCGCGAGCGATCTGTTCGAGGTGAGGCTGTCCGGCGAGTTTGCCGACCTTCGCGTCTACGTATCCGGCGATGCGAGCAGCGAGACGTTCGCCGCGCTTGCCCCCGACGATTGGGCGGTGGCCGGCGAGTCCGAACGCGGCGGCGACCTCGAGCTAACCGTGCGCGGCCTCGACACCGCCGACCCCACCACGGCCGGCACCTCTGACCCCATCACGGCCCTACTCGCCGACGAAGACGTCGAGGGAGGCGTCTACTACTGGGCGTCATCCGGGGAGCGGCCCGAGGGGATTTACCGCCATGACATGGCGGCGCCCGGCGAGCCCGCGGAGCCGTTTTACACTCGCGAGGAGGCGGGTGACTGCGTCGCGTGCCACGCGCTCTCGCGCGATGGCGAGAAAATGGCCGTGACCTATGAGGGAGGAGACGGGCCGGCTTCGATCTTGGACGTCGCCACCGCGACGCCGACGACCCCGGAGGGCGACGATGAGCCAGCATGGAACTTCGCCACGTTCGATCCGGAGGGTGACTACTTGGTCACGGTGCACGGAGGCGAAATGGTGCTACGCGACGCCGGCGACGGCAGCATCGTCGAAGATGTGCCCACCGACGGCTACGCGACCCACCCGGACTTTTCGCCGAGCGGCGACGCCGTCGTCTACGTGAAGCCGAGCTCGGCGAGCCAGGACTGGATCTTCAGTGGCGGTAGCGTCGTCGTCCAAAGCATCGATTTGGACGACTACAGCTTCGGCGAGGTCATCACGCTCGTAGACGCCGACCAAGGCCATAACTTCTACTACCCCTCGTTCTCTCCCGACGGGGAATGGGTCGTTTTCAACCGATCGACCGGAAACTCCTACGACGACGCGAGCGCCGAGGTGTACATCGTACCGTCGGATGGCTCGGAGCAACCCGAGCGCCTCGACAGCCCGAATGTGGAGTCAGGGCTTACGAACTCCTGGGCCCGCTGGGCGCCATTTTCGCAGACCTTAGACGCAGGAGAGGGCGAGGAGCCCCACTTCTGGCTCACGTTCTCCTCTAAGCGGAGCTTCGGCGTGCGCCTGGATGGCGGCGCGCCGCAGATCTGGATGGCGCCGTTTTTCCCGGAGCGCGCGCTGGCCGGCGACGACCCCAGCGCCCCCGCGTTCCGCTTGCCCTTCCAGGACATCGGCACCCACAACCACATCGCCCAATGGACTGAGAAGATCGTCGTTCCCCCAATCGAGTAGGGACGCACGTCGCCAACCGCCCGCGAAGCCGTCGCGCGCGGAACGCGCCGACCACCGCGGCGACGCCGTCCGTGATCGCCGCCCCGGCGCGCTCGCCTCGGCGCGAACATCCCTCGCCGCGGCGCCGGGGGCCGAGCCCCGATCACTGCTCGTGGGGCATTTGCCGGCGGGGCGCCCGGAAGTAGCGCAGCGGTGAGTAGGACAGGAAATTGGACGCGCGGCTCGTGTACAGGTCGGCGTAGTCAGAGACCTGCTGACCGAATCGACTGTTCTCGGTGCGCTCGCGAAACGTCGCCCCCCAGTAGGGGTTGTAGGCCCGGTCGATCGACGCCTCGAGCGACGCGCACTCCTCGGCGATCATCCGCTCGCGGCCCCGGAGCGAGTCGAGCGTCGACTTGGCCTGCTGCTTGGCCTCCTGCAGGCGGGATCGCAGCTCGCCGTGCTCGCCCTCGTCGAGGATCTTCTGCAGGCGCTTGAGCATCAGCACCTGGTAGTCGATCTCGGCCTCGAGGTTGCGGCGGCGGCGGTCCAGCATGTCGAGGTCCCGAATTTCTGCGTTTAGCCGCTCGCTGGTGT
>SLNH01000351.1 GCA_007133195.1 Nannocystineae bacterium | reverse complement strand
TCTTCGGCGGCGCACATGAGATGCGCGCCCACGTCGAGGCCGGAGGTGATCCGCAGCGCGAGCAGCGACGCCCCCTCGTCGCGCTCGAACGCGAGGGTGAGCTTGGCGCCGAGCCCGATTTCGCCGCTCCCCTCGAGCGGCACCTCGCCGTGAACGGGGAGGCCGCCGAACGTGGTCCCAGCGCGCGAGCCCGCGTCGCGCAGCGTGAAGCTCGCGCCGCCGTCCGCGGCGGTGCGGCGCTCGATGCGCGCGTGCTGTCTCGACACGTCTGCGCTGCGCAGGACGAAGTCACACAGTGCGTCGCGGCCGAGCCACACGGTCTCCCGCGCCGACAGCGCCACGCGCTCGCCGCGGCGGGGCCTGAGAACGACGTGACCGCCCGTGATGAGTCGCGATTCCAGATCGTCGAGCAGGCGCCGGTACTCGGCCTTTTCCTCGGCCCTGGCTACGCATTCGGCGAGCGCCTCGCGCGCCGCGTCGCGCTGCCCGCCGCTGGCGTGGACCTCATAGCGCGAAAACGCTTCGCGAAGCGCGCGCTCCGCCTCGGCCTGGTGGCCCTCCCTGGCGAGGAGCTCCTCCATCTTTTCCACGAACCCGCCGCGCCGGTAGGCCTCCGCCGCGCCGCGCTCGTCGGCGATGGACTCGAGCGCCTCGCCGGCGGCCTCGAACTCGCCGGCCTCCGAGAGCAGCCACGCCGCCTCCCGAACCCGGTCGCGATCCCGCGGCGTGGCGACGCCCTCGGCGCGGGCGCGGGCGAGCTGAGCGCGGCCGAGGGCGCGGGCGGCCTTTTCGTAACAGGGCGTGCCTCGCTCGGCCCAGTGCAGGGCGTCGTAGAGCGCGGCGATCTCGTCTGCCCGGCTGGCGGCGCGCGAGGCGCGAGCCAGGTGCATCCGCACCGCCGACGGGATCTGCCCCGCCAGGGCATACCGCTCCGCGGCCAGCTCGAGGTCCCCGGCGGCTTCGGCGCTCACGGCGGCGCGGTAGTCGGCGGAAAACAGGCGCTTGAAGAAGCCCACGGACCTGAAACTATAGCAGCCGGGGCGGGTTTCGCGCCGCTTCGCCGCACGGCATTGGTGGCGCTCGGGATTGCGGGCTATCCTGCCGGTCCCCGCGGCCGCGGTCTGCTTGCGGTCCGGGGCACTCGTGGGGTGGACAGGGAGCGCGAAGCTCGGCCCCAACTCGCCGGGGCCGGCTGCTCCGGTGATGAGCACTGCTGATTCATGGAGATGGAATGCTGGAGCGTGTAGCGCTCGGCCAAGCGCGATTCATGACCCCGGGCGTCGCCCCCGACTCGCGGGGCGTCGTTTTGGGGCGCTACGCCGTCGTGGTGTTTCCCACGCTCGAGGGGGTGGTGTCGTGGCTGCGGCTTTACTCGTCGGAGTCGTCGATCGACGAGCTGTTGCCGAGCTTGTCGATCACGCGCGCGCGGACGCCGCTTCGTAGCCGCGAGATGGTGGTCCAGATTCCTGCGACGTCGAGCTACGCGGTGGATCGCGCCGCCCGCTGCGCGCGCCTGGTGGGGGGCGCGGTGTACACCGGGACGAGTAAGCACTTCGTGAAGTACCGGGACGAGCGATCCCCCTACGGCTACGACGTGAGCGAGATCGAATCCCTGCCGGCGGACACCGACTTCGCCGTGCACGGTGAGGCGTTTACTCAGGTCTACGCCCAGGAAGACGAGATCGCGTTCGACAAGCTGTTGTTTCGGCTCTCGCTCCGCCGCATCCCGGGCGGGGTGAAGCTCACGAGCGACCAGCGCAAAGACCTCCTCCTCGTGGTCGCCCCCGGGCTCGGCGACCGCGTCATCCATTACCTGTGGCGAAACCGGGTGGAGGCGGCAGCCGGCCTCGCACACCCGCAAGCGCAAAGCGCGTTCGACGACGCCCACGCCGCCTACCTCATCATCCGCGCCCAGAAGCTCCCCTCGCGGATTTTGAGCCTATTCCTCGACACCCCCGGGGTCGACATCTTTCAGCAGGTGACCTCGAACGTGGCCGTGGAGGTCGGGTACGCGCACATGATCGATCTCACCTCCTGCGCGAGCGTCTTCGACACGCAGCGCAGCTACCTGTTCTGGGGCGGCAAAGACCGCGTCGATGTCCTGGGCGGCTCCCTCGAGCTGTCGGACATCGCAGGCCTCACCCGGCTCGACCTCGACATCGAGCGGCCGCCCGAACAGCGCGAGCTCACCATGGAGCTGAGCGAAACGGTCTCGGTCCCCATCCAGCTTTCGCCGTCGATGGCGCCCCCGCGCCACGTGGTGGCCACGCTTTTGCCGCGCGAGCAGGGCCCTTGGCTCAAGCGGCTCGTGTTCTTGCTGCCGCAAGCCAGCCTCCGCGGCCATCGGGTCGCGGTCACCGATCACGGCATCCTCCTCGTGGCTGACGACGAGATCGACGTGATTCCGCTCGGCCAGCTCCTCGCGGAGGCGGCCGCGGGCCTCCTGGTGCCGCTCGGCATGGATCTCGTGCCGCGCGTCGCCCCGGATGTGCTGGCGCGCGCGCTTGGTCACGGCGCCGGCATGTACACCGTGTTTCCCCCGAGCGGCGCGCCGTTTCAGATCGGAGAGCACGCGCTCGTCCCCTTGGAGCGGCGGGCGCTCGCTCAGATCGACGTGGCCGAAGCCGAGCCCATCGATACGCGCATCGAACCGCCGAGCGAGCCCACGCTCAAAAACGATCCGGTGGGCCGCTTCGCGCTGTGGCGCTTTCCGGGGTCGCCGGAGCGCGAGTCGTAAGGCCATAGCGTGGTTCGCGAGCTCACGGAATTTCTGGACGGCTTCGTGCTGCCGCTGGTGCGCGGCGGCGACACGCGCGTGGGTCGGCCGATCGGCCCCGACGAGCTCCAGGAGTTCGAGGACGATCTCCCGAACGCGAGCGACCGTGTGGTCGAGATCGACGAGGCGAGGGCGCGCGTTCTCGCGGAGGTCACGGTGACCCCGCCGACGCTCATCTTCGACCGCGACGAGCTGGCGCTCGCCGCCGCCGTGCACAACCTGTTTTTTCTCGCCCACCCGCGCGCAGAGAGCGTCGGCATGGCCTCCACGTGGACGCGCCGGGTGCTCGACAGCGCCCGGAGCTACGCTGGGCGCCCCAAGAGCCGCAGGCGAGGGCGCGTGCTCGCGCGTCACGCGCTGCTTCACAATCTATTTCGGATTCGGCGCACCGACGTGATCCTCACCTGGTGGACGGGCAGCGCGACGTTTCGCGGCCAGGAGCCCCCGAGCAGGCTCACCGCGTGGAAGTCGGTGCGGCGGGTGCGCGAGGAGCGCCGCGCGGCGAGCTTCGACGACCTGCTCGGCACGGCCGAGGCCTCGCCCGTCGTCGCCGCGTTGCTCCGCCGATCCCCGCTCACCCATCTCCTGTCGCGAGCCCGATCGGCCCCGCCGCTGCACTGGGAGGATGCGGCCTTTTTGCTCCGGGACGCCGAGCTCGCGCGCGCCATCGCCTACGACGCCTTGGGCCCCACCGAGCCCCGGGCTCAGGTCGCCGCGCCATCTCGCTATGCCTCAGCGTTCGAGCACATGCTCGAGCGGAGCCCGGACGAGGACGACGTGCGGGCCGTGGCCGCGTTTCTCGTGCATTTGAATGCGCTTTTGGCGCTCGGCGAGAGCCGGAGCCGCGAGGAGTCTGCCAAGTCGCCGCTGTTGTCGGCCGTCTTGGCCCCCGAGCGCGCCGGCCAGCGCCCGCGCGGGCTGGCGCTGTTTTTCGCGCTGCCGTTCGCGCTCGAAAGCGTCGACCCCCAGCTGGCGAAGCCTCCTGGCCTGGCGTCGGACGAGCGCCTCGACCGCCACTGGAAGCGTTACGGCGAGCAGGTCCAAGACGCGCTCGGCGATGCGTTCTTCGATACGCTCATCGCTCGCCTCCGCCACCACATCAGCCCCCTGCCGCCGTGCTAGTGTCCGGTCATCGGCAACTCGTTTCGGCTCTCCTCGGGGCCGGGTCCCGAGGTCGGAGACGGATACGAAAGACGAAGGTATGGTGAGCCCACCCAATCAAGCGGAGGCGCGTCCGGATGTCGTGCGGATGGGAACCCAGTTTCAGGAAATCGCCCGTGTCCTGAACACCCACTTTCTCGACAAACAGGAGATCATCCGCCTCCTCGTGATCAGCGCGATCGCCGGCGAGCACATGGTCCTCGTCGGCCCTCCGGGCACCGCCAAGTCGGCGATCATCCGCATGTTCGCCAAGCTCGTGGACGCGCGTTACTTCGAGTACTTGCTAACTCGCTTCACCGAGCCGAACGAGCTGTTCGGTCCGGTGGACATCAAGGAGTTTCGCGAAGGCCGCTACGCGCGCCGCACGGAGGGCATGCTGCCGGAGGCGGAGATCGTCTTTCTCGACGAGATCTTCAAGTCGAACTCGGCGATCTTGAACTCGCTGCTCACCGTGATCAACGAGCGGCGGTTTTCGCACGGCGCGGAGGTCCGGGAGGTGCCGCTCATCTCCATGTTCGCCGCCTCCAACGAGGTGCCGAACGACGACAACCTGTCGGCAATGTTCGATCGCTTTCTGCTCCGCGTGCTGTCCGACAACCTCGACTCGTATCACTTCCACGAGCTACTCGCGCGGGGGATCGACAACGAGGTGAGCCGGATGACCGGCCGCGAGGACCAGGTCAGGCCGGTGATCTCGGCGCGCGACCTCCGCGCCCTTCAGCGCGGTTTCGACCAGTTCATGGAGTTCCCCGAGGACTTCATGGCCAAGTACAAGGGGCTCATCTTCCAGATGCGCTCGGAGGGCATCACGATCTCCGACCGGCGCGCCGTCAAGCTCCTCAAGCTGTTCGCGGCCTCGGCGGTGTTCGACGGGCGTTCGCACGTCACCGACGGCGATTTCTTCATCCTTCGGCACATCTGGAACAACTTGGACCAGGCCGAGCTGCTGGAAGAGATCGTCAACCCCGTGGTCGATGTCTACTACCGCGAACATCCCGAGGAGCGCCGCTTCATCGGGCCGCAGGCGAGCCTCGACGATCTCCTCTCCGAGCTCAATCTGATCCGCGAGCTCCTCACGAGCGGTGGCGCGCTGTCCGACATTCAGCTGTTTTCCCAGCTCAAGAATCTGAACGAGATCAAGGCCGCGCTGGCGGCCATCAACAACGAGACCGCCGAGCGGATGATGCGCGAGGTCGACCAGCTCCTCGAGAGCGTGTTCGCCTCCTCGAAATTCAGCGGCTGAGCGTGGGCGGCGTGTTGCGGGTCACCATCTTCGACGATGTCCTCGCGGCGCGCGGGGAACGCTTCACCGTTCCGGGGGTGCAGGTCGAGCTCTTTCCGCACGCCGACGACGCGGCGCCGCTGTGCACGGCGGGCGAGGCGCCCGACTCGGTGCTCATGGACTACGCCATGGGGCCGGAGCGAAAGTCGGGCGCGGAGGCGGTGCGCGAGCTGCGCCGCGCGGGCTTCGCCGGGGAGATCGTGGCGATCTCGAGCGACGCGGCGGCGAACGCCGAAATGCTGGCCGCGGGCGCCGACCGCGCGCTCGCTCACAAGCGAGAGATCAGCCGCTATCTCGACGAGCTCGGTGCGCGCGCGCCCGGATAGGGTACATTTCGGCGGTCATGCCGATCCCAGAGCACAAACGGCGTTCGTACCTGGCTCGGCAGGTCGCGTCGCTGGCGCTGTCGCACGTGCAGGTGGAGAGCCCCATGGGGATCGTGCGAGCGGCGTCCTGGTACAACGCCCTGGCGCGCCTCGGCATCCACCTGCCGCTGTTCGTCGTCCACGACATCGGGATTCTGTTCACGACGCCGCGCGGGCCGAGCGGGTGGGAGATCCGGCCGCGCACCGCCGCGCTCGCCCGCATCGCGCCGCCGGCCCCGATCCGCTCGCTACTCGACCAGTACGTCGATCTTCTGAAGAACGTCGCGTCCTCGGAGGTCGTGGACAAGCTATCGGGTTGGCGGATGCGGGACGAGATGGTGGCGGTCCTGCTCACGCGGGCCCTAGGCGACACCTACAATCGGTGGCGGGATCGGGGGAAGGCCGCCGGCGCCGAGCCGCTCCCCGTCGATCTCGGGATCTACGCCGACGTCGATCCCGCCGAGCACTTCCGCGAGTTCGAGCCCAAGCCGCTTTGGGGATTTTTGGCCCACCTCGCCGGCCAGTCGCTCCACGTGTACACCAGCGTCGAGCTCATCGATCTCGACACCGTCAAGCTCCTCGGGCTGTTCAAGGAGGATAACGCTCACGGCACCGAGGCGATGGCGAGCGGGCTCGACCTCGTGGACATGTTCCAAGCGCTGGCCAGCCCGGACGCCAGCGACGTGTCCAACTTCTCGCTCGATCTGCTCCCCTCGGTGCTCGAGACCAAGCAGAGCTCCGGATCGCAGACGTTCGCGGTGGACGGTTACGCCTCGGTGGAGCGCAAGGGTAACATCGATTCGCTCATGCTCTCCGAGCTGGCCTACGATCGGGAGATCTTCGAGCAGAAGGTCGTCGACAGCGAGCTCCTTTACTTCGGCCACGAGCGGCAGCGCGAGGAGGAGCGGCTGCTGCAATACATCCTGGTCGACTCCTCCGCCTCGATGCGGGGTAAGCGGCAGGTGTTCGCGCGCGGGCTCGCCCTCACGCTGGTCAAGAAGCTTCAGCTCCAAGGCGACGAGATCTGGATGCGGTTTTTCGACTCGCGGATGCACGAGCTCACCAAGGCCTCGAAAGGCAGCGCCTTCCCGGTGCCCTACGTGCTGTCGTTTCGCTCCGAGCACGGCCGCCACTACGACAAGGTGTTTCGTCAGCTCCTGCTCGAGCTGTCTCGGCTCCGCCGCGAGCAAAACCGCCGCATCGTCGTTTACGTGATCACGCACGGCCAGTGCCACATCGCGCCCGATCTGGTCGCGAGCATGGCGCAGCAGGCCTACCTTTACGGGATCATCATCCTGCCCTCGTCGGAGGTCGAGCTCGACTTCCTGCCTCTCCTTCACCGCCACCAGATCGTGGAGTCCACCGCGCTATCGTCGCGCACCGGCCGCCGCAAGCGCGCGCTCGGGATCGTGGACGACGCGACCCAGACGAGCCGCTCGGTGAGCCAAACCGGCGGAGCGCGCGCGAGCGATGTCGATGGCCCGTGAGAGCTTCGCGTCGATCGAGACCACGGCGTCGCAGGCCGAGGGGCTCCTCGCGCAAGGGCGCTATGGGGACGCCGAGCGGTACTACCGCGAGCTCGTCGGACAGACCCACGTCATCGATTACGAGTACGACGACTGGCTCCGGCGGCTCGCGGAGATCTACCGCGTCCTCGGCCGCGTTCGCGCGGCCGGCTACATCTACCTTTATCTCCACTACTTCGATCTGGCGCGCGAGGCGTTCACCGCTGCGGAGGCGCCCGCGGACAAGGCGCGGGTCCTCGAGATCGAAAAGCGCTACTCGGAGGCGGCCGAGCTTTACGAGGTGGCGCGCCTGCCCGTTCACGCGGGGGTGGCCTGGGACAAGGCCAAGCAGCAGGACCGGTCGGCCGCCGCGTGGGAGGCGCTCCTCGCCGATCCGGGGCTCAAGCACCGCCCGTACGAGCAGGCGCTCGTCCATTTCAACGAGGGGATGGCCAAGAGCACGCTCGGGGAGCAGGGCGGAACCGGGAAGCGCTCGCTGGTCGAGGCCCAGCGGCGGCTCGAGGAGGTGGCCGACGAGTTTGAGACCCGAGGCGAGCGAGAGCGCGCCTTCGATTGCTATCAGATCCTGCTCAAGCTCGGGCGGGATTCAGGGCAGTTCGAAAACTTGGCCGAGGGCTATTTGAACTGCATCCGAGTCCTCAAAGAGGACAACCTGAAGTTTTACGTGCTTCAGTACTACGAGGACTTCATCCGCCTGGCGCTCCAGCGCGGCGAGCTTCACGCGGCGGCCACGCTCTTTCAAGAAGCGGCGGACTACGCGGCGCGAAACGGTTTGCCCTACGACCGCCACTACCAGGCGCGGGCGGCTGAGACGTGGGTCCGCTGCGGGGACAAGCATCGGCGCGACGCCTCGCCGGTGGAGATGGTGGAAAACTCGCTGCTCGCGGGGATTAGCTGCTATTCCGCCGTGGGCCAGTACGAGCAGGTGAGGCGACTTTTCGAGTCGCTCACGGAGCTCGACCTCCCGGAGCGGAAGTCGCAGCGCTACGCGGCCATATCCCGCCGCTACGCCCAGGCGGAAAACGACAGTCAGGAGGCGCCGGAGTTTCCCGAGTACCTCAAGCAGCAGCACGCCTACGCCGACATCTGGTTCGTCGATCTCATCGAGTGGGAGCTCGCAGGCGACCCCTACGGGGTTTCGGCCTCGATCGTCGGCGATCTCCGCTACCCGGACGGCATTCGCCGCCGGGCGCTCGTCGTGGTGTTGAGCCTGGAAGACGCGGCGGCGCGGGGCGAGGAGGCGCGGGCCGACACGCTGACCAAGGTGGCCGAGCTCCTCGGGGAGCTACAGTCTTACGCGGCGCTAAGCCCGCTCGAGAGGCTGTTCGAGCACGACCAGCCGGAGGTGCGCCGCGCCGCCGTGCGCGCGCTCCGCTTTTTGTTTTTCAAGCGCGCCTTCGTGCTCGTGCGCCGGGCGCTCAAGGATCACGACGAGGGCGTGCGCGACGCCGCGCTGGAAGCGCTCGCCGGGCTGCACTTTCCGCACGCGTTCAACCCGCTCGCTCGGATCTACCGAGAGACGACCGATGCGCGGGTCAAGGCGGTCGCGCTCGAGTCGGTCGGGAAGATTCAGAGCATCGAGGCCGGGGAGTTTTTGCTCATGGTGCTCCGGCAGGAGGACGGCGTGCTCCGCGAAGTGGCCAAGCAGGCGCTCGCCGGCCTCGACAACGCAGACATGCTGCCCATCTTGCGCCAGCACCACCAGATGGAGGGCAACCCCGCGGTCCGCGAAATCTTGGGCGAGCTTTTGCGCTCGGCCCGCATGGCGTAGCGCGGCGCGGCTGTTCGCAGGGCGGACAGCTGCGAGGGAGGGCGGGCCGCCCGGTCGTGGCGCGCGGTCGGAAGGGCACCGTCCGTCGCTGGCTCGTTTTTGGTATGTTGGTGGTCATGAGGAGCTCTCGACGACCCGATATCGCCCGCGCTCGCGCCGCATCGGCCTTTTCTGCGCTCTTCGCGCTCGCGCTCGCTGCAAGCGGGTGCGACCCGGCGGCCGAGGCGTCCGGCGAGGGTGAGGTGGCCGGCGGCGGCGAGCTGCAAAGCTGCAGCGACGCCAGCCAGTGCCAGACGGGGCTTCAGTGCGTGGGCGGGCAGTGCGTGCTCGAGGCCGCCTCCGCGGTGGGCGACTATCACGCGGCGGCGGGGCGGGCTGCGCTCGCGGACGGGGACGTCGAGGGCGCGATCGAGCGGTTTAGCCGAGCGGTGAGCCAATACGAGGCCGACGAGCTCACGCCGCCCGCGTGGCTGTACTGCGAACAGGGGCGGGCGCTGGTGGCGGGGCGCGACAACCCGGAGCGCGCCGAGATCGGTGCCCGGGTCCTGCACCGCTGTCTTCTGCGGACGCCGCCGGGCTCGGAGGAGCGCCGCCGGGCCCTCGACTCGCTCGCGCGCCTCGACGCGCTCGGGCTCGAGCCCCTGGCCTTGTCGCGGACCGAGCCCGCGGACGCCTACTTGACCCGCACGCCCGAACAAAGGCGCCCCGACGAGGTCGAGGTGGAGGTCGAGGGGGACGACACGCGCGCGCAAAGCTTTCGGAATCTGATCTCCCACCTCGAGGACGAGGATCTCGGGGACGCGTTTACGCCCTGCTGGGACGCCTACTTCGAGGAGACCGGCGAGGTCGAACTCGTGCTCGACGTCCCGTTTTCTTACGACTACCAGCTCGGGCCGACCGAAGGCTCCGACCGCGCGGTGGTCTCGATCCCGAGCGGAGAGGGGCCCTCGCGGGGGCCGGAGGCGGAGGCATACGACTGTGTGGTCGACGTTCTCGAGCCGATAAGGGGGGAGTTTGCCCGGACCCAGAGGCAAAACGTCGGTTGGCGGGGGGACGTCACGTTTACCTTCGGCCCGGCGGATTGAGGCGGCCTTGGCGGATTTTCGGTGCGGCGAGACTGGGCGCGGCGGCCGGGGCGTGATGGACGCCGCTCGGCGTGCTAAAGGCGTGTCGTGTCCGTGACGTCCAAGCCCGAGCATGCGCCGGCGGCGCCCGACCAGGCGCCGCCGGAGTCGGCGGAGTCGCCGGGGTCGCCGGCGTCGGCAAAGTCGCCGAACTCTGAGAAGTCGCCGGGCTCGCCGAAGCTTATCGACCTAAAGGCGCTCACCTACGACGAGGCGGCTTCGGTGGCCGAGTCTGAGCTCGGCGAGCCGCGGTTTCGCGGCGAGCAGATCTTTCGCTGGGTGCACGGCCGCCGGGCCGCGAGCCCGGCCGAGATGAGCGATCTGCCCAAGCGGGTGCGGGCAGAGCTCGAGGGCGCGGCGCGAATCGAGCGGCTCGCGGTAGACCAGGTTCAGCGCTCCGCCGACGGCACGCGGAAGCTTCGGCTGCTCACGTCGGACGGGCGGGCCATCGAGACCGTGCTCATCCCCGACGGCGACAAGCTCACCCAGTGCATCTCGTCCCAGGTGGGGTGCGCCCTCGATTGCCAGTTCTGCGCGACCGCCAAGATGGGCCTGCTTCGCAACCTCGGGGTCGGCGAGATCGTGGACCAGGTGTATCGCGCGCTCGATTTTTTGGCCGCCGAGGAGCCCGACCGCCGAATTACGAACATCGTGTACATGGGGATGGGCGAGCCGCTGCACAACTTCAAGGCGGTGTCCCGCTCGCTCGACATCCTGATGCACGAGCACGGCGCGAACTTCTCGCACCGCCGGATCACCGTGTCCACGGTCGGCCTGGTGCCGGGGATTCGCAAGCTCGGCGCGCTGCCCGTTCGCCCGAACCTGGCGGTATCGCTAAACGCGTCGTCCGACGCCGTGCGGGACGAGATCATGCCGATAAACCGGCGCTTCCCCATCGCCGAGCTCTTGCGCGCGGTGCGCGAGTTTCCGCTCGAAAAGCGCCGGAGCATCACCTTCGAGTACGTGCTCCTCGCCGGGAAAAACGACAGCGTGGACGACGCCGTTCGCCTGGGGAAATTGCTCCGCCCCATCCGCTGCAAGCTGAACGTGATCCCGTGGAACCCGCACCCGGGCGCGCCCTACGAGCGGCCCAGTCCCGAGGCGATCGAGGCGTTCCAGCAGGAGGCCCGGCGGCAAGGGCTGCCGACGTATCTGCGGACGCCGCGCGGCGACGACATCGACGCCGCGTGCGGGCAGCTCGCCAACCGCACCCGGGACGACGATCCCGGCGCCGGCGAGCTCGTGTCGCTAAGGACGTGAGCCGGGCGCGCGCCGGGCCAGCGGTGCGGCGCCGGCTTAGGGGGCGTCCCTATACGGCACGCAGGCTCTAGTCCTCCTTGAGCGCGCCCACGATGTCGAGGATCGCCTCTTTGCCGTGGCCGAACAGCATCATCGTGTTGTCGGCGGCAAACAGCGGGTTGGGCACGCCGGCAAAGC
>SLNH01000427.1 GCA_007133195.1 Nannocystineae bacterium | reverse complement strand
GGGCCGGCAGCGACTCGCGCCGCTGGCATGCGCGCTGGCCGCCCGCCACGATTTGGCGGGCGCGCCAGGATGTGCAAAATTCCGCTCGTGGCGGCGGAGCCTCTAAAACGCGCGCGCGCATGTCTCCCACTCGCGCTCATGGCGGCCTCGGCGTGGGGATGCGCTCAGGACCCCGGACAAGCAGCGCCCCCTGATGCGGACGTCGCGCCGGCGCCCGATGCCGGCCAAGACGACAGCGACGCGCAAAGCGCCGGGTGCGAGGGTCCGTGGCAAACGGGCTGCGACTGCGACCCGAGCGGACAGATCGCCGCGCACGACGTCTACGCCGACCCGCTCACGGCGGACGAGGGCCAGGCGGAGGTCCTGCCCGGGTTCGACGCCGGCGCCTGGGAGTTCGCCGGTGACGGTTACCGCCAAGAGGCGGAGATCGAGCCTGACCGGGACGACGCGAGCGTGTTCCCCGCGGCGTCGGCGAGCGACGTACTCGCCGAAATTTCGGCTGCCGCGACCGAGGTCGAGGGACTCGGCGACGATCTGCGCCAGGTATTTTTGACCGCCCGCGCGACCGGGGACGAGGAACACTACGAAGCTGTCGGCTGTGGGATCGAGCTGTCCCAAAACGGCGGCCTCGAGCGGATCGTATCGATCGTGGAGCTCTCTGGCTCACCCGGTGCGGTGCAGACGGATCGCATCGCGTCCCGCGAGTATGACGGCGTCGATCTCGACGAGCTCTTTCACGTGCGGATGGAGCTCCGCGACGACCGCATGACGTGCCGCGTGACGACAGAGGACGAGGCCGTGTTCGTCCAGGCGGATGGCTTCGGCGGCGGCGCGGGCGCCGTCGGCGTCCACGCGCGGGAAAACCACGTGCTGTTCCGCGATCTGCACGTGTGCGGGCTACCCTGAGGGCTCGGGTTCTGGGCGGACCCGCGGGCACCCGCCGCCAAGCGCCCCCTCACCGCGCCGGGCCCCGAATTCCGGAAGACGCCCTCCGACGGCGGCTCATGGACGAGCTCGCCAAGGCCACGTTGAAACGGCCGACCAGCTGCTCTACAGTCCCAGCCATGCGAACTTCGCGCTTTGTAAAGTCGCTTTTGGCGGCGGCGGTGGCCGCGCTCATCGCCCCGTCGGTCGGATGTAACGGCGACGACGCCGCGGATCCGGACGACGGCGACGGCGACACCTCGACCTACACGACGCGCGGTGAGATCGAGGGACTCCCCGGTGACGAAGGCGGGACCGTGCAGATCTTTCACGAAGAGATCCCGGATTTCGTCGATCGCGAGGGAGAAACGACGGGCATGGCGGCCATGTCGATGCCCTTCGGGGTCGCCGACGACGTCGCGCTGGATGACGTCGACCGCGGGGACCTCATCGAGTTTACCTTCGAAGTCGACTGGGACGAGTCGCCGGCTCTGACGGTGACCAGCCTCGAACTGCTCCCGGAGGACACCGAGATCGATCGTGAATAGGGCGTGAATGCGGCGCGGATAGGGCGCGAATGAGGCGCTCGCGCCCGCGGCCATCTGCCCCGTTCACCCGGCTTGCAGCATCCCAGCACGGCCGCGCAAGACGCAGGCGCGCCGACGAGGAACGATGTTGATTTCGCTCGAGACGCTGGTCGATGTCGACAGCCTCCATCACGCCGAGCGGTTCGCCGGATCGGATCCGCTCCGGCTCGTGGGCGGCGGACTCGCGACGCTGTTGACCAGCCTGCTCGAGGATCTCGGCGTCGGCGAAGAGCCGCGAATCGAGGGTAGCGTGTCGCCGCACGCCATCGTGGAGGGCCGCGTTTACGTCGCACAAGGCGCGGAGATCGGCCCCACCGCGTACGTGCAGGGGCCTGCCTATATCGGCCGCGGCGCCGAAGTCCGCCACGGCGCGTTCGTCCGCGGCGGCCTTTACTTGGGCGAGGGTGCCGTATGCGGCCACGCCACCGAGGCCAAAAACGCGCTGCTGTTCGATGGGGCGAAGGCGGGTCATTTCGCCTACATAGGCGACTCGATTCTCGGCCGGGACACAAACCTCGGTGCCGGAACCAAGCTCGCCAACCTCAAGCTCAAAAAGGACGAGGTCGCGATCCGCGTTCCGGACGGCGCCGGGTCCTCGCCGAGCGGGCTCCGAAAGCTCGGCGCCCTTCTCGGCGACGGGGCGCAGACCGGATGCAACGCCGTGCTGAGCCCGGGCGCGATCCTTTTGCCCGGCACGGCGGTGCTGCCCTGCGCGCACTTCAGCGGCACGCTTACGCGCGGGCGCTTTCCGAGCTCGTGACCGCCCCGGCCCCGCCGGCGGTTGCCGACGCTCGCACGCCGGGGTAGCGTCGCCCGGTCATGGAAGCGCTCAAAACCAAGATCGAGGCCGCCTTCGCCGATCGACAGCTCCTCGCCGACGCGGAGCACACGGCCGCCGTGCACGAGGCGATCGCGCGCCTCGACCGCGGCGAGCTCCGCGTCGCGGACAAGCGAGACGGCGAGTGGCAAGTCAACGAGTGGGCGAAGCAAGCCATCCTTCTTTACTTCGCGGTGGCGAAGATGGAGGTCATGGAGCTCGGTGGGCTCGAGTTTTTCGACAAGGTGCCACCCAAACGGGGCCTTGACCGGCAGGGCGTTCGCGTGGTGCCGCCCGGCGTGATCCGCTACGGCGCGCACGTCGAGCGCGGCGCCGTCGTCATGCCCGGGTACGTCAATATCGGCGCCTACGTGGGCGAAAAGACGATGGTCGATACCTGGGCGACCGTGGGGTCGTGCGCGCAAATCGGCAAGGGCGTGCACCTGTCCGGCGGCGTCGGCATCGGCGGCGTGCTGGAGCCGCCCGGCGCGCGCCCGGTGATCGTCGAAGACGACGCGTTCATCGGCTCGCGGTCGATCGTCGTCGAGGGCGCCGTCGTCGAAAAGGGCGCGGTGCTCGGCGCCGGCACCGTGATCACGGCCTCTACCCCTATCATCGACGTCCGCGGGGACGAGGAGCACGTCATCAAGGGGCGCGTCCCGGCGGGATCCGTGGTGGTACCCGGGACTCGGCCGCGGAGCTTTCCGGCCGGGACCTACCACATGCCGTGCGCGCTCCTGGTCGGCGAGCGGAAGGAGAGCACGAACCGCAAGACCGAGCTAAACGAAGTGCTGCGCGAGTTCGCGGCCGACGTCTGAGCGATGGCCCCCGATTTGGCTTCGCGGCTCGCGCGCCGCACGCTCGATCTGGTGCGCACGCCTTCGGTCTACGGCGATGAGCGCGCCCTGTGCGACGAGATCGAGGCCTGGGCCAAGGCCAAATTCTCGCCAAACCGAGTCGTACGCGTGGGGAACGCCGTCGTCGCCGGCAGGCCCTCGGGCGCCCGCCCCGCCATCGCGCTCGTTGGGCACCTGGACACCGTCCCACCCCACGAGGGCGATCCCGCACCGTCGATCACCGATGGACGCGTGATCGGGCTCGGCGCGAGCGATATGAAGTCCGGCCTCGCGGTCGCCCTCACCCTCGCCGACGATCTCGATCGAGACACCCTGCCTTGGGACCTCGTCCTCGTGTTTTACGACAAAGAGGAAGGGCCTCACGAAGACAGCGGCCTCGGCCCGCTTTTGAGCGCCTGCCCCTGGCTCGGCGAGGTGGATCTCGCCATCGTGGGCGAGCCGACCGACAACGTGATCCAAGTCGGTTGCGTGGGCTCGATCCACGCCACGCTCACGTTGCGCGGCTCCAGCGCACACAGCGCCCGGCCCTGGCACGGCGAAAACGCGATCCACAAGGCCGCGCCGATCCTCGCGGCGCTCGCCGATCGAGAGCACCGCGAGGTCCAGGTGGGAGGGCACGCCTTCTTCGAAGTCATGTCCGCAACGCGCGCGAGCGCCGGTCGCTACCGCAATGTGGTGCCCGATCACTTCGAGCTCCACGTCAACTACCGCTTCGCGCCCGGCCGCACCATCACCGAGGCGGAGGCGGACATCAGGGCGCTCGCCGGCGATCGCGCCCACGTCGAGATCACGGATCGCTCACCGAGCGGCGCGGTGCCCACCGGCCGCCTGTACGACTTCGTGGTCTCGCGCGCCGGCGTGCCCGTGGCGCCCAAGCAGGCGTGGACGGACGTGGCGCGGCTCGCCGAGGCCGGTATCCCGGCCCTGAATTACGGCCCCGGCCTCACCGCCCAGGCGCATCAACCCGCCGAGTATTGCCAAGTCGCTGACCTCACCCACAACTACGAGACCCTGCGCCGCGTCCTTCAGGCCGCGCCGCCCGAGCCGACGGAGCGCGCGGGCGCCGCGGCGAGCGCTAGGGGGTGTCCCTAAATGCCGCGTGCCTCATGGATAAGCACATGGAATTCCAGGCGAGGCGCGACGAGGGAGTGGGTCCGTACCCCATGACCGAGGAGCAACGATGCATGGGATTTCAGGGGCTCTCCAGGTGGTGCGTGCCTTTTAGGGACACCCCCTAGTGCCTCCCGAGTACATCGACATCGCTTACGCCGTCGGCATCGGCGTCCTCGTCGGCCTCGAGCGCCAGCACCGCGACGTCACGCGCGAGCCCGACCACGCCGAGGACAGCCCGATCGGCGTCCGCACCTTCGCGCTGCTGGGCCTCCTCGGTTGGCTCGCCCAATACCTCGCCGCCGAGCTGCCCTGGCTCCCGCTCGGGATCCTCGGGCTCGTCGGGGTGCTCATCGTCTCTCAGCACATTCGCTACCGGCCGAGCGAAAGCACGGGCATCACCACCGAGATCTCGGCGCTGTTCACCCTCGTCCTCGGCATGCTCGTGAGCCAGGATCGCCTGCTCGCGGCGACGCTCGCGATCCTCGCCACGGTGCTCTTGATCTCCAAGCCCTGGGTGAGCACGGTCGTGGGAAAGCTGCGCCGCGTGGAGCTCACGGGGACCCTGCAGCTCCTCATCGCCGTCGCGATCGTCATCCCCCTTCTGCCCACCGAGGCCGCCGATCCCTGGGACGCGCTACCGCCACGCGCCATCGGCCTGTTCGTGGTCCTGATCGCCGGCCTCAGCTACGTGGGCTATTTCTTGAGCCGCATCCTCGGCAAGCAGCGCGGTGTGGGCGCCACCGGGATCGTGGGAGGCATCACGAGCTCCACCGCGGTGACGGCGACGATGGCCCAAACCGTCGCCAAGGATCCCGACATGCGCGGTGCCGCCCAGCTCGCCGTGTTCTTGGCCAACGCCATGCTTTTCGGCCGGGTCCTCGTGATCACGGCGGTGGTGAGCGCGGAGACCGCGTTTCAGATCCTGCCGCCCATGGGCGCAATGGCGATCGTGATGCTCGCCGCGTCGGTCCCCCGGCTCCCTGCCCTGGGCGGCACGGGACGAGGCGAAACCGAGGGGCCGGAGATGGCAAACCCCTTTGCGCTCCTGCCCGCGCTCAAATGGGGGTTCGTCCTAAGCGTCGTCCTTTTGGTGTCGGCGATCGCCGCCGAGACCGCGGGCAGCGAAGCCGTCGTGATCGTCGCCGCCATCTCCGGCCTGGTCGATGTCGATCCGGTCGCCATCGCCGTCTCGAGGCAGGCCGCCGCCGGCGACGTGGCGGTCTCGCTCGCGGCGGTCGCGATCACCGTAGGCGTCGTCGCCAACTTCGTCGTCAAGGGCTCCATCGCCGTGATCGGAGGCGGACGCGCGTTCGGCACCCGAATCATCCTTTACTTTGCCCTCGCGTCCGTCGTCGGCATCGGCGTCGCGTTCATCGTGTAAACACGCGGACACCCCCCGCTCGGAGAAAGGTTCGTCGTGGCCACCTCGAAGAACCTCTCGTAAAATGATCTCGTGGCGCGCCGCAACCATGACGTGATCGAGATTCTGCGGGAGCTCGCCGAGCTCACGATCCTCGACGAAGAGAACCCGCAGTCGTTTCGGGCGCGCGCCTACGAAATGGCCGCCCTCGAGCTCGAGGGCGAACGCCGCGACATCGCGTCGATGAGCGACCGCGAGCTCATGGCCACGGAAGGGGTCGGAAAGAGCCTCGCGAAGAAGATCCGGGACTACCTGGAGACCGGCCGCATAGAGAAGCTCGAGGCGCTGCGCGCAAAGTATCCGCCGGCGTTCCGCGAGCTCACCCGCGTCCCCGGCGTGGGGCCGAAAACCGCCATGCTGCTTCGCCGCGAGCTCGCCGTGGAGTCGATCGACGACCTGCGCATCGCCCTCGAGCGCCGCGCCGTGCGCGAGCTGCCCGGTATGGGACAAAAGCGCGAGGAGAAGCTCGCCCGCTCGCTGGACAGACTCGGCTCCCCCGGCAAGAGCCACCGCACGCCGATCGCCCGCGCGCTGCCGGTCGCCGAGCGACTGACCGCCGCGCTCGAAGAGCACCCCGACGTGAACCGCGCGCTGTATTGCGGCAGCCTGCGCCGCTTTCGCGAGACCGCGGCCGACATCGACATCATCGCGTCATCCGAGCGCCCCGGCGCGGCGATGGAGTCGTTCATCGGCCTGCCCGAGATCGGAGAGATCCTCGCCCGTGGCGACACCAAGAGCTCGGTGCTCGTCGACCGCGGTTTGCAGGTGGATCTTCGCGTGGTGTCGCCGTCGCAATACGGCGCCGCGATCCTCTACTTCACCGGATCGAAGGCACACAACATCAAGCTCCGACAGCTCGCGCTAAAGCGCGGGTGGACGCTAAACGAGTACGGCCTCACCGAGATCGACACGGGACGTGTGATCGCCTCGGAGAACGAGGCGGCCATCTATGAAGCGCTCGGCCTCCCTTGGATACCTGCCCCCATGCGCGAGGACACGGGCGAGGTGGAGCGCGCCGCCGCCGGGAAACTTCCCGCGCCCGTCCAGCCGGAGGAGATTCGCGGCGATCTTCACGTCCACACCGATCGGTCGGGCGACGGCCACGTGCCGCTCGAAAACGTGATCGCGAAGGCCGCGGACCTCGGCTACGAGTACGTGGCCATCACCGATCACGGGGAGAACTTGTCCGCAAACGGCGTCTCGCGCGCGTCGCTCGCGGCGCAGTCCGAGGAAATCGAAGCGCTCCGCCGGCACTACCCCGGCATGACGATCCTACACGGCTGCGAGCTCAATATCGGGCCAAGCGGTGAGCTCGACTACGACGATGGGTTCAGGCAGGGCCTTGACTTTTGCCTCGCCGGGATCCACTCGCACTTCGATCTCGACGCGAGCGCGCAAACGCGCCGCCTCCTCGCCGCGATCGAGGATCCCACCGTCTGCGCTATCGCGCACCTGACGGGCCGGCTCATCGGCCGAAGGCCGGGTATCGAGCTCGACTCGGGCGCCGTAATCGACGCCGCCGCCCGCACGCAAACTGCGATCGAAATCAACAGCTCGCTCGCGCGCCTCGACGCGCCGGCCGATATTCTCCGCCAGGCCTGCGACGCGGGGGTTTTGTTCTTCGTAAACTCCGACGCACACCGCGAGCGCGACTTCGAACGCGTTCGCACCGGCGCAGCGCATGCGACCCGCGGCTTCGTCGATCGCCGCCAGATCGTAAACACCTGGCCCGCCTCCGATCTTCGCGCGTGGATGCGCGCGCGGCGGGCGCGGGTGTAAACTCCGGTGATGATGACGACACGAAGGCTAAACGCCACCGCCGCGCTCGCTGCGGCGAGCGGTCTCGCCCTCGCCCTCACGGCGTGCACCAGCCCGCAGCGCCCGAGCGAAGCCGGCCCCAACGGCTCGCCGGGCGCCGAGGCGGCCGCGTCCTCACCGGTTGGCGAGAGCCCAGCGGCCGCCGAGTCGAGCGCCGACACCGCGGTTGAAGCGGCGGCGGCCGACGCCGGCGATCGCAGCGCAGCCGACGACCCAGCCCAGCCAAATCCTGATCCGGCACCGCCAGATGCTGATCCGGCACCGATCGATATCCCGAACGCGCGCGCCGTGGACGGGGTGCTCACCGGGGGACAGCCAGAGCCCGCGCACATCGAGGATGCCGCCGACACCGGCTACGAGACCGTTATCAGCTTCCAGCCGTCCGATGAGGCGGGCGCCGCCGAGCTCCGCGAGCGCGCCGAGGAGGCGGGAATCGACTACGAGGTCATCCCAGTGGCGGGCGCCGAGGGACTCACCCTACAAAACGCCGAGACCTTCGCTGAAGCCCTGGAGGACGCCGAGCGCGACGTCCTGGTGCACTGCGCGAGCGGCAATCGCGTGGGCGCGATGTATGCGCTCAAGGCGCACTTCGTAGACGGCGCCTCCGCCGAGGAGGCCGAGGATATCGGCGAGCGCGCGGGGATGACCAGTCTCTCGGACGCCGTCAACGACGTGCTCGCGGACGACGAGGACCCGCACGGCGAAGACGCGCACAGCGAAGACGCACACAACTGACCCCGCCACGCTCCCACTCGCTTGTGTCCCAGCCAAGCGAGTCACCCGCCCCCGCCCCATGAAGACCGCGTGGCTGTCGGCGACAGCCTCATGCGCGGGACGCGCTCACGTCCTTGTGAACACACCGACAGCTCGCTCGCCGTAAGCTCGACGCTCGTCGTGGGTCCGCTTCGCCACAGAGCCGAGAAGCGTCCCTTCTCGAGACGCTTGGCGTACTCCGCGCTCTTCGTCGCCCGCTAACGCGCCGCCCCGCCCGCCTGCTCCACCGCGGAGCGCGCCGCCACCCAATCGTCGAACAACCCTTGTGTCGGACGTCGCCTGGCGGCCGGCTGCAACGCCGTCACGCCGCGGGGGCGAGCTTCGAGCGCTGAGCCTCGTCGCCCGCATCGACCCACGGCCGTTTGGCCTCGGGCTGGCCGAAACGGACGGGTAGACGGCGAAGCGCCGACGTATGGCAACTCCGATGCCTTTGCAATTCGCTTGCTTCTGCCTGCGGGTTGTGGTTCAAGGGTCTGCGCGCAGGCAAAGCTCACCCGCTTTTCACGGAGACGACGACATGACTGTACGCGACGCATTTCAACGCTTATGCGGGGCTGCCCTCCTCGCGGTTCTCCTTCCCGTCGCCTCGTCGGGCTGCGGTAGCGACGATGGCTCGTCGCTCGCCGGCTGCACGGTGAGCGACGAGGAGGATGGAGTCTTCATCCGCTGCGACGACGGAACAGACATGGAGGTCCCCTCCGGTTGCACTGTCGAGGAGCACGACGACGGCACGGCGACGATCGAGTGTGATGACGGAACGAGCACCACCGTCGGCCCGCCCGACGGTGACCATGACGTGGATGAGGAGGTCGGCGAGACGCTCGAGCTACTCGCTGGCGTCACGGCGGTTGGGAGCAACGACGGCGTGGCGACGCGGGCCAGGATGGACGGCGCGCTCCACGCGGTGATCTCCCCCGAGGGCGAGTTTTTGTACTTTGTCGACACCTTTAATCGCACTGTGCGCAGGCTTGGGCTCGTGAGTGGCGAGGTCGTGACGCTCGCCGGCCGACCCGGGGTGGAAGGCGCAGACGACGGCGTGGGCGACGAGGCCACTTTCGAGGGTCCGCGCGGTGTCGCGATCGATCCTGAGGGAGAGGTGCTCTACATCGCCGACGGCTTCAACTGCACCCTCCGGACGCTCGAGGTGGCCACCCGCGAAGTTAGGACGCTTATCGGTGAGCCGCGGGAGTGCGGCGACGTAGACGGAGAGCTCTCCGAGGCTCGGGTCGCCCTTGTCATCGGCATGCAGATGGACCCGCAGGGGCGGTATCTCTACTTCGCCGACCGCGGAAACAACCGAATCAGGCGAGTCGATCTCGATGACGAGGTGGTGGAGAACGTGGCCGGCGACACCTCCGTCTCAGCGCCGGAGCGCGACGGCTTTCAGGATGGCCCGGGCGACGAAGCACGCTTCTCGGGGCCAGGCGGGATCGACGTAGATGACGAGGCCGAGTTTCTGTATGTAAACGACACATTCAACAACGTCGTCCGGCGCGTAGACCTCGGCGCGTCGAACTTCGAGGTCGACACGATCGCCGGCACCCCCGGACAGGCAGGCGATCAAGACGGGGTGGGCGACCAGGCTCGCTTCGCCGTAAGCCAAGGCCTCGCGTTCGCCTCGGGCTCACTCTTCGTCGCTGGTTTCCACAACACGATTCGCGAGATCGATGCCGAGACCTTCGAGGTGGAGACAGTGGCCGGCAAAAGCGGCGCGGACGGTGCCTCCGATGGCCACGCGCTCGAGGCGCGCTTCGGGATTGCCTTCGGCATTCACGCCGACGCCGCGGGTGAGCGCATCTATTACATGGACCGCACGAACAACAACGTGCGCGAGTACGTGCCCGAACTCGACACGGTTGAGACGATCATGGGGGCGCCCCAGCCCAGCGGCTGGCGAGACGGAGAGGGGGACAAGGCGCGCTTTCGGGACCCCGAAGGCGTCGCGGTCGCGAAAGGAGGACGGTACGTGTATGTCGCCGACCCGGGGAATCATGTGGTGCGTCGCTTCGACGCCGAACGCGGCGTCGTCGAGACGCTCGCGGGCTCTCCCGGCGTGGCCGGCTATGCCGACGGCGCTGGGGAGCTCGCTCGCCTCAGCGCGCCCAGCGCCGTGGCCGCGTCCGCCGACGGCGAGCGCATTTATGTCGCCGACGTCGGCAACCACGCCGTCCGTGAGCTCGATCCCCAGTCCCGCGAGCTCACAACCACGTCAGGCGGCCCCGACCGCATCGTCGCCTTCGAGGACGGGGAGCCCGCGGAGGACGCGGTCATCGAGGGGGCGATCGAGGACGCAGAGTACGGGCTTCTCGGTGGCATCGCGGCGGCGACCGAACGAGACCACATCTACGTGAGCGATCGCTCGCTGCATCGCGTGCGAGTCATCGATCTCGCAGCGGGTGAGGTGCGCGACGTAGCGGGCGGCAAGCCTCAGCCGGAGGACAGCGAGTACGATCCCGACGGCGTGGGCGATGAGGCGATTTTCGTAGCGCCCGGAGGGCTCGCGCTCGCCCACGATGACGAACAGCTTTATGTCGCCGACACCGCGCATCACCTTATTCGTCGCGTCGAGCTCGCGACGCAGACGGTCGACACCCTTGCAGGGGAATACGGAGTGCCCGGCGCCTTCGACGGCGTGGGGGAGGAGGCGGCCTTCCGTTCCCCGCACGCCGTCGCCGTGGGCGCCGAGGGCGAGCATCTCTATGTCACCGACCGGGTGAATCACGCCATCCGCCGCCTGCACATCGACGACCGCGAGGTCGATACGCCGCTGGGCGAGTTGGGCCGTGCGGGCGGCTCGGGCGAGCCGGCCGTACCGCTCGACACCGCGCGCTTTTACTTCCCTTCGGGCTTGAGTGTCGTGGATGAGGATCTCGTGATCACCTCCAGCCAGGCGCTGTATCGCGGCCGCAACGCGGCTGCGGGGGACGACGAGTAGTGCGCGCGCCCTGCTGTCGCGCATCGCGGGCGCATGCTCGGTGGTGCGTCCTCGCCGCGTGCTTGCTCACCCACCTGGCGGCGTGTGGCGGCGACGACGCCGCCGAGGTCGATTCGGACGGCGCCAGCGACGCCCCGATCGATGCATCGGCTCAGGTCGATGCAAAAACCCAGTCCGATGCCGCATCGCCCGACGCCATCGAATCGTTCCCGCAGGAAGCCGAGCCGGGTGAGCTGTGTGATGAAGACACCCGATGCCTCGACGAAAGCACGTGTGTGTTTCTCGAGAAAGACGCTCGCGTCGGGTTTTGCGCTCCGTACTGTGATGAGCTTCGTACGAGCTGCGGCTTTTTCGGCTCCGGCGTCCACGCCGAGTGCGCGCTCGAGCTAGACGACGGCGAACGAGCGTGCGGCTTTGTCTGCGTACTCGACCACGGTGACCATGTACACAACTACGACTGCCCAACGACGGAGCACGGGCGTATGCGCTGCGAGCGCTCGCCCCGCGATCATGGACATCACTACTGCGCACCGTCGCCATGACGGCGGAGCCCTGGTAGCCGTAGCCGCGGCCGCGCTCCTCTACGCAGCCTTGGCGTCTGCCTGTCAGGATCAGGCGTCCGGAGTCGACGCGTCGAGCGGCGACGCCCACGCAGCGGAGCCCGACGCTAGAGCGACTGGAGACGGCGAGGGAGGTGGGGACGCGGGGCGATCCTGGCAACAGGGGGATCCGCCGGCCGGCGATCGCGAGCTCCAGATCGGCAGCGGCATCGACGCCTGGGAGCCCCTTATGCACGGTGACGAGCTGCGATGGGAGCGCGGAATTCAAGGGGGCTCGCACGCCTGGCTCTCGTCTCGGCTCGAGCGAGATGTGCTGGAGTCGCTTACCAGCGAGCAGCGGGACGAGGTGCAGTCCGCGTTCCGCATCGAAGACGAGGCGGGCGAGGTGCTGGCGACCGCGAACCGCGCGGGACACTACCGCGAGACGGACGAAGGGGACTTCGCGCTCACGAGCGTCTTCGCCATCCTGCGCGCTGGGCTGCGGCCGAGTACGATGGACGGCGATCGCTTGAGCGCCTACGTGGACGTTCAGCTGCCGGGCGGGGAGACCTACACGAGCTCTGTATGGGTACACTCGGCCTGCTGCGATTGATACTCCGCGCGTTCCTTAGACTCAAGTGGGGCGCCGGTGCGTCGACGGCGGGCCCGCGACGCTCGGTTTGCTCGGCGTCGATCACCCTCGCGCGTGTCCCGAGCCTTCGCGGCCCGCTATCGCGCCGGCCGCTCACGCAGGTTCTCCGTCCGAAGCGCCCGGGTCCCCCGGCGCATGCCCGTTTCCCGGGGCGTGGCCCGATCGAGTCGACGCCGGCGGCGCAGAGGGCGGGGGCCCCGCGAGCGGGAGCTCCACGACGAACGTCGTCCGCACCTCGGGTTCACTCTCCACGTGGATCGCGCCACCGAGGGCGCTGACGATCTCCTTGGCGATGTACAGCCCCAAGCCCAACCCGCCGTAGCGCGACGACGGTACTGCGCGCTCGAAGCGATCGAAGATCGCGTTCAAGCGAGCGGACTCGATCCCGATGCCGTGATCCGTCACCGTGAGCAGGGCTCGCTCGCCAGCGACGCTCGTCTCGATCTCGATGGGACCTCCTGCGCCGAACTTGAGCGCATTCGACACGAGGTTCGTGACGACCTGATCGAGCCGCGCTCGGTTCCACCGACCGACGACGGGGCCTGTGTTCCGCCGGCTTACGGACACGGTTGTCGCGTCGTTAGGCGTCTCGAACCGCTCGAGCACCTCGGTCACGAGCTCGCCCAGGTTTACGGTCTCGAGCGTGAGCTCAAGGCGCCCGGCGTGAATGCGAGAGACGTTGAGGAGGTCCTCGACGAGCTTTGCGAGCCGGCCGGTCTGGCGATCGAGCACGCGCGCCATCCGAAAGAACGACTCGTCGCGCGCGGGATCGTCCACCGCGCCCTGCAGGAATTTCTGGCTGGCGAGCCGCAGAGAGGTGAGCGGCGTGTTGAGCTCGTGGGACGCGATCGACAGAAACTCGTCCCGTATGCCCACGGCCTCCTGCGACTGGGCATAAAGGCGCGCGTTGTCCAGGGCGAACGCAGCGCGATGGGCCAATTCGCGAAGAATGACTCGGTCTCCGTCCTGCAGGGCCTTCGAGGTGCCGCCCGAGAGCACGCCCAGGTTGCGCTCGCGAGCGACGAGGGGCACCGCGAAGACCGCGCGGGTCCCCGGAGGCAGGTGCCCGCGGTCGGCGTCGGACAGCTCCTGTACCCGCACATCGCCGCGGCTTAGCGCCTCGCGCGCAAGCGCCTTCACGGGCGCGCGCAGGGCGCTGTGAAGGGGCGTCTGGCCGAGCGCGGCGGGGTGAGCGAACGCGCCCTCGGTGGACACCTCGCCGTTCCTCACGGGCTGTACGATGCACCAGCTTGCTGCGAAAGGCACGGGCAGGTGCACGAGGCTCTCCAGGATCGTGTCCTGGTCCAGGGAGCGCCCCAGTTGCGCACTCGCGTCGGCCAGAAATCCGAGCGACTCCTCGGCCCGCTTTCGCTCGGCGATCTCCACGCTCAGCCCTTCGAAGAGCATGCTGTTTTCGAGCGAGATCGAAGCCTGTGACGCGAGCATGCGGAGAACGCGGACGCGCTCGGCGGTAAAGGCGTGGGTCGTGAGCCGATTTTCCAGGTAGAGGACGCCGATCGCTCGGCTCCCTCGGTGAATCGGCACGGCAAGGAGCGACTGGGCTCGGCCGCGGCGCATGGCCGCCTCCAGTCCGAGGGCGCGCGCCTGCGCGAGGTCGCCGACGGCGACAGGTTCATTGGCCGCGCGCGCGCGTTCGACGAGATCCTGATGGACGTCCGGTGGCTCGTTAGCGGGTGCCGACGCGCGCAGGACGAGCGAGCCTTCGTGCTCGAAGAGCAGCGCCGCCCCGGTGGCCCCCGCTACCTCCATCGACACGGACACGAGCTTATCGACCAGGCGTTCGAGGACGACCTCGCTCGACAGGGTCTCGTAGGCCTTGTGGAGCGCCATGAGGTCGAGCGTGGCGCTTCCGGGCGAGTGTTCCCCGACTCGCCACGAAGCGCCGCTGGGCGGGGCGAGGTTGAGGAACTCGTGCTCGAGCGCCACGACCTTGGCGTTCGCGCCCCATCGGGCGTATCGCGCGAGCGAGCTCCGCAGGTAGAGCTCGGCGACGCGTCGGAGGCGACGCGTTGCCCAAAACCGCGCGGCGAGTTCGCATGCGACGGCGGCGTCGCGCTCGTTGCTCACCTTCTCCGCTGCGTCGATCGCCTGGTCGTACAAGACCGCGGCGGTCTCGGCGCGACCCTCCAGACGGGCGAGCTCGGCTTCGACGAGCAGGGACGCGTGTAAAAAATTCTCCGGGGAATTGTCGGCCCAACACGTGAGATCTTCCTGGTGGCCGCGAACTCGCTCGATGGCATCATCGCCGCCGGCCGCCGCGATGACGAGCGAATGGAAGTAGCGGTAGTCGGCGATGGAGACGAGCCCGCCGACGGCCCCGATCAGATGTTCTATCGCGGCGGCGCTCTCCTCCGCCTCGCCCAGCTGGCGAGCCAGAAACGCCGTCTGAAGGCGCAGCACGTGGTATAGCACCAGCGAAACCGGATTCCCGCCGCACGACTCGAGGTACGCCGCTTCGTCGAAACTGTCGTCATCGAACCGCCCGAGCGCGGGGGTGCTCCCCTTGAGCGACCGGATGGCCTGGCGATAGACAGTGAGGTACTCCTGTCCGGCTTTGACATTCACGCTGCCCGCGAGCGCGGAGAACGATTCGGCTTCGGCCGATATTTCGTCCAGCGGATCGCCGAGTTGATATCGACTCACGATGATCGAAGTCGACGCGTATACGGCGAACTGCAGCTCACCGCCTTCGATCCCGCGGTCGATGCCTCGCCGCAGGATCGACACGGTGGAGCGGAGCGGCGCCCGCCAGTGGTTGATGAAGCAGCCCAGGATGTGAAGGGTGCGGCATTCCTGGACCGGATCGTCGAACGCTTCGGCGAGCGCCGCGCCCGTTCGGCCCAGCTCGTGCGCGGTGCGGTAGTCGCGCTCGAGCGTGCCGATCACCATGCCCAAACCGGCATAGGCGAAGGCCGAGTATACGCAGTTTCCGTGCTGGACGGACCGGGCGACCATGCGGCCGACCAAGAACGCGAAGCGGCGCGAGCTGGTGACGAACGCCGGCGAGAGCAAGTTCGAAAGGAGCTCCATGATCGCGACCTCGGTCGGATCGCGTAGGCGCTCGAGCTCGATGACGGGCTTGCGGAGCTCCGAAAGGGCGTCTCGCACGCTGGCGAGCTCCTGCTCCCAGGCCTCCTCGATGTCGCCCGGGAGCTCGATGCCGAAGCCCGCCAGTCCCTCCATGCCGCGGCGGAGCGCGCCTTCCATGTCGCCGCGGGTCGCCATCGCGATGACTTGGAGGTTGGCGAGGCCAGCACTGTCGAACGGCGACGACTCGTGGGGACGCGCCGTTTCGACGAGCGCATCGCCCTGGGCGTACTCGCCGAGCAGATAGGCGCACTCCGCCCCTTCCCGGTGAAGGCGGAACGCGAGCTCGCGGTCGACTTCCCAGGCGCCATGTCCTCCGCCGAGCAGCGCGATTCCGCGGTGAAAATAGGCGAGCGCGGCGCGATAGGCGTTGGCGGCGCGCGCCCGCGCGCCGGCCTCAGCGTGGAGTCTCGCCACATCGTGGCGCTCGCCCTCCCCGCGAATCAGCGCCGCGCCGTGCCCCAGGTGCTCGACCACCTCGAAGATCTCCCCGTCCGGATGCTGGGCGTAGCGCTCGAGCAGCCTACGGGCGAGGGACATGTGAATGGCCTGACGCTCCTCGGCCCCCAGCAGGGCATACGCGGTCTCTTGGACCCGATCGTGCTCGAAGCGATAGTAGGCGTTGCCGGCTTGATCACGCCTGCCGACCAAAAGACGCTCCTCGACCGCGCGCCACAGGCTTCGAGCCACACGCTCTCGATCGGCGTCCGTGATCTCCGCCAGCAGCTCGAGGTCTATCCATCCGCGGAAGCAGGACGCGGCTCGTAACACCTCCTGAGTCTCGGCAGGGAGGTTGCGGATCGCGTCACGCATGAGCGCTACCACGTTCTCCGTCGCCTCCGCGCGCGCGATGCGGTGTTCGTCCCACGACCACGAGTTTCGCGTCGCGTCGAAGGTGAGCCAATCGCGCTGATGAATGGTGTAGAGAAAACGGTGAACGAAAAGCGCGTTGCCGGCGGTCTTGGCCAGTACGACGCGGGCGAGCGAGCGCACCTCGTCCTCCGGCCGCTTTAGGGTGTCACCCAGCAAGCTCGTCACGTCGCCTTGCCCGAGAGCGCCGAGGTCGTGGGTGTGCACCGGGACCTCGCGCTCGCCCGCGGCCGCGACGACCTCGTGCATCGGATGGGTCGCCGGAAGCTCATCGTCCCGGTAGATCGCGATGACGAGCAAGTGTGGACAATCGCCCTCGGCGGCGATCAGGTGCAGCAGGCTCAAAGACGCCGGATCGATCCACTGCAGATCGTCGAAGCTGAGGACGAGCGGACGGTATTCGGCGGCGAGGGTGCGAATCAGGCCGACGAACGCGCGACGGAACCTGGTTTCGCGCATGGCGGCCCCCGTGCTCGGCGGCGGCGCCGGCTGCGGGCCCAACAGGGCGGCTAGGTCCGGGCACAGCTCAGTCAACAGCGCGGCGTCGCGGCCCGTGGCTTCGAGCACGAGCCTTTTCCACCGCGATCGACGCGGTTCCCCGGCGTCGAGAATCTGGGTGAGCAGGGGCCCGACCGCCTCCTTCCACGCCGCGTGGGGGTGATTGCCTTGCCCCTGTCCCGCCTTGCCCTGCGTGAACGTCGCCCGGCCGGCATGCGTCCGGGCGACCTCGGCGATGAGAGAGGACTTCCCAGAACCGGCGGGTCCGCGCAGCACGATGAGCTCGCGCGCTCCGTCGCCAGCGCGCGTTACGGCCGCGGTCAGGCTCTCGATCTCGCGGCGCCGCCCGTAAAGCCCCTGGGCGATGGCCAGCGTGCCCCGGACATCGGCCCGGCCGAGCTCGAAACGAGAGATCGTGCCGGTTTCGCGCCACCGCTCACGGGCCTCTTCGAGATCGTGGGCGAGCGCATCGGCGGTCTGGTAGCGGTGGTCTGGGTTCTTGGCGAGGAGCTTCAGGGCGAGATCGGACAGAAGGCGCGGCACCCGCGGATTGATCGTGGCGGGCGCGACGGGGGTGCGGGCCAAATGGGCGTGGACGAGCGCGACGGCGTCAGAGCCCGCAAAGGGAGGTGAACCGGTCAGCATCTCGTAGAGGGTGGCCCCGGCGGCGTACAGGTCGGCGCGGTGGTCGACCCCGCGGCCCATCCGCCCCGTTTGCTCGGGCGCAATGTAGTGCAGCGTGCCGGTGAGTTCGCTGGGGACGTCGTCGGGAGATAGGCCGATCACCCGCGTCGCCGCGTCGAAGTCCACGAGCGCAAGGTGGCCGTCGGCGCCAACTACGATGTTCGAAGGGTTGATGTCCCGGTGCAGGATGTGATGCCCGTGGAGATAGGAGAGGACGCGAGCCAACTCGATACCGAACGAGAGCGCCGTGGTCATGTCGAGCGTTCGGTGACCGAGCCTTTTGCGGAGATCCGTCGGTCCCGCGTCCGCGAGCACCAGCGCCGGGCCGCCCCGATCGGGACCATGGAACTCGATCGGCTCGGAGATTCGGGGGCGCTCGGGCGTAGCCGTCAAAGCCTGCAGAATCTCGTGTTCTGCGGACAGAGAGCGCGCGCCGTAGGAATCGCCCTCGCCGGACCGCAGGCGCTTGACCACCACGCGCGCCCCGTCCCGTTCGCGCCGGCACCGCTGGACGACAAAGCGTCGTCCGGAATGGACCGTCTCGATGTCCAGAAAAGTCACGCGTGCCTCGACCGGTCCCCCGTCGCCGCTTTATCGCGATTGTCTCATCCTTGTCGTCGGGTGCAAACGTCGCAACGAGACTCCTCGCGGTGGCGAGATCGAGCCCCCGTTTGGTCGTAGCAGCACGAAGGCTGCCCCGCGCCCCCGGCCGAACGAGCGGCGTCGCCACCCGAGGCGCTACCGTCGAAGGGCCGGGCCGACGAGGCCAACCCGGGCAGCTCGCCTAGAGATCTCGACACTCGCGCGGAAGCTTGAACAAGCTCGGCTGAATATCGCTCTTTTCGAGTTCGCGGCCGTCGTAGTCCTCAAACGTGAAATGAGCGACCTGCTTGAGCAGCGGCGAAAATTCGGGATACACGTCGGCGCGGTTGCAGTACCGCACGGGAAATCCCGCCTCAGGCATCTCCCCGGCCCAGCAGTGGGCGGCGAAGCCATTAATCTCGTCGGTGCCCTCGTAAACCATGTCGTTTTCGAGCCACCAGTCGCGGTGAAAGACATTTGGCAGCGGGAATTCGGCCAGCTCGCAATCCGTCGGCCGCCCCTTTTCGTCGAGGTCGATCCAGTACTCGCGGTCCGGCTCGTCGCCCTCGAGATCGTATTCCATGATCGCGACGATCGTCCGGTCCACCCAATGCACGATCTCGTGATTCACCCCTTCTTCCATGTCGTAGGTGTAGATGCCAATGAGCGTATCAGTCGGATCGAGCTCGTTGAAAAACACGCCGGTTCCCGTGTAGTAGAGCGGGAATTCGGGGAACTCCTTGTCCTCGGGATCGTCGCTGACGGTGCCGGCGGCGGCGTGGTGGCCGTAATCCTCGCCGAACTCGTCACATCCCGCGAGCATGAAGAAGAGAAAAAGCGCCTGAGGAATGACAATGTATCGTTTCATCATCAAATCAGGCTATCAAAGTGGATCTGAGCTGTCATCGAGGAAAAGCGATGAGAAGTCCGTTTCGATAAAAAAAGCGGTGTGACCAGAGGAAAGCCGCATTTGCGCCCTAACCGATCGACAGACCGGAACCCTCACCGACTCTCCTCAGGACAAAATTCTGGCGCGGCGCGCCGAGTTTTTCTGAGGGCAAACAGTGTGTGCACAGGACGCAACGTCCGGCAGACGCTCCCGCGTCGTCCCACGTGTGGGTCTGTTTGCGCTCGCTCAAAGGATCTGGCGAAGACGCGTACGCGTGATCGCGGACCGATGTGGGTGTCGGACCGCCTCAGCCCTCGAGGGGCTCTGCGGCGTCGGCCCACGCGCTCAGGTGAGCGCCGGCGCGCTCGGCGTGGCGCAAAAACGAGGCGTAGTACGGATGGCCGCCCACGGTGGCGCTGTCGCCCACGACGAGGAGCATCCGGCGGGCGCGGGTGAGCGCGACGTTCATCCGCCGGGTGTCGGCCAGAAATCCAACCTCGCCGCGGTCGTTGCTACGCACGAGGTCGACCACCACGACCTCACTCTCGCGCCCCTGGAAGGCGTCCACCGTCGCGACCTCGAGCCCCGCCTCGCGCTCTGGGGCGAGGCGCTCGCGGAGTCCGCGCACCTGCGCGCGGTACGCGGCGATCACGCTGATCTGTGCGGGCTCGACGCCCCGCGAGATCACGCGCCGCACCTCGGCGGCCACGCGCTCGGCGTGGCCCGGGTTCGAAAGGCTCGGGTCGTCGGCCTCGCGCTGTTCGGTCCAGCCGGTGCCCGCCGTGTCGATAAACACGAACGGGCTCGGCCGAAGCGGGTCGTCCGTCGCCCCGAGATCGGCTAGCTCGTGCGCCGCGACCTCGGGCGCCGCCTCGAGCTTGCCGTCGTATTTGCTCATCGACGGAAACGCCATGATCCCGGCGTGCATCCGGTGCTGCCGGACGAGCATGCGCGGCGCCTTCGGGTACGCCTCGGAGATGCGCTCGAAAAAGGTGCGGCTCAGGCCCGCTGCGGCGGCGTCGGGATCCACGACGGTCGGCGGGAGCTGGTGAGGATCACCTGCCAAGATGGCGCGCGGGGCGCGCGCGAGCGCCACGAGCGCGATCGGATCCGGCGCCTGGGTCGCCTCGTCGAGCACCACGCGATCGAAGTTTGCGCTGCCGAGCGCGGCGGCGTCTGCGCCCGCCGCGGTGGCGCACACCACCTGCGCGCGCCGGAGGATCGCCGACTCGGCGCGGGCCAGGTGATTCTTGGCGTCGCGGGCGAGCCCGCGCGCCTCTTGGAGCGCGTCTTTGAACTCGCGGCGCGACATTCGCCCGCGGGACCGCCGCGCCTCGGCTCGCCGCCGGATCTCGCTGGCCTGATCGAGCCAGTTTTTCGCGACGGCGGCGTCGTCGCTGCGGCGGAGCAGGACGTCGAGGGTTCGATCCTCGAGGGCCGGCGACACCCGCGCCGGGTGGCCCAGGCGGACCACGCCCGCGCCCGTCCGCGCGACCCGCTCGCCGAGGTTATCCACCGCCGCGTTGCTGGCGGCGGTGGCGAGCACGCGCTCGCCGCGGCTTACGAGCTGGCGGATCACCTCGACCAGCGTGCGCGTCTTCCCCGTCCCGGGCGGCCCGAGCACGAGGCCGACATCTTGGCTCGCGAGCGCCGCGGACACGGCCCGCGCCTGGGCCTCGTGGAGATCCGTGTCGAACAGGTCTAGCGCCTCGATGTCGCCGAACGCCGGCGGCTCGGCCGCACAAAGGACGTCGCGCAGCCGCCCGCGGTCACCGGCGGGCCCCTCCCTTCCGCCGCGTCGAAACCGCGCGATCGCCGCAGCGCCGCGCTCGAAGGTGGCCTTCGGGGCGTCGCGGTCGAGGTGGAAGTCGGCCTCGAAGTACTCGTCGGGCAGCTCCTGGTCCGGAATGACCGCGACGGAGGGGCCGCGCCGCCGGGCGATGGTCGCCCGCGCGCCCGAGGCCGGCGCCTCGATCCACAGCCTGACCGGATCCCCGACCTGCAGGCGGAATAGCTCCAGGTCGTTGGGTTTCGCCGACTCCAGCCACAGCAAAAACCGCCCGCCCGCCGTGGCGTCCACCTCGGCGATCGACAGCCGGCGGAGCGCGATGCCGGCCTCGATCCGCTCGCGCTGCGAGAGCGCCTGCATTTGTTCGGCAAACTGGGCTTCCTGATGCCGGCGCTCGCGCTCCCAGAGCTCGGCCATCCGCTCGAGCTCGTTCACGCCCCCCTCCGGTCACCCTCCCCGGACGACGGCCGCCGCCCACGAGCTCGGCCCGTTCGCGGATCGCGCCCGCCGCCGCGCGAACCCGGAACGAGCGCGTCGCTGTCCCATTCGATGAGCACGCCGTAGCCGTCACTTTCGCGGTCACCCCGCGCATAGCCGCGAACCACGGAGACGACGTGAAACCCCTGCGCGAGCTGAAACGTGAGCGTGGGATCGACGCGCTCCCCGCGAACGCAGGCGAGGACGTACTCCTCGGCGGACATCCGGTGGCTCACCTCGGCGTACCCGGGGATGCGCGCGCCGGCCCGGATCCGCTCGAGCCCCAGGCGCCGGCACAAGTCCCGGCGGGCGGCGTAAAGGGCCTTGCCCGCGCCCATCCCCTGCGCGCTCGGATCCACCATCACCTCCGCGCCGTACAGGGTCGTTCCCGTGGGGTCGTGGTTTGTAAACCAGCCTCCGCCCGTGAAGTCCCCGTACGAGTCGCCGGTCTCGTAGTCGCGCCAATCCACGATGAGGCTCGCGGCCATGCCGAGGACTCGCCCGCTCGGCCGCAGGGTGGCGACGAGCTGCCCGTCGGGGAAGTGGCGCAAGTGGGACTGAAGGTAGGCCTCCGTCCACGGGTACTCGTCCGGGTACACCCGGCGGCTGATGTCACGCAGCGCCGCGAAGTCTCGGGCGCGGGTTCGACGGACCTCGACGCGATGAGAAGGAAACTCGGAACCATCGCTCACAACTTGATGACCTCGGGCTCGCGAATGATCTCCCGCGTGCGCCTGCTGTCCGACAGCGGCAGCACGGAGCCGAAGTCTCGGCTCTCCTCGATGGTCTCCAGGTTGAGCTCACCGATCAGCATCGCCTCGCTGTTGGGCGTCCCCTCCGCGAGGATCCCGTCGCGCGCGAACGCGAAGTCGCTCGGCGTGATGATGGAAGCTTGACCGTAGTTCATGTGCACGGCCGGCACCTGCGGGATCGAGCCCACCGTGCAGGCGTGAATCGCGTAGAGCTGATTTTCGATCGCGCGCGCTTGGGCGCAGTACCGCACGCGGATGAAGCCCTGCCGGTCGTCGGTGCAGCTCGGCACGAGCAGGATCTTGGCTCCGAGCAGCGCGGACTCGCGGACGATCTCCGGAAACTCGACGTCGTAGCAGATCGCGATCGCGATGCGGCCGTACTCGGTGTCGAACACCTTGAGGCTGTTTCGCGCCGACACCCGCCACTCTTCGACCTCGAATCGGGTCATGTGGAGCTTGCCCTGGACGACGAACTCCCCGTGCGGCGAAAAGAAGTAGCAGTCGTTGTAGACCACGTCGTCGGTCTCGCCGGCGACGGGGATCGTCCCCGCCGCGATATAAATTCGAAACTGCCGAGCCAGCGTCGAGAGCATGTCGACGAAGCGCGGCACCTGCTCGGCCAATGAGCGGATCTGAATGTCGATCGGACGGCGCACGTCGCCGAGCGTGAGGAGCTGAGCCGTAAAGTACTCCGGAAACACCATGATTCGGCAGTCGTAGTCGGCCGCCGTCTCCACGAGCGCCTCCACCTGGCCGCGGAACTCGTCGAAGGTCTTGATGGGGCGGAAGAAGTACTGGGTCGTGGCCACCCGCACGCGTCGCGTCATCGGGGCCTCCCTGCGTCGTGGCAGCCGGAGCGTTCGCTCCAAGAATTGTCACGCCCGGCGACGCCGGCCGCTCGCACCAACCTACGAAGCGCCGGGGATGGTGTCAAACCGCGCCCCACGCCGGCCACAGCCAGGGCCCCCGGGGCGGCGGCCACGATGACTCACGATCGCCCGGCGTGCGAGCGGACGGTGCAGGACGCCTCCAAAGATCAACCGGGCTCCGCCGCGCCAGACGTCTCGCCGACGGGAAGAAACACCCGCAGGGTCGTGATCCCTTGTTCGCTTTGCACCTTCACGACCCCCCCGTGCGCTTCGGAAAACTCTTTGACGATGTAGAGCCCCAAACCCGAGCCGACGGCGCCGCCGTCGCCGCGCCGGTAGGGCTCGAACAGGCGCCTGCTGGGCATCTCGCCGCCCCCGAAGCTACCGCGATTGGACACCGCGAGCACCGCCATGGCCGCCTCCTGGTAGACGTGGATGTCGACGCCCCACGCCGCTTCGCCGTACTTTTCCGCGTTGTCCACCAGATTCTCGACGATGCGGACGAGGCGCCGGCGATCCCACATGCCCTCCACCGCGACCGGAACGTGAAGCCGGATCTCGGGTCCGGCTCGCGCCGCGCTCCGATCGGCGATGACCTCTCGGCACAGCTCGGCGAGATCGATCGGCTCGCGCGACAGCGGCGGGGCTTGATCGCGGCTCCGGGCGACGTCCAGGAGCTCGGTGACCAGATCGGTGAGCTTGGACGAGCTGCGCACGATACCGCCGCTCAGCTTGTGAACGAGGGATGAGGTCTCCACCTGCTGAAGCCTTTGCGCCGCGACTCGGATCGTGCTGAGGGGGCTCCTTACGTCATGGCCGAGAGTCGCCGCGATGAGCTGGCGCTCGGCGGTCGATCGCATGCGCTCGCTCACGTCGCTCACGATCGCCACGGCCCCCCGCACGTCACCGCCCGGGCCGCGAAGGGGCCTCGCCCGGACCTCGACGGCCACGGGATTCCCGCTCGGGTCGTAGACGCGGTACTCCTCGGCTCCCGTCTCCTCGCCGCGGAGCGCGCGCGCGAGCGGAACCTCGTCGGGGGTGCACGGCGCGCCGCTTAGATGCTCCACGCCCTGCGCCGCCGCCTGCACCGTCCCCGCCTCGGCGACCCCGGCCTGAATTTTGGCCATCTGTCGATTCGCGCGCACGAGCCGCCCCGTTTTGGCGTCGGCGACCGCGACGCCGACCGGCAGCTCGCGCAAAACCGCCTCGATCTCTTGTTCGCTCTCGGCGAGCCAGCGCATCCGCTGCTCGCTGTATTGGGCCACCGCCTCCTCGATCGCGCGGTCGAGGTGGTTCGCGACGTAGGGCCACGCCCGTGGGAGCTCATCCAGCGCCTCGCGCGCGAGCAGGTCGAAGAGCGCCGAGCGCAAGATCCGGTACTCCTCGACCAGCGTCGGCAGAGGGACGTCCTCGGTGAAGCGCTGGAGCGCGTGATCATAAGGAGCGCGATCCGGGATCGCTCCTTCCGAGGCCGGCGGCGCGAGCCCGCTGGCGAGGGCCTCGATCATCTCCGGGATGTCGTCTCGCAAAACGGCCGAGCCGGGCTCGCCGGAGGACAGGCCGCGCGCCGAACGCACCCTTGCCTCCCAGCCGGCGAGAATCTCCTCCGCGGATTCGCGCAGGGCAGCGGCAGCTCGCGGGAAGCCAGATTCGTTGCTCATCGCACTCCGGTCCGGGTTTAGAGACGGGCGGGGCTCGATTCTTCGCACGGCGCAGGCAGCGAACACCCGTCGCCGGTATTACCTCCGCGCCTCAGTGAATGCCATTCAGCCACAGCGGCCAGTGTAACCTACTGATTTCAGCTGGATACGGTGTCATTAGGTGTGCTCCATCGTAGGGCAAAACTTCTAATTTGTACTTAAGTGCGACTTGTAGGTATGAGTGCTCGCGTTCACCGCAAACCGGCCTCACGAAGGCGGGGCTAGCCCCCGCCCAGAGGTGGGGAACCAATCGCAAGTCGCCGTGACGACCTATCGCGGATGGAGAGGGCAGATGAGGCACTACCTAACGGCTCTGGCAATCTTGACGCTCACGACTCCGGTCATCGCCTGCTACGCCGGTGAGGGGAACCCGGGCAATAGCGTAAGGGACCGCGCCCTCGGCGATGGCGGCGACGGGTTTGCCCCGGCCCCGGGAACGGTCGAGCTTCTAAACGAGTTGCCGGGATACTACGTGCTCGCCGAAGGGGCCGCCAGCGACGGCGCCCTCGCCAGCCTGTGGCTCGGAGCCGGGGAGATGACGAGCGGCGCGAAGGCGGGCGAGTCACGCACCCGCGCCGCCGACTGCGACGCGACGAGCTGCGACTTCGTCGTCGCCGACAGCTACCGGGCGCTCCCGCCCGAGATGAGCATCAACGAGGCCTACCTGCTCCTCGATGCGGATCAGGAGTCGCCGTCTGCGTTTTACGCCGTCGAGCACGTCGCCCGAGACGCCAGCGGCGAGATCGCCGCTCTTCACCTTCGCTACGCGCCCTCGGCCGACCAGGCGCCGGGCGAGCCGTTCGTGCTCACGCGCTGGGGCGGGCCCGAAATCCGTCCCGACACCCAAATCGACACGATGGACGCGCTCCCCGGTCACTATGCGCGCGAAGGCGCGGCCCCGGTGGAGGGCGAAGTCGTCGATGTGCAGTTCGGGCCGTACGACACCGGCGAGCAGGGCGAGGTGGCGGGCTCCTTCATCCGCCAGATCGCCAGCTCGTGCGCCGGGACGGAATGTGACGTCGAGCGCGGCGAGCGGTATCTCGCCGTGCCCGAACCGCTCGGCATCGGCGCCTCGCACATCACCTTCGAGACCGGAGGCGGCCAGGAGGACACCTATATCGTCGATGAGATCGCCCGCGACGAGCAGGGCACGATCGTGCGACTCGCCCTTCGCCACTGGGGCGAGTACGACTTCGGCGAGCCGTTTTCGCTGGCGCGCTTCGGCTACGGCGAAAACTGAGCCCATCGCCCGTCCCCGAGGAGCCGCTTTCTGGCGCCGCCCGCTTGTTGTGGGCGGCGTCAGGTCGTTTCGGCCCCGGATCGGCCGCGCCGCGCCTAATCTAGTGACTCGAAATCGAGGCAGCCGACCTCGGCGCAGTGAGCGCCGTAATACCCTTCGCGCGGGTAATCCGTGGCTGGAAAATTGACCGGCGGGTCGGTGTCGTGGCCGGGGTCGTTGAAGCTCCACAGCCTGACCACGCCGCCGCCGATGCGCCTCTGCTCGGCCCATTCCCGACCGCTGCTGCTGCTCGCGGGCGCGGCGAAAAACCAGACGTCGTCGCCCTGCAGTGCCGAGCTCCCTCCGTGCTGCGCCTCGACGAACAAGACCTGCTCGTAGCGGATGGGCCGCCACGCCCCGTCGCCGAGGTGGTAGCGCAGGGTGTCGCTCCCGTACTGCTGATACGAACCGGTCGACACCGCCACGCTGTAGCCCGCCGTCGCGTCGGCCGTCTTGTCGTGTAGCGGCTCGTCGGTCTCGCCGTTTCCGCCGGGCCGCGTCCACGAGACGCTCCCGTCCGATACGTCGATCTCGCCGTCCCAGAAGAAGTGGTCGCCCGAGGTCTCGCTCTCGTGGATCTCGCGCACCGCGAGCCCGTCGCGATCGACGAAGCGCACGGTCGGATTCACCCCGTCGTCACCTTCCAGGCGGATGCCGCTATCGTGATACCAATCGATCTCGAAGTCGTCGCCCAGCTCGCCGACCCGGTAAAACAGCCGGTCGTCCCCGGTCTGGTGGACCTCCACGACGTGGCCTTGGTTGTTCAGGGCCACCGCCGGCCGCTCGCCCGTGTCGTATTTCGTGTGGCGGTGCCAGCGCACGTAGCCGTCTTCGATCTCGCCCGTCCAGTACCACAGATCGTCGTTGCCCGAGTCGTGGACCTCGATGACGTGTCCCTGGTCGTTTACGGCGACGGCGATGTTGTGCCCCGGATCGCGCCGATAAGCGAGCCGAGCGGACTCGCTCCCCGACATCACGACGAGCACCCGGCCGCGCAGCTCGCCCACCGAGGGAAACCGCCCGCCCAGCTCCTCGGCGGCATACAGACTGTCGCCGAACGCGTCGCGAACGACGTCGTTCAGGCGGGCCAGATCGCCGTCCTCATAGCGCCGCTTTTCGTTTAGCGGGTCTTTGAGATCGATCACCAAAGTGATGGGGGCGTGGCGCGGGTTTTCGGCGGACCAGTCCGCGATCACCTCGAGCCAATCCACGAGCGCGTCGGTGTCGGGGTTGCCCCCGCCGTGCGCGACGTCGTCGCCCGGGCTGTGGTGCCCCACCCGGTACCCGTGGGTCGAAAAATCGCCCGCGTGAATGTCGAGCTCGATGTTTCGCACGCCGGCGGCGAGCTGTTCGGTGAGGCTGCCGCGATCGCCGTTGGTCCCGCCCTTGAACGAATTGTGGGTGCCCGCGAAGTGCGCTTCGGCGTAGTTCACGTAGGAAGCGGGATCCGCATCGGGGGATGGCCCGGCCGCGTCGGATAGCGAGACCCCGGCGTCGTCGCCACCCGCGCTGCCATCGGGCTCGGATCCTGGCCCGGGGCCGCCGTCGCCCGAGCTCGGAGAGCAGGCCGACGCAACCGCGCCAGTGATGAAGACAGACAGTAACGCGCGCATGCACCCAATATACACAGCGCAGCGTGCCCTGCTCACGGCCTGTCTGGCTCGCGCGCCAGGGACACGCGGGCCCGCCCGCGGCACGGCGTCCCCCACGGCGCTGCCCACAACGAGTTGCGGTGTAAAGCCCCACGCTGCAACCGACGGGGGGCGGCACGTTCGTTTGTCTCTGCGCACATAGCCCACCCTTAGCCCCGGTACGAATCGTGCATTTGGCAGTGGCGACTCCATCATCGGAGCTCGCCAGGACCGCGAACTCATGCACCGCCTTTGCAGCCTATTCGGGATGACAGCGTCCCTGCCCGCGTTCGCGCTCGTCGCGTGCGCGCAGGAATCGCTCCCTCCGCTCCCCGACGACGATCCGGACACCGGTCGCGACGCGCTGCGCCTGGACGTCGGCTCCACCGGGGGTGTCGAGATCTACGGCGTCGCCCCGCCGCCGCGTCCCGAAACAGGCGAGCGGCCGCGCTATGAGCTGTACGCGAAGGACGACCGAGGCGGTGATCCGCGCCCGCTGGACATCCGAGCCAAGGACGCCGTGATCGACGAGGAGACCGGTACGCTCGCGTGGATCGGCGATGAAAACGAGCTGTGGCTCGCGCCGGCCGACCGGGCGCCCGAGGGGCGCCGCGAGGTTGCGGCGCAGGCCATCGTAGGCCTCGCGGCGCAGGGCGGCCAGGTGGCGTTCGCCGTCCGCATCGATGGTCCGGAGACGGCGCCGATGATCGTGGACGTGGACGCGGACGAGGTGCGGGCGCTCGACAGCGGTCCGGGCAGCGACGAAGTGCTCGGCTTTTCCCCGAGCGGTGACGAGGTCTTGCTCCTGTCCGGGCGCACGGGTGTGGCCAGCCTGTTCGCGGCCAGCCTGGACCAAACTCCTGCCCGGCAACTCACGAACATCGGGCTCGAGCCCGGCCCCGAGCTAGACGCCGACGCGACCACGCCCGCGCCGAGCCATCGGGCCGACATCGCCTGGGAGCGCGAGGGCATCGCGTTCCGCGCCGACGACGCCGTGCTGCGGATCGCCCCGGGCGGCGAGGTCAGGACGTTTGACGCCGACACCACCTTGGACGAGGCGCTGCAAAAGGAACTGCCGCGATGACCGGCGCGCGCGCCGCTGTATTCGCCGGCTACGCCGCGCTCGCGCTCTCGACGCTGACCGCCGCGAGCGCCGAAGCCGAGGTGTCGTTTCGCTTCCCCGGCGCAGACGAACACCGCGAGCACTTTTACATCACCGCGTATCGCGACGTAAACGGACCGGGCGGGGGCGTCCAAGATTGGGGCTGCGGCACCCTCGCCTACGACGGCCATCGGGGCACCGATATCGGCGGGGGCAGCTTCGCGGGCATGGACGAGGGCCGAGATATCGTCGCCGCGGCCCCGGGCGTCGTCACCGCGGTGCACGACGGCGCCTTCGACCGCTGCACGACGGGCGATTGCCCGGGCGGCGGCGGATTCGGAAACTACGTGCGCCTCCGGCACGCGGACGGCACCGAGACCTACTACGCCCACCTCAAGCGATACTCGCTCACCGTCGCGGTCGGAGACGAGGTGTCCTGCGGGCAGAAGCTCGGCGAGATGGGCTCGTCTGGCTCGTCGACGGGTCCGCACCTTCACTTCGAGCCGCGCATAAGCGGCGTGTCCCACGATCCGTACGCGGGCCCGTGTAGCGGCCAGGCGTCCTGGTGGGTCGACCAGGGTGAACACGGAGGCTTGCCGGCGGCGACTTGTCAGGAGTCGCCGGACACCACCCCGAAGCTGTCGATGGCCGCCGAATCCGAGCGCTTCGGCCACGACAACGACAGAGAAGCGGGCGACGCCGTGGCCGCTGACGTCGGCGAGATCTTCGAGGCGCGGTTTTTCGTGCGCGCGGGCGACGAGGGAGGCGCGGCGCGCGACGTCGTCGCGGGGATCGACGCGCCCGCCGACCTCGTAACCGTCCTCGACTGGGAGATCTACGATGACTTCCACGCGAACGCCTGCGGCGGCGAGATGTGCCCGAACGACGCCAACGACCACCCCGACAATCCGCCGCGCGAGCTCCCCGGCGAGCGGTTCGATCTGCACCTTTACGCGCTGTCGCCCGGCGAAACCAAGATGATCGTCTTGACGGTGCGCGCCGACGCGCAGACGAGCGGCGACCCAGCGCGCCTCGGCGCCTGGATCAAGCACATCCCCGGCGTGTACGAAAAGTCCGACTTTTCCGCCGAGCCCGTGGACGAAAGCGGCTCGCAAAGCTGGAACGACGGCGACCTGAAGCGCGCGGTCTCCGTAGACATCGCCGATGGGGGCGGGGGCGCGGGCGGAGACCCGGGCGAAAACACCGGCGACGACGATGATCCACCGGCCGGCGCGAGCAGCGGCTCGGAGCTCACCGGCGGCTGTGCGGCCGGCCCCGGCGCGGCGTCCCCGATCGCGCCCCTTTTCGCGCTTTGGGTCCTGTCCCGAAGGCGGCGTCGCGACGCGCGTCGGTGAGGTCGGCGCGGGCGCTTCCCCACCTGGCCAGGGATCGGTCTGCCGCAGGTGCAAAGTGGGCGAATGTCGAAGCTCATGAAGCGCCGAGTCCCGCGTAGCGCGATCCCGAGGTTGAGGCCTCCAGCGGGTCGGCTACACTTTTAGCGCGCGCATTCGCGTGCTTTAACCCGTAACGAGCTGCGGCGCGGCGCTCGCCATCAGCGGGCTCCGGCGCGCCCCCGCCGATCGCCCGGATGCGAGTCGGCCTGCCCGAGAGCGCGGAGCGGCAGGCGAAAGAACGTTCGTTGCACCACGGTCACCAAGGCACTGCGCAAACCACCTCACCCGGTTTTCGGCCGTGGCTGGTGAGGGCCCTCCTCGCCATGGTGCTCGCGACGCTGGCGGCGCTCCTTTTGGCGCCGTTCGTGGTGCAACATCGGATCGACGACCTTCGCGAGCACCGCACCGAGGTGATCCAGCCAGCGCGCGACGCCGTGAGCGAGCTGCACGTCTCGTTCGCCGTGCAGATGGCGGCGCTGCGAGGCTTCGCGATCAAGGGCGAGCGCGACTTTCTGGCGAGGTACCAGCAGGGAGTCGCCGACGAGCGGGACGCCCTCCACGCCCTCGAGCCCTACACTGAAAAACTGGGCCCGGAGGTCGCCGCCGACTTCGAAACGGTCCAGAGCCTCGCTGCGCAGTGGAACGAGCACATCGATGAAGCCCAGCTCCTCGAGGAGCGCTCGCTGCCGGGCGACTACGACCGGCTCGTCCCGCAAGAGCACATGCTCTATGAAAAGATCTTGGATGCCACCGGCGTTTTGCGCGACGAGCTTTTGATCGAAGCCGACCAGAACCGGGACGAGATCGAAGACGCCGAGCACTTCGCCCTGATCATCACGCTCGTGCTGGTTCCGCTCACGGTGGCGGCGGCGGGAGGGCTCGTGTGGATCGGCGCCAAGGTGTGGCGGCTCTCCGACGAGGCCGCGCGCGGCCGCGAGCTCGCCGAGCGCGCCGCGGAATCCAAGGCGCGCATGGTCCGTGGTCTCACGCACGACCTGAGAAATCCGCTCACCGTCATCGACCTGTCGGCCCGCCGCCTCGAGGATGACACCGCTCGACAAAGGCCCGACGAAGCCAAAACGCTGGCTGATCGCATCCGACGCTCGGTGTCGTCCCTCAAGCAGACGATCGATGACCTGCTCGAGGCGGGCCGCCGCGAGTCGGGCGACATCGCGATCCGCAGCGAGCTCGTGGACGTGGCCGCCTTGGCCCAAGCCACGGTAGACGACTATCGCCCGACCGCCGAGGCGGGCGGCCTGCACCTTTCCGCCGAATCGACCCCAGACGTCGCGCCCGTCCAGACCGACCCGGTCCGCGTGCGGGAGGTACTGCGCAACCTGCTCGTAAACGCCCTTCGGTACACCCCGGAGGGCGGGGACGTGCGGGTCACGGTGGCGCCCGCCGAGGTCGGGGAGGCGCCTGGCCCTGGCGCGTGGATCGCGCTTCGCGTGCGCGACACCGGTCCCGGCATCCCGCACGACAAGGCGAAGGCGATCTTCGAGGAGTACACGCGCCTCGACAAACAGCGCGAGGGCTACGGGCTCGGTCTCGCGATAAGCCGGCGCGTCGCCGAGATCCTGGGCGGCCACCTGACCGTGGACAGTGAGCCCGGCGCCGGAAGCACGTTTACGCTGTGGCTCCCCGCGAAAACGCGGGCTTGAAAATGGGCCGCCGCCTGTGGCTCTACACGCGCGATCCGGCTGTTACTTCGGCCGCGACAGTTTCGCCGCGCGGGTGAGCTCGGCGATCGACTCTCGGTAGCGCCCGAGCTTGGCCAGCGCCTGGGCCCGGCCGCCCGCGGCGCGCGACGCGAGCGCCGGACGCAGCGCCTCACACTGCGAGTACGCCTCGCTCGCCGATTCGAGATCGCTCGCGGCGATCAGCGCGTCGCCGAGCGCCGCGTATAGTGATGCCTCGGCCCTGTTCGTCTCGGCGCGAGCAATGCCGGCGCGAAGCACCGCCGGTGCGCGCCCTCGCTCGCCCTGGCGAGACAGCGCCGCGGCGTAGGCGATGCGCGCGGGCGCAAACGCGGGGACGAGCTCCAGCGCGGCGCGGAGTCGATCTTCCGCGAGCTCGAGATCGCCGCGCGCCAGCGCCTCGCGGCCTCGAAGGTAATAGCGGCGCGCCAGGTCGCTCATCAGTCGAGCTCCAGCAGGCTGAAGCGAACCGAGGCGTCGTCGTCTTTGCCGGCGTCGTCGTCGGGGCCTGCATCTCGGCCCGTCGCCGGTTCGCGACGCTGAGCCGCCTGGGCGCCGTCCGGCGCTCGGCCCGTCGCCCCCTCGCGGGCCGAGCTCCTGCCCGCGTCGGGGCCGGCTTGCCCGAAAGCCGCGCCGGCGCCGCTCGCGGTCTCCTC
>SLNH01000259.1 GCA_007133195.1 Nannocystineae bacterium | reverse complement strand
GGGCCCCCAGAAGACGGGCGTGCCGCTCACGCTGTTGGGGCTGCACGACTTTCACGACGTGGCCGTCGTCGAGATGGGGATGCGCGGACTCGGCCAGATCGCCTACCTCGCGGACATCGCCGAGCCCGACGTCGGCGTGGTGGTAAACGCCGGCACCGCGCACGTGGGCGTCGTCGGCAGCGCGGAGGCCATCGCCCAGGGCAAAAGCGAGCTGTTTTTTGGGCTCTCGCCCGGCGGGACGGCGATTTTTCCGGCCGGCGATCCGCGCCTTTCCGCGCGCGCCGAGGCGGCGCCGAGGCGCATGTCGTTCGGGCCCGAGCCGGCGGCCGACGTGCGCCTCGAGCGCTACGAGCCCGCCCCCGGCGGCTCGCGCATCGCCGTCCGAACGCGAGGCGGCGAGCGCGCCGAGGCCTTCGTCCCCGTGGTCGGGCGCCACAACGCGGAAAACGCCGCGTGCGCGCTGGCGTGCGCCGCGGCGCTGGGCGTTTCACTCGCCGAGGCGGCCGAGGGCCTGGCCACCGCCAAGCCGCCGGCGCTCCGCGCCGAGGTCGAACAGGTCGCCGGGCGGCGCGTGCTGGTCGACTGCTACAACGCAAACCCGGCCTCCGTGGACGCGGCGCTGGATACAGTGGCCGAGCGGCGCGAGGGCGCGCGGGCGCTGGCGGTGCTCGGCGATATGCTCGAGCTCGGCGACGAAGAAGCGAGCGCCCACCGCGCGATGGGCGCCCGCGCGGCGGAGCTCGGCTACGAGGTGATCGCGCTCGGCGAAAGGGCCCAGCACGCGATCGAGGGCGCCCGGGCGAGTGGCGGCTCGGCCACGTCCGCCTCCGACCCGCAGGCGGCGGCGCGCGAAGCGCTGGCCCGCACTCGCGCGGGCGATTGGATCCTCCTCAAAGCCTCGCGCGGGGCCCGCTTCGAGCGCGTGCTCGAGGCGCTGCGCGCTCGCGCCGACCGACTGACGAACTGATGCTCTTCCACCTGTTTTTCGACGTCCTCGCCGACATCGACCAGCTCGGCTTTTTGCGCGTGTTTCGCTACGTGTCCACGCGCATCCTCGCCGCGGCGATCACGGCGCTTTTGCTCTCGTTTCTGATCGGGCCGTGGTTCATCGAGCGGCTCAAGTCCCGGCAGATCGGCCAGCAGATCCGCGAAGAGGGGCCGGAGAGCCATCAGGTCAAGGCGGGCACCCCCACCATGGGGGGCTCGCTCATCCTGCTGTCGCTCGTGCTCGCCACGATCCTGTGGTGCGACCTGCGCAACCAGTACGTGTGGATCGCGCTGCTCGTCACGGTGTCGTTCGGCGCCATCGGCTTCGCCGACGACTACAACAAGGTCGCGCGCAAAAACTCCAAGGGCGTCCCCGGTAAGGTGCGCCTCGGGCTCGAGTTCGCCATCTGCGCCGCGGTGTTCACCTACGTGTTCACCTCGGACATGCTGAGCCCGGACATCCGCCTCGCGCTCCAGCTCCCGTTTACCGACTTTTACGAGGGATACCTCGAGCTCCCGGTCGTGGCCTACATCGCCTTCGCGTCGTTCGTCGTCGTGGGCACCGCGAACGCCGTGAACCTCACCGACGGCCTCGACGGCCTGGCGATCGGCCCTTCGATCATCAGCGCCGGCACGTTCATGGTGTTCGCCTACATCGCGGGGGTGGAGACCACGGTCCTGGTCAACATCGCCGGCGAGGTGCGCTCGCAAAACCTCGCCGAGTACTTGCAGGTCGCCCACATCCCCGACTCGGTGGAGCTGGCCATCTTCTGCGCCGCCATGTTCGGCGCCGGCATCGGCTTCCTTTGGTACAACACCTACCCAGCGAGCGTGTTCATGGGCGATATCGGCTCGCTGTCGCTCGGCGCCGCCCTCGGCACGCTCGCCGTGCTCACGAAAAACGAGCTCGTCCTCGTGATCGTCGGCGGGGTGTTCGTGGTCGAGGCGCTGTCGGTGATCCTGCAGGTGGGGTCCTACAAGATGCGGCGCAAGCGGATCTTTTTGATGGCGCCCATCCACCACCACTTCGAGCTCAAAGGCTGGGAGGAGCCCAAGATCATCGTCCGGTTTTGGCTGATCACCCTGCTGTTGGCGCTGTTTGCGCTCGGGACGCTCAAGTTCCGGTGACCGCGGCCCCGTCCATGCCATGAGGCTCGTCGCATGAACCTAAACGGCGCGCGCGTCGTCGTCGTCGGGCTCGGGCAAACGGGGGCGGCGGTGGCCCGGTTTTGCCGATCGCGCGGCGCCCGGGTCCTCGTCACCGACCACCGGCCGGCGAGCGCGCTCGAAGGCCGGCTGCGCGACCTCGGTGACGCGGCCGAGCTCGAGCTCGGCGGGCACCGAGAAGCGAGCTTCACGGGCGCCGATCTCGTGGTCGTGTCCCCCGGCGTCCCCGAGATTTCGCCGATACGGGCCGCGCGCGCCGCGGGCGTGGAGGTGATCGCCGAGATCGAGCTCGCCTACCGGTGCCTCGACCCGGGCGCGACCCTGATCGCGATCACCGGCACGAACGGCAAGTCCACGACGACGGCGCTCGCCGGCGCCATTTGCGCCCAGAGCGGCCGGCCGAGCTTTTGTGGCGGCAACCTGGGAAACGCCCCGCTCATCGACGCCGTCGGCGGCCCTGCCGATCGCCCCGGCGGCCTCGTGGTCGCCGAGGTCGCCGGCTTCATGCTCGAGACGTGCGTATCGTTCCGGCCGCACGTGGCGGTGTGCCTGAATATCACCGAGGATCACCTCGATCGCTACGGCACGATGGACGCCTACGCCGAGGTAAAGACGAAGATCTTCCGATTCCAGCGCGAGGGTGACGCCGCCATCGCGAGCGCCGCGTGCCCGCGCTCGGCGGCGGGCGCGCGCCGGGGCGCCGCCGACGCGTATCTGTTCGGCGTCAGCGACCCGCAGCGGCGCGGCGCGTGGCTCGGCGCCGAGCGCGCCGAGCTCGTCCTC
>SLNH01000137.1 GCA_007133195.1 Nannocystineae bacterium | reverse complement strand
CGGCGCCGGCGCCGAGAAAAGCCCCCACATCGTGAGCCTGGGGTTTCGCGGCCTACCCGCCGAGCCGCTTTTGCACGTGCTCGAAAGCCGCGGGGTGCTCGTGTCGGCGGGCTCGGCGTGCGCCGAGCGCGACCGCAAAGCGAGCCCCGTGCTCGAGGCCATGGGGCTCTCCTCCGAATACGGCGTGATCCGATTTTCGTTCGGCGACCTCACCTCGGCCGACGAGGTCGAACGCGCCGCCGCGATCCTCGAGGGCGCCCTGCGCTCGTTTACGTAACGTCCTTCGTCGGCCCGGCGAGGCGAGCAAGAAGGCAACCGATGCAGTCCGCCCCAAAGACCCACACGCAGCCCGCAGGCACGCAAAACGCCGGCGCGATCGTCGTTCGCATCGGCGAGATCTTCCTCAAGGGCGGAAACCGCCGTCAGTTTTTCCGCCAGCTCGTGCAAAACGCCAAGCGCGCCGTGGGCGACCTCGAGGGCGTGGTCGTCGAGCCCTCGCACCTGCGCGCCATCGTGCGGCATCCCCCGGCGCTCGAGCGGCGGGTGCTGGATAGGCTCAGCCGAGTTTTTGGCCTTACGTCGATGTCGCCCGCGACCGAGGTCGCCAGGGACACGGCGGCCATGGCGGCCGAGGCAACGCGCGCCGCCAGCGCCCTCCCCCCGGGCACCTCGTTCAAAATCGAAACGCGCCGCCGGGACAAGTCGTTTCCGATGACCTCGCAAGACGTCTCGCGCCACGTCGGCGGGGAGGTGGCGGCGGCGTCGGGACGCCCGGTCGATCTCCACGCGCCTGGCGCCGTCATCGAGATCGAGATCGGAAGCGCCGGCTGCTTCGTCTACAGCCGCGTGCTCCCCGGGCCCGGTGGTCTGCCCGTGGGCTCGAGCGGGCGCGCGGGCCTGCTCTTGTCCGGGGGCATCGACTCGCCCGTGGCCGGCTGGTACGCGATGCGCCGCGGCTGCCGGATTCACGGCGTGTACTTCCATTCGTTCCCCTACACGGGCGACAAAACCAAGGAAAAGGTGCTCGACCTGGCGCGCGAGCTCGCCTTGTGGCAGGGGCAAACGCCCGTGTACGTGGTGCCGTTTACCGAGGCCCAAAAACAGCTCCGCGAGGCGTCGGGCCCGTATGCGGTGCTCCTGTATCGGCGGATGATGCTGCGCGCCGCGGCGGTCATCGCCCGGCGCGAGCGCGCCCCGGCCCTCGTGACGGGCGATAACCTCGGCCAGGTTTCGTCGCAAACGCTCGAAAACCTCGGGGCCATCGAAGCGGCCTGCGAGCTGCCGATCCTCCGGCCCTTGCTCGGCTTCGACAAGCAAGAAATCGTGGAAAAAGCGGCGCGCATCGGCACCTACGAGACGTCGATTCAGCCCTACGACGACTGCTGCTCGCTGTTTTTGCCCAAACACCCCGCGACGCGGGCGAGCGCCAGCGCGCTGGCCCGCGCCGAGGCGGGACTGGACACGGGCGCCATGGCCGAACAGCTGGCCGGCGGCGCCGAGCGGGTCGTCGTAAAGCCGTAGGGGACCGCGCTACGCCTCGATGGGGGCGGCGGGCAGCCAAAGCGCCAGCGCGGTGCCCTCGCTGGAGGTGCTGTCCACGCGGATGTATCCGCCGTGGGCGCTCACCGCGCGCCTCGCGAGCGAGAGCCCGAGGCCGGTTCCCTGGCCTTCCGGCTTGGTCGTGAAGAACGGATCGAAGATCTGGGGCAAGACGGCGGCGGAGATGCCCGGGCCGCTGTCGCTGATGACGAAGCGAACCCCGCGGACGCCGCCCTCCGTCGCGGGCTCCACGGAGATGTCCACGGCGCCGCCCGGCGGGGTGACGTCGAGGGCGTTCGTGGTGATGTTGACGAGCGCAGACTCGATCTCGCGCTGCGAGACAAGGGGCGCGGGGGCCTCGGGGTGACGAGACGTCCTTAGCTCGATGTCTCTCCTCCGGGCCTCGCTGCTCACGATCTCGACCACCGTGTCGACGAGCTCGTCCGCCTCCACCGGCTCGCGGCTCGGCGTCCCCGTGCGCGAAAAGTCGAGGAGCGCCGCCACGAGCTTCGCGGCGCGCTTGGCGTGGCGCTCGATCGCCTCCAGCGGCGCCCGGCTCGCCCCGTCGCCCGCGGCGCGGTTTAGGAGGTTCTCGGCGTTGCCCACGATCACCGTGAGCGGGTTGTTGAGCTCGTGCGAAAGGCCCGCCACGAGCGTTCCGACCGCCGCCATCCGGCCCGCGTGCAAAAGCTCGGCCTGCGTGGACTCGAGCTCTTCGAGGCTGCCTGCGAGCTCCTGGTTGGCGCGGGCGAGGTCGGCGGTTCGCGCTTCCACTCGCTCCTCGAGCTCGCGGGAAAACGCCTCGATTTTGGCGAAGCCCTCGGCGTTTTCGAGGGCGGCGCCCGCGAGGGTGGTGAGAAACTCGGCGATTTGCGTCTCGTCGTCGCCGAACGCCCCGTCCACCTCCCCGTGGGTCAGATAAAGGAAGTTCGTCACGCGGCCGCGCACGACGATGGGAACGCAAAGGGCCGACCGAATCGCCGAGCGCGACAGGGTGTCGTCCGCCGCCATCGGCCGCTCCGGCCGCGGCCACGCCACCGGCCGCTCCGTTTCCAACGCCTCGCGCACCATACCGGCGCTCACCGGCTGCGCGTCGCCGTACACGACGCTGGCCGCGCCATCGTCACCGCGCTCGAGCACCGAGCAGCGAGGCGCGCGCACGAGCGCGAGCGCGCCGTCGCGCAGCGCCTCGTATACCCGTTCGGTCGACAGCGCGCGCGCGATCCGCCGGCCCTCGGCGAGCAGCGCCCGGAACCGCTCGATGAGCGACACCGTCACCCGCGCCGAGGGCGGCGCTGTCGCGATGCGCATCGCGTGAAGCTCGGCGCGCGCCTTGGCGAGGTCGGCGGCGGCGCCGTCCCACGCGAGCGCCTCTCCGAGCTCGCCGCGCGCGTGCCGG
>SLNH01000087.1 GCA_007133195.1 Nannocystineae bacterium | reverse complement strand
CTCACAACGCTCACGCTGCTGCTCATCTATCTCAACCACCTCCAGGCCGAGCGGCCTGACCAGGTCGAGGTCAAGAACCTCATCTTCAGTGAGAAGTTCGGGCGGCGGAGCTTCAACCTCGATGTGCCCGATCGGGCGGCGTGCATGGAGAAGCTCTACCTCGGCGAGGCATTCGACCCGGAGGGCCAAAGCGAGTCGGTGCACAACATCCATGCGCGCTACGAGAATATGGCGCACTACTTCCCCGAGGACCTCGGGGGCGAGGTGCTGCCCTATTTCCTCGACTGGCTGCTTGAGAACGTCCACCTCGTGGAGATCGAGGCCTACTCCGACGAAGACGCCTACACGATCTTCGAGACGATGAACGATCGCGGGCTCTCGCTCAGCCTGCCGGAGATGCTCAAGGGCTACATTCTCGCCAATATCGACCGCGAGGACGACCAGCGCAAGGTCAACACCGCCTGGAAGCGGCATATGCAGGCGCTTCGGGACCTCGGCCCGGAAGAGGACGTGGATTTTTTCAAAAGCTGGCTGCGCGCCCGCCACGCCGAGACCATCCGCCCGGGCAAAAAGGGCGCTGAGAATCGCGACTACGAGCGCATCGGCTCCGAGTTTCACCGCTGGGTGCGGGATCAGCGCGATAGGCTTGGGCTCAAGGGCGCCGATGACTTCGTTCGCTTTGTCGAGCGCGATCTCGAATTTTACGCCAAGCAGGCCGTGTTCATCCGCCAGGCGGGCCGCGCGATGCAAGAGAGCCTCGAGGCGATTCGCTTCAACGAGGAGCGGGGCTTTACGCTGCAGATGCAGCTTTTGCTCTCGGCGATCTCGCCCGACGATCCGCCGGCGGCAATTCGCCGAAAGCTCGCGCTGGTATCGGACTATATCGACATCCGGCTCGCGCGCACGGTCTGGAATCATCGCAGCATCGCCCAGTCGTCACTGCGCTACGCGATCTTCTCGATCGGCAAAGAGCTTCGCGAAAAGACGATCGAAGAGGTGTCGGCTTATTTGCGGGGCCTGCTCGATGAGGAGCACGAGACCTTCGCGCGTACCCCGGATTTTCGGCTACACCAGCAAAACTACCGGCATGTTCGCCATACTCTCGCCCGGCTGACCCACTGGGTGGACCGGGAATGCGGGCTGCCTACGCATTTCGATGACCTCGTCTCCCAGGGCAAGGGAAGGCCCTTCGAGCTCGAGCACCTATGGCCCGCGCAGTACGAGCGCTTTCGCGACTGGTTCCCACATCCCCGCGACTTCGAGATCGAGCGAAATCGGATCGGCGGGCTCGTGCTGCTTCAGCGCGGCCATAACCAGAGCCTGGGCGATAAGCCCTATGCGGAAAAGCGCGACGCCTATGTGAGCCAGGGCCAGAGCCTGCTCACCCGCAGCCTACATCCGCTGGCCTACGAGAATAACCCAGCGTTCACGGCGTTCATCGAGCGCACCGGCCTGGCCTTCCGGTCCTACGATGAGCTTACGCCCGAGGCGCAGGGCGAGCGCCAGGAGCTCTACCTCCGCATCGCCGAGTGGGTATGGAACCCCTCGCGCCTCGACCTCGATGGCCTGAAGCCGCCGACCCCGGACCCCCTCGAGGATCCGGAGGATAGGGAGGCCGCTCCGGTGGAGAAGGGCACCCGCCACAAGATGCGGCGGCGATTCTGGACCCAGCTCGTCGAGCAGGCCAAGGCAAGCGGCGGCCTTCACGGCCATCTCTCGCCCACCGATTATCACTGGCTCGGCGCCCGCAAAGACGGCATGTGGTGGAACTTCGCGGTCGTGCAGGCGCAAACGCGGATCGAGCTTTACATCGACCAACCCGACGCTGCCGACAACAAACAGCTCTTCGATAGGCTCGCCAATCAGCGAGCCGAGGTCGAGCGGGCTTTCGGCGACCGTCTGGAGTGGCAGCGAATGGACGAAAAGCGCGCCTCGAAAGTGTCCTATAACGTCGAGGGCGGCTGGGTCGACGAGGGCAAATGGCCTACCACGATTCCCAAGGCCCTCGACGCCATGGCGCGCCTTTACGCCACCCTCGCGCCGCGGCTTCGCAGTGACCTATGAGTCTGTTTTTCAAGCGAAATTCGGGAAAAGGCCGCGCTGAATGCTCGTACCCCAAGGTGCGGCGCGGGTGCTAAGATTTGGAGATCTAGCGAATTTTTGATCTCCTGGGCCTCCGGTATGATGACGCCTCGTGTGGACATATCCCCGGCGGTTTTGCGCTGGGCCTGCGAGCGAGCAGGGGCCGATGTCGAGGCGCTGGCGCAAAGGTGGCCGAAGCTCCCGGACTGGCTAACGGGTGAGGCCAGGCCCACGCTCAAGCAGCTCGAAACGTTCGCGAAGGCGACGCGCACCCCGGTCGGTTACCTCTTTCTCCGCGAGCCACCGGTCGAGCGCGTGCCGATTCCCGACATGCGCACGATGGCCGGCCGTAAGATCACGCGGCCGAGCCCCAACCTGCTCGAGACGATCTACGTCTGCCAAGAGCGGCAGGAGTGGTATCGCGACTTTGCGTGCGCAGCGGGTGAGGCGAGGCGAACCTTCGTCGGCTCGGCGGATGTCGACCACGACGTGGTGCACATCGCCGGCGTGATTCGCGACGCTCTCGGATTCGAGCGAGACGAGCGGCCCGGACTATCGAGCTTTCGCGCAGCGCTGCGCGAGCTCATCGACGCGGCGGACGAGCTTGGCGTGCTGGTCATTATGAGCGCGATCGTCGGGAACGACAGACGCCGGCGGCTCGACGCCGATGAGTTTAGCGGCTTCGCGCTCGCCGATGAGCTGGCGCCGCTGGTGTTCGTCAACGCGGCGCAGACGCCCGCCGCCCAGATGCTCACCTTGGCGCACGCGCTCGCGCAGCTATGGCTCGGTGAAACGGCGCTATTAGGCGCAACGCTCGCGTCGGTTTCCGAGCATCCCGAAGAGAGGTGGTGCTCTCGGG
>SLNH01000127.1 GCA_007133195.1 Nannocystineae bacterium | reverse complement strand
TCCCGAGAGCGCTGTGAGGCGATCCTCGCCGTGGGCGGGGGATCGCCTATCGACGCGGCGAAGTTCATCGCGGCCCGCGCCAAAAACGACAAGCCCATCGCCAAGATGGCGGGCCTGTTCCGAATCTGGCGCGGGATGCTGCCGCTTTACGCGGTGCCGACCACCGCGGGAACCGGCTCGGAGGCCTCGGTCGGCGCCGTTGTGTCAGATCCGGACGCGCAGCGCAAATATCCCGCGGTGGATCTTCGGTTTCTGCCCACCGCGGTGGCGCTCGACGGCGCGCTGATGACCGGCGTGCCACCGAGTGTGACCGCGGCCACCGGCATGGACGCACTCACCCACGCCGTCGAGGCCTACGTGTCCCGGATCGCCACGCCCGCGACGGACGAACTCGCCACCCGGGCGGCGAAGCTCATTCTCTCGAACCTCGAGTCGGCCTACGCCGACGGCCAGGATGTCGAGGTGCGCCAACGCCTGTCGCGCGCCGCCCACCTGGCCGGCATCGCGTTCAGCCAGGCAGGGCTCGGCTACGTCCACGGGATCGCGCACAACTTCGGGGCCCGCTATCACATCCCGCACGGCGTGGCGAATGCGATCGCCATGCCGCACGTGCTCGACTATTCGCTCCCCGCTTGCGAGGGCCGTTTGGCCGAGCTCGCGCGGGCCTGCGACGTCGGCCCCGAAGCCGGCAGCGACCGGGAACGCGCGGAGGCGTTCATCGAGCGTATTCGCCAGCTGAACGCGACGTTCGACATCCCCAGCGCGCTGGCCGAGCTCGATCCGGCCGACATCCCGGCCATCGCGCGCGCGGCACGGGCAGAAGCGCGGTTCATGTACGCCGTCCCCCGCTACATGAGCCAGGCGGCGGCGGAGTCGGTGGTGCGCCGAATGCTCGTCGCCTAACGGCGGACGTGACCCGGGCCCGTGGACCCGGGCGCCGCCCGAAGGGGCCTCAAAACAGCTTCGCCCTGAGGCCCCGCTTCGAGGGTTTCACCATGTCGGCATAAACGTGCATCGCCGTCGACATGGCGATGAGTGACCAGCCCACCGATTTGGTTCGCCCGCCGCCGGACTTGCGTGCGCCGCGCACGGCAGGCTGCAGGAGCAGCCCGATGCCGACGCCGCCGAGGACGTGCGTGGCGTCCTCGAGCAAGCTCGAGTGCCCGCGCCACAGAGCCTGATTCCGCTTATCGATTCGCTTGAGCATAAACCCTCCCAGAACTTCGCCAGGGCGGGTGCATGCAGTCTTCGATCCAGCGGCCAGCCGTTCGGGTCAATCGTTCGGGCGAATCGTTCGGGCCGACGCTTCATCCACTCGTTTCGCTCGCGGCCCCCCGGGCCGCGAGCGCCGCGCCGTCGCGACACCGAGCGGCGGCCAGCCAGCATCAGAGCCCGCGTCACTTCGACTCGGAAGGGCCGGCGCGCGGGCCGACGCCCTGCCGAGATCGAACGGCGCCGGGGGCACGAATCATGGCGATGGAACCAGGGGCGACGGAGCGGCCGCCTTGCCTGCTCGTGGCGGGGCGAGCGTACGGCAGCGCGCTCGGGATCATGCGCTCGCTCGGGCGGCGCGGCGTGTCCTGCCACGTGGGGGTTTTGGGAGAAGCCAGCCCCCTGCCGTACGCGGCGAGCCGCTACTGTACGAAGGCGCAGCGGCTCGGTTCGGGGACGGACGAGGCGGTCGCGCGGTCGCTTCTCGACTGGGTGCGCCGCGTGCGCCCCGGTGTGCGGGCGCCGCTCATGCCGGTGTCTGACGACGGCTGTCGGGCGGTTCAAAAGGTGAGGGGGGAGCTCGAGCGCCTGTGTCGCCCCGTGCTCCCCGACGAACGCGTGCTGGGCGCGGTGCTCGACAAGACCGCGGCCGAGCGCGCCGCCGAGCGCGCCGGCCTGCGCACCCCGCGCGCGATCGCGGCGAGCACGGTCTCCGAGCTCGAGGACAGGATTCGAGACCTTCGGGCGCCGTTCATCGTCAAGCCCGCCCGTCCCGGCTCGATACCGGGGCTCAAGGCGAAGGTCGTCCGAGACCCCGAGGCGTGCGTGGGGCTCGCGCGGTCCCTCGCATGGGACGGCGGCGAGCTGCTCGTGCAGGAGTACGTCGATGGACCGGACACCTCGGTGTTCGTGTACCTGTGCTATCGCAGCCGAAATACCGGCCGGATCGTGGATTGGACCGGGCGGAAGCTTAGGCAATCGCCGCCCGGGGCCGGCATCATGGCCTACGGGACCTCCGAGGATCTCCCCGAGGTGCGCCGACTCGGCCGGAGCCTGGTTCGCTACCTCGGCTACAGCGGCGTGGCGGGCGCGGAGTTCAAGCGCGATCGCGACGGTTACGTGTTCATCGAGATCAATCCGCGGTTCGCCGGGTTCCACGGCTTGGCGGCGCGCGCGGGGGTCGATCTCGCGTGGTCCGCCTACGTCGATACGGCCCTGGGACAGCCGAACGCGGCGCCGAAGCAGCACGGCGCGACGTACCTCAATGGGCAGACGTACGCGAAGGTCGTCCTCAGTCCGGGCGGGCTACGCATGGCGCTCGGCGACTTCCCGAGGTTTTTGCGCACGCGCAATCGGACGTGGGCGGTATGGAATCTCCTCGATCCGTCGCCTGGTCCCGTGGGCGCGGCGGTGGAGGTCCGGCGCGCCGCGGGCCTCGTCCGCGAGGCGCTCGCTTCCAAGGTGCGCGCGCAGCGCCCGAAAAGCGGCGCGCAGGGTTCCGAATCGTCAAGGCGGCAGATCGATGACGCGTCATGACGTGGGCGCCGGGCCGACCAGCGGCGGCATCCCCTCGGCCCTCGTGATCTCCCTGGACTTCGAGCTGCACTGGGGGGTGAGCGAACGCGTCTCGGGGCCGGACCATCCCTACACCGCGTCGCTTCGCGGCGCGCGCAGCGTGATCCCGCGCCTTTTGTCGCTGTTCCGCCGGCGGGGCGTGCACGCCACGTGGGCGACGGTGGGCGCGCTGCTTGCGACGAGCCGCCGCGAGCTCGACGCGTGTAAGCCAGCGATCCGACCGCGCGGCGGGGCCGACAATTACGGTCTCGACCTCGGCGCGGGCGAAACCGACGATCCGCTTCACTTCGCACCGAGCCTGGTCGAGGCGATCACAGACACCCCGGGTCAGGAGCTCGCGTCTCATACCTTCATCCACTACTTCTGCGACGACGACGGCGGCCATCGCGCGGCGTTCGAGGCGGATCTGCGGGCGGCTCAGGACCTCGCGGCGCGGCGGGGGCGGCGCCTGCGCACGCTCGTGTTTCCCAGAAATCAGGTCAAGCGCGACTACCTCCCGTCGCTCCCGGCGGCGGGCATCGACGTGTACCGCGGGAATCCCCCCGGCGGGTTTTTCGGCTCGCCGCGCGGCCGCTTCGGGGTGCTGTGCCAGCGGGCGGGGCGGCTCGCCGACAGCTATGTGAGCCTCACGGGGCCGAACACGGTCTCGTGGTCGGAGATCGCGGCCGAGTATCCGCGAAACGTGCGGGCGAGCCACCTCTTTCGCCCGTATGCGCCCCGGCTGCGAGCGCTCGAGCCGCTGCGGGTGCGGCGCGTCGTTGCGAGCCTTCGCGCCGCCGCCGAGCGCGGGGAGGTGGTCCACCTGTGGTGGCATCCTCACAACTTCGGAATTCATCAGGACGAAAATTTGGCCGCGCTCGAGGCCGTGTTCGACGAGCTCGACCGGCTGCGCGCGCGGACCGGCATGCGGTCGCTCACGATGGCCGAAGCGGCCGACGCCGCGGCGGACTCGGCGAGCGCCCGCCCCAGCGCTCGCGAGGCGCCGGCTCGTCGCGCCGCCGGGTGAGGCTACGGACGGCGGAATGCGCCGCGGGTCGCGAACGCGGTGACGGCGGCGACGCCGAGCGCGATCGCCGTCGCGATCCACGCACCCGTATAGGAAAGCCGCGCCGCGAGCACACCGAACGCGATGGGCCCGAGCGCTCCGCCCAGGGCGAGACCGGTCAACACCACCCCGGCGGCCGCCGCGGGCGCGCCCGGGTTTGCGCGCACGGCCGTGAGGAACGCAAGACCGGTCCATCCCCAACCGGCGCCCAGGAGCACCACTGCGGCGCCGACCACGGCCAGCGGCGCCACGGGCAGCGCCAGGACAGCCGCCGCGGCGGAGCCGATAAGGCAAAGCACCACGACCGCGCCGACCGGGCGCGCCGAGGGGCGGTCGGCCCACAGCCCCGACACCACGCGCACGGCGATGCTCGCCATGCTGGCCGCGGACAGCGCGAACCCTGCCCCGGAGGTGGTCATCCCGCGGTCGGACAGCGCCGGCACCATGAACGCCGCGGCGGCGGTGGCGGCGCCGGCGCCAAGGCCCACGCCAGCGGCGAGCCAAATCGTTGGCCCCGTGACGGACGTGGTCTTCGCGTCCGAAGGCGGCTCGCGGCGCTCGACTTCGCGCCCGGCCGAGCGGGGCTCGCCGCGGCGGCCGCCGAGGCGCCACAGCGACACGAGGACGAGCGCTGCGATCGCCACGGTGGTTAGGAAGGTCCACCTCCAGCCGTGCGGGGCGGCCATCGCCGGCACCGCCAGCCCGGCCAAAAGCGAGGCCGTGGGGACGCTCGCCTCCTTGAGGCCGAAAGCCCGGCCCTGCTCGGCCGCGGTGAGCTGGTCCGAGTAGGCGCGCGCCGCGCCCGTGTCGACCAGCCCGATCGCCACGCCCACGGTCGCCAGCGGGATCGCGAGCTGCCACCAGTTCGTGGCCCACGCCCCGACCAAGGCGGTGACGGCGGCGGCCAGGGCGACTCCGATGCGGAGCGACCACGCCGCGCCGATGCGCTCGGTGAGGCGCCCGGCGGGCGTGGCCGCGGTGCCCGCCACGATGAACAGGATCGTCATCGCGGCGCCCACCTCGGCTTCACTGAAGCCGAGATCTTGGCTCAGCTCGCCGGTGAGCGCCCCGAGGAGAAACACCGGCAGCATGGCGGCGGCGAGGGCCGCCGATGTCGAGGCGACGATTCGAAACACGGGCTTTCCCCCGCGGCGCAGGGTAGCCGCGAAGTCGGACAAGGCCCACCCGAGGATCGGCTCGTTCGCCGCGCCGCCCCGCGCGGCGCCGCCACCGGCCGCGCGCGAGCGGCGCGTGCACTACACGAGGCTCACGACGCCTCGGCCGCGCCCGCCTTCATCATCGCGGCGATCGCGCCGTAGGCTTCTTTCCACGCCGCTTCGAGCTCGGGCGTCCAGTCGTCGCCCGCGACCTCCGCGATCGTGCTGAGCAGGCTGTCTCCCACCCAGTCGTACATCTCGTCGGTGACGCCGTATTCCACGTGCTTTTTGCCCATACCCCGCAAGGTGTCGTCGAGCCAACTCGCGTCCTCGAGGTGATCGACCACCGCCACCAGCGCCTCCTGCAACATCGCGGCCTGCTCGTCCTGGGAGCGGCGTCCGAACAGGGGCTTAACCTGCGGGTAGCGAGAAAACAGGATCTCGTAAAACCGCGGGGTGAGCTGGGGCTGGCGCTCGAGCACGAGATCGAAGCTGGAGCGGAGCAAAGCGACGTTGAGTGCCATCGATGACCTCCTTGTTCGCGAATGGCGTTTAATGGGTATCACGGATACCTGTTTTCGGGCAATCCCCGTGGGCGCCGATTCGCGCCGCGGCGCGAGCGAGGGCTCGGCCACGAGCGGCAGACAACAGCGTGCGATATTGCTATCCAGGTGATTCCACCCGGCGCGGTCGGCTCACGCCATGCAGCTCACACGATTTAGCGACTACGCGCTCAGGACACTCCTTTACCTAGGCGCGCATCCGAACCAGGTGGTCTCTGCCACCACGATCAGCGCCGCGTACGGGATCTCCAATCACCACCTCGTCAAGGCCGCCAAGTGGCTCACCCAGCAGGGCTACGTACGCGCGCACCGCGGCAAGGGCGGCGGGATGACCCTCGCGCGGCCGCCCGAGGACATCGTCATCGGTAAGCTCATTCAGGGCACCGAGCCGCACCTCGACCTCCTCGACTGCTTCGACGCCGACACAGCGACGTGCCCGATCACGCCGGCGTGTCGACTTCGTACGGCCCTCATGCGCGCCCGGGACGCGTTTTTGCGCGAGCTCGATCAGGTCACGCTCGCCGACCTTTTGGACAATCGCCACGAACTCGTTCAGCTGCTGTCGCCGCGCGCCGCGGCGCACGGAGCGTCGCGGTCGTCGTCCTGAGCACCCCAGCGCGTGGGACCGGGAGGCTGGGATGGGAATCGGCGGGCTGTGCGAGCGACCTCGATCCACGACTGGCAGATTCGCCGCCCGGTGAGCGGGCCGCGCGCGCGCGGCGCCTGCGGCGGCAGCGCCGGTCGCCGCGCGTTCAGGTGGTGGGTGCTCGCCTCGCTCATCGTCTCGGCCGCGTGCACGACCCAGGTGCCCACGTGGGCGCTGGGGCCGGCGGCCCCGAGCGATCAGCGCGACGAGGAGACCGCTTCGGCGACGTTCGTGCCGCTGCCCGTCGTGAGCCTGTCGCAAACCCGCGGAAGGACGTTAGGGGTGACCCCGCTCGTGTTGATTCGCGACGCGGAGGACAGCGTGGGCACGGTACTGGCGCCCTCGATCACCTATAACGAATACACGCGGCTGCGGGGGCGGTTTCGCCTCTACCGGTTCTTCTCAGCGGGCGGCAGCGCTCGCCTCGTCGCCAGTGTGGCGCAGCGAAACGACTTTCAGCTGTCGTCGAACTACGAGGATCCCGCGTTTTTGCACCGCCGGGTGTGGCTCTACGTAGGCGGCGTGGTCGAGGACCGCGGGCGTGAGCGGTTTTACGGCATCGGACCCGAGGCGTCGCTGGAGGAGGAGACGAATTACTCGCGCGGGCGCGCGGAGCTAGACGCCTGGACGGGCTACCGGCTGCTCGCGCCGCTCGAAATCCGGCTGCGTCTGCGGCTCGCCCGCATGTGGGTGAGCCCCGGCATCGTGCCGGGCGTGCGCGATACGTTGGACGAATTTCCGGACCTTTCGTTCGCCGAGGGACACCGCACGCTCGCGCCCCGGGTGTCGCTCCGCTACGACTCTCGAGACGATGACGATCGCCCGACCTCGGGCGCCGTCGCGCTCGCCGGCGCGGAGCTGTCCGCGAGGCGCTTGGGCAGCAGCGCGAGCTTCGCCCGCTTTGACGCCGAGCTTCAGGGCTTTGCGCCGCTTTGGACCGATCGCGTGATCTCGGCGGCGCGCGTGCGTGCGGTCCATGTGGAGCCCTTGCGGGGCGATCGCTTGCCCTGGCTCGAGCTGAGCCGCCTCGGCGGCGCCGATACCTTGCGCGGGTTTACCCGCGAGCGCTTCGCAGACGCGGCGTCCGTGCTCGCGTCCTACGAAGCCCGGATCAGGGTGCTCACCACGGAGTTCGGCGACACGGCCGTCGATTGGGAAGTCGCGCCCTTCGTGGACGCGGGCGCCGTGGCGCCGCGCGCGACGGAGCTGCGGGCCGACGATGTGCAGGTCTCCGCGGGGCTGGGGCTGCGCGCCGGCCTGCGCGCGGGCCTCGTCGGTCGCGTGGACTTGGCGGTGAGCGATGAGGCGTTCAAGTTCAACGCCGAGCTCCGCTACCCTTATTGACGCGGGTGCCGGTCTCGCGAAGCCGGCGGCCGCCGCTCACCTTGGTGCTCGGCCCTGACGGTCATCCATGGGCCATCCGCCAGCTCGCCGTGCGCGCAATCTCCCCAGCGAGTGTGGAGCCGTTCGCGGTCCGTGGCCGGGCTCCCGCGCCGCCGACCCCGCCGAGCTCGTCATCGGCTTTCGAATACGGGCGCTATGCGCCGGGCGCGGGCGTTCGGAGGCGCGCCCGAAGAGCGGGAACCCCGTTTGCAAAGGTGCGCCCACGTCTTAGGCCTGTGATTCCCACACAGGAGGAGGAGCAATATGATTCGAGGCAAGGTTTTGCTCGCGGGCGCGGCGCTCTTGTTTGCGGCGTGCAACGGCGACGACAACGGAATCGTCGATGCCGACATTCCACCAGACGCCGAGGTCGATCCGGATGCGGAGGTCGATCCAGACGCGGAGGTCGATGACGCCGACGTGGATCTCGATGCGGATATCGAAGACGGCGTGGCCGAGGTCGACTGTGAGGACGTCGTGCCCGACGTCGCGATCGCCATCCAAGACAACGCCTTCGAGGATCCCGACAACGGCGATCAAACGGAGATCGAGGTCGGCGAGATCGTGCAGTGGCAAAACAACGACGCCGTGGAGCACACGGTGACGAGCGGATCCCCCGACGATCCGCAGGCCGAACAGGGCGAGCTGTTCGACTCGGGGGATCTCGAGGAAAACGACGACTACTGCCTCGAATTCGAGGAGGAAAACACCTTCGAGTACTTCAGCCGTTCGGATCCGGACAACATGCGCGACGCTACGATCACGGTCACCTCGGAGTGATCGCGGCGCGGCGGGGCGGACGCGCGCGCTCGGGTCGTCGCTCGAACGAGCGAAACGGCGGGAGCGCGGGCGCGTCGCGTGACGCGCGGAGCCGCGGACGCCGGCCGTGAGCGCTTTGCCGCCCAGGCCGCCGCCTCCGCGCGCCGCTTCGTCCGTAGCAAGAGACGGCACGGCGGCGCAGCGCGCGATGCCGCGCGCGCAGAGCGAGTCGGGTCAATCCTTGGCGGGGCGCTCGAACGCCGGCTCGAGCTTTCGCGACAGCGTTTCGATCTCGTCCGGGCCGAGGCTGGGGACGAACAAAAGGGGCAGCTGGCTTTGCGGGATCGAGAAGCTGTCGGTCAGCCGCCCCAGGTAGCGCTCGTTCAGTTGCCGGCGCATCGCGGCCAGCTCGGCGTGCGCGGTGACCGCGGCCACGTCGGCGTCGATGGTAGGGCGCCCGCCATCGGCCCGCGCTCGGGTCACGGGGTCCGGCGACTGCCGGGCGGGCACGTGGTCGATGAGTCGCTCGAGGATCGAAGCTTCGGCCGAGCCGGCGGGGAAGCGGTCCGGATACACCTGGTTGATGACCAGGTGGGAGGCGGCGAGCGATAGATCGCGGCGCAGGGAGCCCGCGAACTCCACCGCCTCGTTCGTGGGCATCTCCTCGGCGAGGGTGACGAGCACGAGGCTCGTTCGCGCCGGATCCTGCATGAGGCTCACGAGCTTTCGCGCGTCCCGGGTGAGCGGCCCCTCGGGGACCGTCTCGAGGATTACGTAGGGGATGCGGAGCATCGACAGGCTGTGGCCGCTCGCGGGCATGTCGAACACGACCGTGTCCCAAATCGGGCGACCCCGGCGCTCCTCCTCGGTGTGGTGCCAGGCCTTGCCGATGATGCTGTAGTCGTCGAGGCCGGGAATCGCGCGCAGAAAGTACTTCGTGATGCGGTTTTCGAAGACCATCCGGTAGACGCGCCGGAACCGAAGGACCATGAGCCCGTATTCCTCCAGCGCGGCCGCCGGGTTGGTGTTGACCGCGTGCAGGTTGTCCCGGAGCCGGACCATCTCGGGCCCGACCTCGGTGTCGTGGCCGAAAAAGGAGGCGTAGCGGTCGTTGGCGTTTGCCTGAAACAAGAGCGTCTTGCGCCCGCGCCGCGCTGTGGCCGCCGCGATCGACGCCGCGACGGTGCTGCGGCCCACCCCGCCTTTGCCGGTGACGAGAATGAAGCGCCGGTCGAGAAGGTTGTCACTCACGGGGGCGAAACCTAACCCGAATGCTGGGCGCGCGGCCAGTTCCCTCGCGGCGGGGCCGCCGGCGCAAAGCGCCGATCGGCTCGGTCTTCGTTAGGCGGAGGACGCGGCTTCGGTGGAGCGCTCTTTGGGTACGGTGAGCTCGGCGCCGAGCTCCAGCTTGTAGATGCTGTTCTCGGTCTCGACGTAGACCGGGCTGCCCTCGACTTCCCCGAGCACCCGGCGCACCGGCGTGGTCACCATGCGGTGGCCGTGGGGATCCCGAAAGATCACCATGCCTCGCCCGACCACGGGGTAGCTCACGAGATAGCCGGTGTACACGCGCCCGAGGCCGGCGGAGGCGCGCGGAGCGCTCTGATCCCGGATCTTGCGAGCAGTTACACCGACCATGAGCTTCATCTATTTTACGCACGGGGATGGGCAGCGTCACGCACTTTCACTGCGCGCCAAAACCGCGTTCAGGCGGGTGCGCAACAAACCCGTGGGAGGACGATGGGTTCCTCACCGACGCGTTCGTGTATAGACTTGTGGTTATGGGTGGTCCGGCCGATGAGGTTTACCGATACGCCCGAGAGAGCGCCCCGCCGGCTGCGCCGGCAATGCCGACTCCCGCCGCCGCCGCGCTCGTTTGGCGGCCGCGCGGAAGCGGCGAGCGCGAGGTTTTCTTAGCGAAACGCGCACCATCCATGCGATTCCTCGGCGGGGTGTGGAGTTTCCCTGGGGGGGTGGTCGACGCCGCCGATCGGGACCGCCAGGTGCCCGGGGCGCAAGGCCCGGAGCAGGCGGCTGCCATGGCCGCTTGCGCCCGCGAGCTCGAGGAGGAGACGGGCGTTTGCATCGCGCCGGACGCCCGCGCGCTCGCCCCCGCCGGCCGGTGGCTCGCTCCCGCGCTTTCGCCGATCCGGTACGATGCGCGCTATTACGCCGTGGCGTGTCCGGCGGGGCAGGAGCCCGACGTATCGAACAGCGGCGGCGAGCTCGTGGCCGGCGCGTGGCTCACTCCCGGTGAAGCGCTGAGCTCCTGGCGGCGGGGCGAGCGCCTCGTGTCGCCGCCCGCGCTCGAGCTCCTCGAACTCCTCGATCGGGGATGGGAGCGACTGAGTGAGCGCGCGGACGCGGCGCAGCGCGTCCAGGCCGAGGGACCGCCGGTTTGGCGGCTCGCCCCCGGCATCGCCGCGCTACCGCTCAGGACCCCGACGCTGCCACCGGCGACGCACACCAATTGCTACCTGCTCGGGGACGAAGACATCGTGGTCGTCGATCCCGGCTCGCCCTATCCGGACGAGCAAGAGCTGCTTTGGCGCGCCTTGGACGAGCGAAAGGCGGCCGGGAGCCGGCTTCGCGCGATCGCTCTCACCCACCATCATCCGGATCACGTCGGCGGGGTGTCCGCGCTGGCCGAGCGCTACGGCCTTCCGGTGTGGGCGCACGCGGACACGGCGGCCGCCGTCGGGGGCGCCGATCGGGAGCTCGCGGACGGGGAGCGCGTGGAGCTCGCCGGCGATCCGCCGCGCCGCTTCGAGGTGATGCATACCCCCGGGCACGCGCCGGGGCACCTTTGCTTCGTGTGCGACGGCACCCGGTACGCGGTCGCCGGCGACATGATCGCGAGCGTGGGCACGATCGTCGTCGATCCCTACGAGGGCGATATGGCGGCGTATGTGCGCTCGCTCGAGCGGCTGAAAAGCGAGCGGCTTCGCGTGCTTTTGCCGGCGCACGGCGGTCCCATCGCCAACCCCGATGAAAAGATCGGTGAGTACGTCGCCCACCGGGCGTGGCGTGAGGACAAAATTCAAGCCGCGCTCGATGACGCCGGGCAGGAGCTGGCCACGCTCGTTCGCGTCGTTTACGACGACGTGCCCCCGGCGGTGTATCCGCTCGCGGAGCGATCGCTGCTCTCGC
>SLNH01000272.1 GCA_007133195.1 Nannocystineae bacterium | reverse complement strand
CGCCTCGCCGGCCCCGCTCCCCCGCGCCTCGAGCCGCCTGAGCGCGAACCGGTAACGAAAAGCTGGCCCCTACCGCCCCTGAAACCGCGGGGCCCGTTTTTCGGCGAACGCGCGAAGCCCCTCGTCTCGATCCTCGGTAAACAGCGTGACGTCGTAGCACGCGCGCTCGAGCCTGAGGCCCTCGTCCAAGGAGCCGTCCAGGCCGCGGTCGATGGCTCGCTTGGACATGGTCACGGATATCGGCGCGGCCTGGGTGAGCTCGTCGCAAAGGGCGCCTGCGCGCGCGGCGAGCTCGTCGGGCTCGCACAGGTCACCGACCAGACCGATCTCGTAGGCGCGTTCGGCGCTCACGCGGCGGCCGAGCAGGATGAGCTCCTTGGCCCGCGCCACGCCGATGAGTCGCGGGAGCCGTTGCGTTCCGCCGGCGCCGGGCATGATGCCCAGCCTCACCTCGGTGAGGCCGAACGACGCGCCGCGCACGGCGAGCCGAAAATCGCAGCCGAGGGCGAGCTCGAGGCCACCGCCCAGCGCCGAGCCGTTCATGGCCGCGATGGTCGGCTTGGGGAGCGCGGCCCAGGCGCTCACGGCGCCGCTGATCGCGTCGAGGTAGGGCGCCGCCTCGTCGGCGGAGACCCCTTTGCGCTCGGCGAGGTCGGCGCCGGCGCAAAACGCGCGATCGCCGGCCCCGGTGACCACCACCGCGCGGACGTCGCGATCCTCGCCGAGGCTCCACGCCAGCTCGCCGAGCTCGCGGCACACCGCGCGAGACAGCGCGTTTCGCGCCTTGGGTCTGTTCAGCGTGACCCACACGACGCCGCCCTCGCGTCGGTCGATCAGGATTTCGTCGGACACGTGCGCCTCCTGTCTCGCGTGTTCGCTACCCGCCCCCGGCGCCCTCGGCGCGCTCTTTTTGCCGCCGCTCGCGGGCCTGTTTACCGAGGTGAGCCTTGAGGTATTTCGACGGCAGGTCTCTGCCGATGAGCGAAGACGCCAGGCGCGAGCAGTCTACGAGCTTCTCGAGATCGACGCCCGTGTCCACGCCCATGCTGTGGAGCATCGACACCGCGTCCTCGGTAGCCAAATTTCCGGCCGCACCCGGGGCGTAGGGGCAGCCGCCCAGGCCGCCCACCGCCGCGTCGATGGTGGTGATCCCGAGCGTGAGCGCGACCATGCAGTTGGCGAGCGCGGTGCCCTGCGTGTCGTGAAAGTGCACGGCCACGGTCTCCGCGGGCACCTCGGTCAAAACGCGCGCGAGCACCCGCTCGACCTGCTGGGGGTTGGCCACGCCGATGGTGTCGCCGAGCGAGACTTGGTAAACGCCCATCGCGCGCAGGGTCTTGGCCAGGTGCACGGCGCTTTCCGCCGACACCTCACCTTCGAAGGGGCAGCCGAACACCGTGGACACGTAGGCGCGCACCCGCATGCCGCGCGAGGTCGCCGGGCCCACGACCTTGTCGAACGCCTCGAGCGTCTCGGCGATGCCCTTGTTGACGTTGCGCTTGTTGTGGGTCTCGGACGCGGACAAAAACACGGCCACCTCGCCCATGCCGACCGACACGGCGTCGTCGAGACCGCGCCGGTTGGGCACGAGCGCCGAGTAGCGCACCCCGGGCCGGCGCGCGATCGAGCTGGCCACTTCCTTGGCGTCGGCGAGCTGGGGGATCCACTTGGGGCTTACGAAGCTCGAGATCTCGATACAGGGCAGGCCCGTGTCCGAGAGCGCATCGACGAGCGCGATCTTGTCCGCGGTCGGCACCTTGCGGGCCTCGTTTTGAAGGCCGTCTCTGGGACCGACTTCGTAGACGGTGACTCGGTCGGGCAGCTTATCGAACAGCATGACCAGCTGGGCGGGCCGGCGCGGGCCCGGGGAACACCTGCGGTTGGATGGGCCCCTGGACCATAAACGGGAACGCGCCGCGGGGAAAGGGTGGCCCCGTCATCCCAGCGCCTCGCGTATGAACGAGCTCGGCGGCGCGCAGATAGCCTTCCGGATGCGGCTTCGAACGCGACTCGTCCTCGCCCGTGAGCCGCGGGCCTGCGCCGCTGCGCGCGAACCTCGCGGCGGCCTCGCTGGCTCGCCTCATGGCGCCTTCGCCCGCGCCGTAGCTGCTAAACTGCGCCCATGATGGCGAGCCGCCCGTCGTTTGGCTTCACGCCGGCCGCGTCCGTCTCGGCGGTCGCGGTGATCTCGATGGTCTCGGTGATCTCGGTCGTCGGGCTCGCGTGCGCTGCGGCGCCCGGCGCCGCCGAGGCGCGCGCCCACCTAGACCGCGGGGACGCGCGCGCGGCCGAGGCGGCGGCCGCGGAGGGCCTAAAGGAACGGCCCGAGGCGACCGAGCTGTGGAGGCTCCGCATCCGCGCGGCCATCGCGGCCGGCGAGCCGGAGCGCGCCGTCGGCCTTTACGCGGACTACCAGGAGCTCGCAGGGGCCGAAAATCCGACCGTCCTCGCGGATATGGCGCAAGTTACGGTCTCGCAAGCGCTCGACGTTCCCTCCCCCGAGGTGCGCGTCCGGGCGATCGAGATCGCGTGGAAACACGAGGTCGAAGCGCTCGCACCAGCGGTCATGGAGCTCATCGGAGACCGCCATGACGATGTCGCCGCCGCGGCCAGCGTCGCTATTCTCCGCGGTCATCCGCAAGCGCCGGAGGTGGCCACGAACATGCTGCGGAGCTCGCGCGCCAGCGCGCGCGCGATCGCCGTCGCCGGCGTGGCCGAAAAGGCGGGCGAAGAGGCGAGGGGCGATATCGAGCCGCTGCTCACAGACGACGATCCCAGCGTGCGAAAGGCCGCGCTCGAAGGCCTCGCTTCGTGGGATGTGCCGAGCGATACGTGGCGGCTCATGGCCGCGGCCCACGACGACGACGATCCGGGCGTCCGCGCCGCCGCCGTGCGGGCCATGGGCGAGGGCGGTCGGCGCGGGGCAGCCGCCGTGGCCACCCGCGCGGTG
>SLNH01000146.1 GCA_007133195.1 Nannocystineae bacterium | reverse complement strand
TACGAACGTATTCCATTCCGCCCGGCTCTTCATCCTCGTTAGGAGATTGTCGTCCCGGTCCCGAAGCCGATCTCGCGCCTCGCGAAACGCGCTTCGTAGGCCGTCTGTATCCCCATCGAAATACGACGCGGCCACGGTGGCTTCGCCGACCATGGCCACGAGCTCCGTCGCGCAGTCGTAGTTTGCCTGGTAGTTCCCGCGCCCGCTGATGTCGATATCGGCGCGTTCGCAGACAAGGCGCGTAAAATACTCCGTCACCGCCTCGTTCAAAGGTTGGCTCACCTGGATAAGGTCGCGGGTCGAGTATTTATGGCAAGCCTCGTGAACCATCGTCCCTGCGTTTCCGCGGTCTTTGTGGACGAAGACCCTCCCGTCGCGATCGACGAAGGCGTTGATCCGATCCCTGCGATCCTCCCACCGATCCTCGCCGTACTGGTTCAGGCCGACAGTCTCCCAGTCGGCATCGCCGACAACCGCGACCATGCCGGCGATCTGCCGCCCATCCTCCACGGCGCCGCCGACGTACATGGCGAGCTCCTCCTGGATGGCGGCGTCCGCGTCCTCGGCGGAGGTATGGTCGCGTTCGCCCTCCTCGAGGACGCCGTCTTGCACCAATTCGTCGGGCGACCTCTCGCCCGGCTCGGGCTCGCTGTCAAAGCGGCTCCGAATCCGCTCGACCAGGGTTTCCCCCTCTTCCTCGCGGCCGGCCTCCCCAAGAAGCTCCGCCCTCGTGGGCCCGCGCTCACCGGCCAAGAGATCCCGGCCTACCTCGCCCTCCGCCGCGGGCGCCGCATCGGCGGCCCCGCGCCTCGAGGCGCCGGCCCCAGGCGTTTTGGCCCCGCCGCGGACTCGCCGCTGCGTGCGGGTGCGCTTCCCCGGCGCGAGCCCGCCTTGGGAGGGCGAGGTAGGCTCTGCCCCCGCGCGGGCGTCGTGTTTTGGATTTCTTCGCCCTTTTATCGCCATCTATCCGGGTCCGGCCTCGTGGGGGCTTCGGCCAGCCTCGTTCGGCGTCGGCCGATGGCTTCCGCCTAGCCTGTCTTACGCCGCACGCCGCGAAAACCTTCCGCGGACAGAACTCGCAGCGTCCCCGCCGATCCGCGCGAGGATCTCTTGCTGTCGCAATGCGGCCGGTATCGTCGAGCCGGCGTCGGTGGGGGCACGAGCGCGACGACCGGCGATCGGAGCGACGGCAGACGGGCGCTGTCACCGGCCGGCCGTGGCATGCTGGCCTCATGTAGGCGCCAGAGGGGATCTATGCCGGGATCTATGCCGGGATCTATGTCCGCGAGCTCGGCGAGGGCGCGTCGACCTTGCTCATGGTGCACGGCGGGCCCGACTGGGACCATAGCTTCTTCGTGCCCGCCGCGCGGCCGCTCTCCGCTCACGCCGCGTCGTACTCTTCGACCTGCGCGGCTGCGGTCGCTCGTTTCGCTGCGAGCGTTCGGGCGACTACACCCGCGAGGCGGCGGCCGGCGATCTGTTGCAGCTCGCGCGCAGCCTTCCGCCGCCGATCGATCTGCTGGGATTCTCGTTCGGCGGCAGGCTGGCGATTCGCGCCGCCGAGCGCGAGCCGAAGCGATTTCGCTCGCTGATCCTCGCATCGACCGCGACGCGCGCCGCGGTCTCGTGGGATCCCGAGCCCGCCGAGCGGGCGCGCCGCCGCCAAGCCGCCGAGGCCGAGCTCGCCCGCCTTGCGCCGAAGGGCGATCCTGCGGCCCACACCCGCGCCCTCGCCCTTTCCGGCCTCGAGCTCGATGTGTGGGATCGATCGCTCATCCCGCGCATTCGCCCGGTATCGAAGCCGTGCGTTTCTCGGGCGAGTGGCGCCGCGACCTCTTGGCCGCCGAACGGCCGGTCGACGGAAGCTGGCTCGCGCGCTCCGATCTCCCCGTGCTCGTGGTGCACGGCGAGCGCGACCTGCGCTTTCCCGCCGACGACTCCGCGTGGCTCGCCGCGCGCGAAGGCGTACGCCGCATCACCCTCCCGAGCGCCGGCCACCTCGCTCACCTCGAGGCCCCCGAGGCGTGCCGCCGAGTATGATGAGGACGAGTGGCAATGGATATCTCCTCCCCGGCGAGTGCCTAGTCCGAATGATGAAGGTGCCGGGCCCAAGCGCGGAGCGCTCGAACATGTGGCGGTTCACGTCGAGTCGTTCGGGTTGGGGACAGGCTTTCGGCCGAAGTGCCGCGACTTATCAGCTATTTTCCGGATAACCGCGCATCCAACGCCGACGCCCGCGCCCGGCTCCGCGTCCTCGAGAACGCACACACCTCTCGGCTCGTCGCAGCGCTGGTCGGCCGGACACTCGCCGGCGCCGCTGCACTCGAGCCTCGGCGGAGCGTCCGGATCGAAACACCCGGCGACCGCGAGGGCGACCGCCGGCGCCGCGATCGCCGCCCGACGCTTTGTCGTCGCCTGGCTTATGCTCCGCGGTCCGAGAAAGGCGCTCGCCGGCGCGTTTCGCGGCGAGAAGCTGCCGAAAAGCCGCGAGCTGGCGGGCGATGTCGAAACCGCCGTCGAGGTCGAGGACAAGGATAGGCGCCTTTCCGAGCGGGCCGAGCTCGGGCGACAGCTTTTCGGCGCGAGCTGGGAGCTTCCGGATCAGGACGCAGGCCGGTTCGCGGGCGCGATCGACTGGTCGGGGCGGCTTCGGCGCGTCCTATCCGAGCTTCGGCGCAGCCTGGGTTCCGAGGCCGCCTCGGCGATCCGGGACAAGCTCGTCGCGCGGGCCAGCGCCGCCGGCGGCGAGGCTTCAGCCGAGCAGGTGCAGGCCGCGGCCGACGCCTTGTCCGAGTTCGAACGCGCCCTCGAGCGGGCCGGCGAGCTGCTCGGTCTCGATCCGTCTGCGGCGTTCGGTGCGCCAGGCGAGGAGGGCTATCTCGGGCGGGTGGACGAGGTGACGGGCGAATGCCTCGCGGGCCTCGATGGCCTTCAGGATTGGTACCAGTTCGCGGTGCATCGGGCGCG
>SLNH01000052.1 GCA_007133195.1 Nannocystineae bacterium | reverse complement strand
CGTCGCGTCGAGCGCGGCGTCGAGGCCTCCGTTCGTCGGGGACGAAAGCTCGTCCGCGCCGCTCATTTCGTGGCTACCGCCCACGATGGGATTGGTGTATTCCTCTGCGGCGCGATCCCGATATTTGCGGATCGAATGCTCTACGACGCCTGCGATGGCCTCCGGGGAGAACGGCTTCGTGATGTAATCGACGATGCCCATCACCTTGACGAACCGTTCGCCCACCTGGTCGCCCTTGGCGCTCATGAGCACGATCGGGACGTTGCGAAGCGTCGGGTCGTCAGCGAGCTCGCGGCACACCTGGTAGCCGTTCATGCGAGGCATGACGAAGTCCAACAGGACGAGGTCCGGGGGCGCCGCGCGCGCGGCTGCGAGCCCGGCCTCGCCGTCCGGTGTGGTTTCCACGACATAGCCCGCGCGCGTGAGGACGAGGCTTACGACCTTGAGGATCGTCGGGCTGTCGTCGATGACGAGGACCGTCTCGCCGGCCATCGGGCTCCGGGGCGGGGGGCTTGAGGAGGGCGCGAGCCGCGCGTGAGAAACACTGCCGCCGATACCGATCTTACGTCGAAAACCAGCGGCATTTCAATGCGAAGGGCCGCTCGTGGGGCGCCGCTGGCATTGGTCTCTGTGGCCGGTCATGGTAGCCTGGCTCACGCAGTCACCGGCCCCTCATGACCGAGCAGGATCGATCGCACGAATCCTTCCCGCGCCGCTTCGGGCAGTACCACCTCTTGGGGCCGCTCGCCCAAGGCGGTATGGGCGCGCTGTATCTCGCGGTGTCGGGCGGGTCGGGGCTCGAGCGCCTGCTCGTCGTCAAAACGGTCCTTCCCCATCTGGCCGACAACGAATACCTCGCGCGGTTTCGCGACGAGGCCAAGGTCGTCGTCAAGCTGTCCCACGCCAACCTGATCCCGGTGTTCGACGCCGGCCAGGTGGACGGCGAGTTGTTCGTGGCGATGGATTTCGTCGAGGGGAAGGATCTGCGCGCGGTGTGGAATCGCTGCGCGCACAAAGGGGTCGCCTTCCCGGTAGACGTCGCGGTCTACATCGTCAAGGAGCTGTGCCGGGGGCTCGATTACGCGCACAGCTTCGGCGATCTCCAGCTCGTCCATCGCGACGTGTCTCCGCCGAACGTGCTCGTGTCGTATCAAGGCGAGGTCAAGCTCACCGACTTCGGCCTCGCGTCCTCGAACCTCAAGCTCGAAAAGACGGCGCCGGGGATCATCTACGGCAAGATCGCCTACATGTCCCCGGAGCAGGCGCGCGGCGACGCGCTCGACGGCCGGTCTGACATCTACGCGGCGGGGATCCTGCTTTGGGAGCTGCTCACGGGGCGGCAGCTGTTTTCGCCGGGCAAAGACGCTCCGCCGGATCAGGACCTCGCGCGGCGCGCTCGCGATCCCGAGGTGCCGGCGCCCTCGGCCCGCGCGCCTCGTGTGCCGGCCGAGCTCGACGAGATCGTGACCAAGGCGCTCAAGCCGCGCCCGGAGGAGCGCTACGCGTCGGGGAAGGAGCTCCGCGACGCGCTGGCCGGGTGGCTGGTAAAAAACGCCCCCGCCACGGACGAGGCCCGCCTCGAGGCCTTCGTCTCGAAGCTGTTCGCGGAGGACATCGCACGCGAGCGCGAGGAGCGGGACGAGCTTCTGGCTCGGGCCAGAAAACAGGCCGAGTCGACGCTCCCCCCGAGCCACGAGCTCCGCCGCGTTCTCGGGGACGGCACCGACGACTCGGCCGGGACGCACGGCCGCCGGGCGGCAGATCGGGGGCAGGGCAGGCGAGACCGGCGCCAGCGCTCCGGCCGGCGCGCCGACGATCCGCCCGTCGGCACGACCTCGCATGGCGTCGCGGTGGACGCGCCCCAGCCGGGCCCCGGCGGCCGCACCGCGGTGCGCGCCAGCAGCGAAGGCGCGGCCGCCGAAGATATCTCCGAGCGCCAGCTCGCCGCCGAGGAACCCTCGGAGGTCATCGGTCAGGTTTTGGATCAGCGCTACGCGATCCACGAGCTCATCGGCGAGGGCGGCATGGGCCGCGTCTACCTCGCCGAGCACGTGGAGATCGGCCGGCGGGTCGCCGTCAAGATTCTCCATCCGACCTACGGGCGCCGGCCGGAGCTCGTGGAGCGGTTTCGCCGCGAGGCGCGCGCGGCGACGCGGATCGGGCACCCGCATATCGTGGACGTCACCGACTCGGGCACAACCCGCGACGGCTCGGTGTACTTCGTCATGGAGTACCTCGAAGGGCTGGAGCTGGCGAGCGTCATCGAGCATCAGGGCGCGCTCGACATCTCGCGCGTGCTGGTGATCGCCACACAGATTTGCCGAGCGCTGGCGGCCGCGCACAGCGCGCGGATCATCCATCGCGACCTGAAACCCGAAAACGTGTTTCTCGTCGCGCGCGAAGGGACGTCGGACTTCGTCAAGGTGCTCGACTTCGGGATCGCCAAGAGCGCCGAGGCGGAGGAAGCGCGCGTCAACCGGCTCACATCGCCGGGCATGGCGATGGGCACGCCGGAGTACATGGCGCCGGAGCAAGCGGCCGGAAAACCAGCCGACGCGCGCTGCGACGTCTACGCGCTCGGCGCGATCGTCTACGAGATGCTCACCGGATCTCCGCCCTACACGGGGGATAACTTCATGGAGATCCTCACCAAGAAGGCGACGGTCGATCCCGAGCCCCTCCGCCCTCTGCGCCCCGAGATCCCCGAGGCCGTGGAGGCGCTCGTGCTCCAGGCGATGGCCAGAAACCCAGGCGACCGGCCCAAGTCGATGGCGGCCTTCGAGTACGAGCTCACCAAGTGCCTCTCTGGGCGCGGCGCGGCGGTGGCGACGGTCCTGGGGATGTCGACCGACGACAAGCTCGCGAGCAGCCTGAACCCGGGGGGGCCGCGGCCCGAGTCCCTCGTGGGCGGGGGCCAAGCGGAGCCCGGTTCGGTCGCTGGCGAAGGCGGCGGCGCACATGGCGAGGACG
>SLNH01000050.1 GCA_007133195.1 Nannocystineae bacterium | reverse complement strand
TCGGCGTGGGCGTGGACCCGACCCGCATCGGCATCGGCGAGCCCCTCGTCGACGGCTTCGAAAAATCGCGCCCGCTCGGTGAGCTCGTCGAAGGCCTGCGGCGATAGCAACACGCCGGCGGGCCGACCGTTCTGGGTGACCACCATCGGCGTGTTGGACTCGGCGAGCTTCTTCAGGCACTCGGCGGTCTGCGCCTTCAGCTCACTCACCGGCACGAAAATACGGACGGAACGCACGAGCAGCCTCCGAACTCTCTGACCACATTCCGACAGAATTCGGTCAGAATCCAAGGATTCCCGCAGTAGCCCCAGTCCCACCCGTCGCCGCGCTCTTGACGGTCCCTCAGCGCCAACGGCCGCCCCCGGCCTGGTCGCATCGTCAGCATCGGCGGCAGCGCAGCCGCTCTCCTCGCGACGGCAGCCGGCGAGGCGGCATATCGGTCGGTGTGGCCACGGCAGGCGCGATCACCTTGCCGCACCAGGGCGGCCGCTTCCGGCGACTCCGCGTACTCCTCCGCGAATCCAGTTTCGTTTTGAGCTGTGAGCGGTCGGACGGAACGGCGCGCCCGCCGGCGCGTAACAAAGTGAGCACGTTGCCCCGCCCAACGCCTACTGCGTAGGGCGCTCGCGGAATTCGCCGGGGCCCGCCCGAGAGCAACCATCAATGCCCACACTGCCGCTGGGACGAGGCGACAGTGCGGAGGCGGCTGGCGTCGAGGCCCGGGGCGATAGAGGTGGCGGCGACCGGTAGTCGCATCAACCCTCTGGTCGATGTAGGATCGGGTCTGGAGGCGGAGTCGATGAGTTCCTGCACGCTACGATTGACCGGAGCCTCCGCTCGCGGGGCAGTGGTCTCAGCTCAGCTTTTACGCGAGTTGATGGGACCGCTTGTGGACGGGGTTCAGGAGAGCGTCCGGCTGCGGGCGGAGGGGCGCAGCCGAGCCGCCGGTGCTGCCCCCGCCTGGCTGGAGAAGGCGGCCTCATTCGACCTGCATATTCAGAAGGGATCGACCCAGCTCGTTCTCAGCGCCCCGAGTCTCGGGGAGGCGGCCCCCGAAAAGTTCAGCCAGCGGGAGCTTTTTAGGCCCCTGCCACCAGAGCAAAGCTGCCTCGACGTTTTCGCTGAAGCACTCGACGACGCGCTCGGCGGAGTCGATGACAGCGACCGGTACGACGACGCATTGGTCGCGACTCTCGAAAAACTCGGACGGGTGTTTCGCCACGGCATCGACGTCATCGAGCTCGAAAACGGCCGCTCGCGGCGGCTCGTTCCGGACAGCATTGAGTCGCTTCACAATCTTCGGCGACGCATCCCTCCTCCGCAACGGGTTCGGCTAGCGGGCAAGCTCGACGTTCTCCGTCATAGCAATCGTACCTTCGGCCTGGTACTCGATTCCGGCGAGGCGATCGCCGGAGTCCTTACTGGCAGCCTGCCCTTCGACTCCATCAAGCCGCTGCTCGGCCACGAGGTCACCGCCTCCGGGCAGGTGAGCTTTCGACCGTCTGGTCGCGTACTCCGCGTTGAGGCGGACCAGCTTGTTCCGGCGGAGGGCGATCAATCGGTTTGGGGGAAAGCACCAAAGCCACTCCTTCACGAAGTCGACACGCGCGCGCTCCGCCAGCCGCAAGGGCCGCGATCTGGCTTAGCGGCCATTATCGGCCAGTGGCCGGGCGATGAGGATGATGAGACTTTCGACGCGGCGATTCGAGACCTTTCATGACAGCCGCGCCGGAGCTCATCCTGCTCGACACCAATGTTCTGGTTCATCTTGTCCGGGGCAACGAATTCGGTCAGTCCGTGACTCAGACCTATGGTCTCGCGGACAGAACCGAGCGCCCGTTGATCTCGGTCGTGACCGTTGGCGAGATGCTGTCACTCGCCAAGAAGCTAAACTGGGGCTACAAGAAGCAGGGCCGGATGCTCGACCTGGTTCGCGAGCTCGTACTTGTCGATATTAACAGTGAGCCTGTACTGCGCAGCTACGCCGCCATCGACGACTACCTGCGCCGCAACGGCTCCACGATCGGGAAGAACGACATCTGGATCGCCGCGACGGTGGCCGCCACGTCGGCGACCTTGCTCACGACCGATCGTGACTTTGACCCGCTGCACGAGAGCTTTATCCAACGCATTTACGTCGGTCCGCCATGACAAATACGCGTCGCGAACGGCTTACCGCGGCTGTGGTTCGATCCGGTGCGGGCGTCGAAACGAGTTCGTGGAAGTCTCCGAGAGCGACCGCACTGCTCGGGCGATAGGTTGCCAGTCGGTAAAAGATCGACATGGCCTACTCCGCGGAGGAGGGCTTGGCGACAATGGCCAGGCTCAGCGGAAACAGGCCGTGGCGCATGCCCTGGGCCTGCTCGTCCGCCGTGGGGCGCCGGAGCTCGTTGCAAAGCTGGGCGTGGGCGTCGCGGACGGCGCGCACGGCGGCGGCGTCCTTGGGCATGTGGGTGAGGATGTCGGCGCGCCACAGGGTGCGGAGGATGTCGGCGCGCTCGGCGGCTTCGAGCGGGCGGGGGGCGCCGCCGGGCTCCACGACATAGGCGAAAAGCTGGGGCGAGGTGATGCGGGGCGGGGACTCGGTTAGCTGGACGGTCTGCCGGGCGTAGACGAGGAGGCCGGCGGTGGGGCTGGCGAAGGACCACGCGGCATGGGCGGGCCAGCGCAGGTGGGCGACGCCGGCGCGGCGGTCGGGGAAGGCGTGGCGCTCGAGGGTGTCGGCGAGATCTTCGGAGTTGAGGCATCTTCCTCGAGGAGCCTGGCGCCCTGGCGGAACCGCGAGGTACAGCCGTCACGCGTCGGCACGTAGCGGATATCGCCGGCCCAGGCCTCGTCCGGCTGAGAGGTCCTGAAATCGCGTTCGAGCCGGTTTGGCGCGATGGGGTGCCTGTGCCGCGAGTCCGTCGTTCGGCGAAATCGGCGGCGCACACGGCCCCGCAGCCCCGCCTCGCGCATGAGCCGGGCCACGCGCTTGCGGCTTAT
>SLNH01000010.1 GCA_007133195.1 Nannocystineae bacterium | reverse complement strand
TGCTCGTGGGGCTCGGCGGCGCCGTCGCGGCGCTCGCGGGCATCGCGCTCACGGCGCGGTCGTTCCGCCTCCCGATCGAGGAGCTCGAGCTCGGGGTGACTGACATCATCAACGGAAACACCGAACGGAGCTTTCGCCCCGTGGGCTCGGATCTCGACGGGCTGGCGAGCAGTCTGAACGTCATGCTCGCGCGGCTGCTCGGGCGCCCGGAGCCGGGGGAAGAGACCTTCGACGAGGAGGGCAACGTGATCGGCGGCGGCACCGGTGAGCTCAAGGTGGAAGCCGGTGAGCTCACGGACAAGGACGCCGAAGCGATGGCGCTCGCCGCCGAGCCCGAGCCGGACTATTACCGGCGCCTGTTTCACGAGTACATCGAGGCGCGGCGCGGCGTCGGCGAGAGCGTAGACGATGTGTCCTACGAGAGCTTCGTGGCGAAGCTTCGGCTCAGCGAGGCCAACTTGCGCCAGCGCTACGAGGCGCGCCTCGTGCGCTTTTCCGTCGTGGTCAAGGACGAAAAGGTGATCCTAAAGCCCGTGCCGATCCTGTGAGGCCCGCGACGTCCCGTCGGTGACGGTCATGAGCTTCGCTCGCAGGTGGGTACTCGCCAACTCTCGGCGCCGCTACCGCGCGCTGCTCCGCGACGCCGGCGCCCCCGACGCTGCCGGTGACCGCGTGTGGCGAGAGACGTGGTGGCAGATCGAGAAGGCGCCGTTTTGGCGCGCGCGCATGGGGCCGCCGGGCAGGGCGATCCCTCCACTGTCGGCGTTCCCGATCACCGACTATGAGACCTATCGCGAGGCGCTGGAGGGCTGTCGCGACGCGCCCTCGTCTGCCCTGTCCGGGGACCCGATCCGCGCGTGGACCACGAGCGCCGCGGCGAGCGGACGGCCCAAGCGTTTTCCGATTACGGATCACGTCCGTGTCCAGCGCGCGCGCGGGACGCCGGCGTTCATCTACAGGCTCGCGGATCGCTTCCGCGGCTTCGCCGGCCAGCCGATTCTCTGGCTCGGCGGGACCGGGTGCTCCGGGGCCGCGCCAAAGGGCGGGGGCGACGAGCACGCCTGGGACGGCGGCTGCCTGTGCGGTGCCCCGTCAGCGATCGAGCGTCACGACTCGATGCCCTCCCAGCTGCGCGGGGACCCCGGCGCGCTCGCGGCTTGGGGGCCGGTTTACGCGCTGGCCGCAGATCCGAGGGCGATCTTCGCGACCACGCCGTCGGCGCTGGAGCGGTTTTTCGAGGACCTCATCGCAAAGCTCCCCCAGTATTGGCCGATCCTCACCGGGCGCGCCCGCCCGCCCGGCGGCCTGCCCGCGGTGAGCGTGGGTAACGACCGCCTGGGCAGGCTGCGGCGCGCGCTCGAGGAGCATCCGTTTTCGCTGAGGGAGGTGTGGCCGAACCTGCGGTTCATCTGCTGTTGGAAGGGCGGCTCGTGCAGCCTGCAGGCCGCTGCGCTCGAGCGCTATGCGCAGGGCCGGATCCCCGTCGTGGACGGCATCTACGCCACCGCCGAGGGGTGCCTGAACGTGCCCGACGTCACCGGGGAGGCCGGCGGCCCGATCCACCCCGGCGCGCACGTGATCGAGTTCCTCCCGGCGGGCGCCGAGCCGGCGGCTCGAAATCTGCTCGCGGCGAGCGAGATCGAAGTCGAGGGGCTCTACGAGATGGTGATTTCGACCTCGATGGGGCTCGTTCGCTACCGGCTCGGCGATCTCGTGCGGTGCCGCGGCCGGCTCGCCCGCGCGCCGGTGGTCGAGTACATCCAAAAAACTGGCCGCGAGCTTTGGCTCGGGCCGGCGCGGCTTCGCGAGGCCGACCTCGTCCGTGCGCTCGATCGGGCGGGCATCGGAAGTCGCCATCGGGTGGTGGTGAGCCCCGCGCCCGAGGGGGCGCGGCTCGAGCTGTGCCACGCAGGCGATGCCGACGACGACGACGCAAAGGCCGTGGAGGCCGCGCTGCGGGCGGTGTGTGACGGCTATCGGCGAGCCGCCGCCCGGGATGCCGTGGCTCCCGTGGCGGCGCGCCGCCTTGGCGAGTCCCACCCCGCGCTCGCGGCCCTTCGCGACCCCCAAAGCCCCGCGCCCCGGGTGTTGTATTCCCAGCCCCTCCGGGACCTCCCGTCTTCCGAATGACCCGCGGCCTGCCTTCGCCCCGGCACCGCTAGGCGGCGCGCGCGGGATGACGAGCGCGCTCAACCGTCGCGAGGCAAGTCCGCGGCTCGAGGCGCGCCCTGGCGGCCCGCACGGCGCGCCGACCAGTGTCCGCGGAGCTCGTCCCCGGAGCGCAAAAATTCGATTTGAACTCGCAATGGGCCGTCTACGACCTCGAAGCGGTGCGGCACGCCAGGCTCGACCACGCCTTCCGTCCCCGGCGCGAGCTCCTCCACTCGTTCCCCGTCGCCGTGGCGGCGGCACTGGAGCCTGCCTTCGGAGACGAAAATCCGCTCCCACACGCCGGGCTTGGTCACGTGCTCGCGGGCGACCAGGGAGGCGGGGATCGAGGATTCGGTGAATTCTCGGGTTCGGTGATAGGGCGTCGCCCTGTCCGGAAGCGCTGGCATGACGGCTCCTGCTCCCTTCTGCATTTGTGCATCTCGCGTGCCCGAGGCGGTGGGGCCACGGCACGCGCTCGGGTTACGAATGCGATGCCGGTTCGGGATGGAAGGTTGACACGCCGCGTCTCGAGCGCACGATGAGCGTAGAGCGTTCGCGTGCTCGCGAGCGCCAGGAGGCGACATGCGCGAGGCAGAAACGCAATTTCGGGTCGGTAAGCGACATGACAGCGGGACGGCGGAGCCGTGGTCGTCGGGCTCCATCACGGCCGCGACGCTCATGGACATGACGATGGCCGAGCTCGAAGCCCTCTACGGCGCGGGCCGGGCGCCCGAGAGCGTGCGCGCGCTCGACGGAAGCCCGCGGGGGCTCGTGCCCGCCGTCGCCGGCTTGGACCGGGAGCCCATCGCCGGGCTGCTCAGCCGGGTGTCGAGCTCGCGGCACTTCCCCTGGCGGGGAAAGCGATTCGAGAGCCTGAGCGACGAGCGCGGCGAGGGCACGAACCGCCTAAGGGGGCTTGGCGACGCGCTGTCGTTCAGCACGTCGATCGAGGCCTCCGCGGTCGATGGGGCGCCGTGCGTGGTACTCGACTACGACCGGCCCGAAAACCCCTGGCCCATCCGCAAACTCCGCGACGAGCTGCGCGAGGTGGGGCCCGGCCTGTTTCTCGGCCCGGCGCTTCTCACGGTACGCGGCCGCAAGATCGCGATCCTGTACTTCGCGCTGGACTTCGAGGACAGCCAGCCGGCCTGACGATCAGCACCCGCCGTCGCGGATGCAGTCGCGCACGTAGTCTTGCACGTCGCGGGCCTCGACCTCGAAGTCGTTGTCGCGATAGCTAAACCCGGCCCGGTAGTAGCCGCGGCAGTACTCGTCGGCGAACGCGTGCATGCTGCCCAGCCTCACCGCCTGCCAGGTGTGGGTGAGCTCGTGCGCGGTGAGGGCGAGCTGGTTGGTGTTGTTCGGCCGGTAGTCTTGGGCCATGTAGATGTCGAGCCCGAAGGCCTGCGCGGCGATATTGGTGAACTCGATCTCGGCGCCGGCGACCGACCAGCTGTTGATGAGCGCCGCGTCCCAGTGAACGCGCGCGTGATCGACCAGGCTGCCGAAGTAGGGCCGGAGCTCTCGCTTTTGCGAAGCCGTCAGCGACTCGCTGTTCGGGTTGCGCTGGCGGGTAACGAGGTAGGCGGTGGCGACCGCGGGGCGGCACGCGGCGGCGAACGCGCCCTCGAAGAAGCCGTCGGCTGACATGTCGGCGGGAATGTCGTCGCAGTCGGAGGCCAGGATTTCATCGATGGCCTCCAGGGAGTCCTCGTCGGGGTCGTGCGTGCAGGCGTCGATGAAGTCCGGCGGTACGTCCCCGGTGCATTGCTCGAGTCGCTCCGCGGCGGCCTCGCACGTCTCGATCACTTCGGCGTCGCTCGGCACCTCTCGCTCCTCGTCACCGAGGGGCTCCGGGCTGCCATACAGGCACCCGCCGAGGGCGAGGCCCGCGAGCGCGGCGCCGACGGGAAGGACCTGAAACCGATGCGTGCTCTGTGCTGCCGACGTCATGGGCCGAGCTCAATGCAGGTTTTAGGCCGTCGGGGCGATCGTGTGATTCCCGCGGCTTACGCGTCGGCCCCGCGCTAGCGGTCTGGCCACTGCAACCGATACTCGTCACAAATTGTTGCCGGGTGAAGACTGCGTACCCTACGCCCGGGCGCGGCGCCCGTTTGTCGCTTTGTGCCAAGCGCCTTGCCCGCGCGACCGGCGGCGCCGAGGATCGGCAGGTGACCGACCCCGGACCGCTCTCGCTCCTGCCGCCGGCGCTCGCCATCGCGCTCGCGATCATCACGCGCCAGGTGTATCTGTCGCTGGCCGCGGGGATCTGGTTGGGATGGACGCTCGCCGCCGGCGGCGACGTGCTAGGCGGCCTGGCAAGCGCCATCGACGCCACCGTCGGAGTCCTCGGCGACGAGGGAAGCGCGAAGGTCATCGTGTTCACGTTGGTGATCGGCGCGCTCATCGCCACGCTGTCGCGCGCGGGCGGCTTTCGCGGCTTCGTGGCCTACCTCGAAGCCCGGCGCCTCGTCACGACGCCGCGGCGCGCCCGGGTCCTCGCGTGGGCCACCGGCGTGATCATCTTCGTGGAGTCGAACATCACGGTCCTCGTCGCCGGCTCGGTGTCCCGGCCGCTGTTCGATCACTTCCGTATCTCGCGGGAAAAGCTCGCCTACCTCATCGACTCCACGGCCGCGGCGGTCTGCATCCTCATTCCGCTAAACGCGTGGGGAGCCCATAACCTGGCCCTATTGGAGGGGCTCGAGGTCGAGGGCGCGCTGTGGCTCCTCATCAAGACGATTCCCCTGAACGCCTACGCGCTGGCCGCGGTCGTGGTCGCCGCGGTGGTCGCGTTCAAAGGCGCCGACGTGGGACCGATGAGGGCCGCCGAGGCGCGGGCCCGGGCCGGCAAGATCCACGCGGAAAACGCGCAGCCCATGGCGGGAGACGATGTGGTCTCCCCTGCGCCGTGGGAGTCGCTCCCTCCGCGCGCGCGCAACATGGTCATCCCGATCGCGGCGATGGTCGCGATGATGCCTGTCGGCCTCTACGTGACGGGCGACGGGGATCTGCGCGCCGGGGCGGGGTCTACGAGCGTGCTGTGGGCGGTGCTCGTAGCGCTGGCGGTGGCGTGGCTCCTCATCCTCGTTCAGCGCGGGGCCTCCGTGGATACGCTCACCCGCGCGGGGCTCAAGGGGGCGGGCGGCCTCGTGCCCCTGGCTCTCATCCTGCTGCTTGCGCTGTCTTTGGGCGGGATTACCCAAGAGCTCGGCACCGGCGCGTACGTGGCCGAAATTCTGGATGGGGCGATGTCGCCGGCGCTGCTTTTGCCGCTGGCGTTTTTGGTGTCGGCCGTGGTCGCGTTTTCCACCGGCACGAGCTGGGGGACGTTCGGGATCATGCTGCCGATCGTCGTGCCCGCGGCGGCGGCCATGGATCTGCCGCTCGCGCCGTTCGTCGCCGCGGCGCTTTCGGGCGGGATTTTCGGCGACCACGCCTCGCCGATCAGCGATACGACGATCATCTCGTCGATGGCGGCGGCGACCGATCACATCGATCACGTGCGCACGCAGCTGCCCTACGCGCTCATCGCCGGCCTGCTCGCCACCGTGGCCTTCGCGGTCATGGGCGTCACCCTGTGACGCGTCGTCGCGAGAGCGGGACCGGGGGCGCGTCGGGATCGTAGACGGTGGCCGCGCGGCCGAGCACCGACTCGACGTCGCGCAAAAACCGCCGGTAATCGATCTCCTCGACCACGTGGATCCCAGCGCGCGCTCCGAGCTGCGCCCACCCGGCGAGGACGCCGCTCGCGACTTGCAGCTCAGTGGCGTTCGTGCCAAACCGCCGCGCTTGCTGCATGTCGGTCTCGAAGCCGAGCCACAGCTCGCCGTGACGACGGCTGCACAGGAGCACGCCCACGCGATCGATGCCGGCGAGCTCGTCCGCGGGCACGCTGGGCGGGATGAGCCGCCTGGTCTTCCAGCTCTCGGCATCGCGATCCGGGTAGCGCCCAAGGGCCGCCTCCGCGGCGCGCGGAATCTGGTAGAGGTAGGCGACCTCGCAGCTCGGGAACCGGTGCCCCAGCCACACGAGCTCCTCGTGGGGTACGGCGAATCCCTCGATCGCCTCGTCACCGCAGCGAACGCGGTAGTGCGCGGCGGTGGGGCGGTGGCCGAGCGGGGTGATGTCGCCCCTGCTCACGTACAGCGCCTCGGGCTCGAGGATCTCCGACAGGCAGTGCTGGGGGCTCCAGGTGATCGCGAACACGTCGTCGGCCGGCGGGTCATCGCTCGCCGTGGTGTCGATCTCGGTGATGAAGATCGCGTAGAGATCGAGATCATCCGGGGAGGTGCGCGCGCGGTCTGCGAACTGGTCGAGGCCGGTGAGAAGGAGCGCGCTCACGGTGCCGGGGTTCATGCCGCTGCCGACCAGGTGGCTGCCGCCGGACAAGGACGGGCGCCGCTTTGGCAAAAGGTCGCGCGCGCCCTGCATGAGGTGCGGCCCGGTGGGCGGGCCGGCGTCGCGGTAGTGGAGCGGATCGTAGCAGGTGCTCAGATAGTCGGCGCCGGTCGCCGCGCACGCTTCGGCGGAGGCGATGGTGTTCGACGCGCCGAAATCGAGCACCCGCTCGATGTCGTGGCGGCGGATGACGCGCTCGAGGTCTTCTCTGCCGAGCAGCGTCTCGGCGGGCAGGATCTCGGCTGGGAGCGGGGCCGCGGGGACGGGCTCGGCGTCGTCGGCGTCGAGCAAAAGGATGTGACTGTCCCCGGCAAGCCGGCGGCCGAGCGGATGCTCAGCAAGGAGGTTCAGGGTCGCGGTGCCAACGCCGCCGCGCCACCCGATGAGCAGCGTGCGCCGGGGACTCGTTTCGTACGTCATGGTATCCCTCGCGCCCCGTGGTGCGGGCAAAGCAGGATACACATACTCTCAGCGGGCGACAACGCGCGCGCAGGCCATGGGCGCGCGGATTCAACGCGCTCGCAGATGAGCGCCGGATCTCCGTGACGCCGGCGCGAGCACGGCGGCAGGCCACCTCGGTCGAACGCCCGTTCGCCGTGAGCTGCGCCGTGAATGATCGATCAGGGGAGGAATAGCATCGATAAGAAGACGCCGATGACCAGCGCGAGCGCGATGACCACCATGACCACGGCGATTCGGCCGCCGGCTGGCGAAGGATGCTCGGGGATGTCGCGGTGAAGGTGCGGCGGCCGCTTGGGCTGATCGGCTTCGGGCACGGAAAATACATCCTCGGGTACGGTGCGCGACCCGAGGTGCCCGTCGTCTGGGGGCGCCGCTTGTACACGCCGGGCCATGGGCGTGCTCGATGCAGATCTCGTGCCCGAACCCGCCCATGTCCGCTTGGCGGGCGCCGGCGGCCGACGCCACCGGCGCGCGCGGGACTCTCCTTTGACGCGCCGATCCGGCCGCCGGGAGCAGGGCGCCTGTACCGTCAGGGCCGCGCCGGCGTGTTACGGTGGCCGCCATGTCCAGGCGCAGGGTTATTGGGACGAGTCGCGCCCCCGCCGCCGTCGGCCCCTACTCCCAGGCGATTCGCGCCGGCGAGTGGCTGTTCGTATCGGGGCAGATCCCTTTGGATCCGGACACGGGCGCGGTCGTGGGTGGCGGCGAGTCCCCGAGTATCGAGGCCCAGACGCGCAGGGTTCTCGACAACCTCGGCGCGGTGCTCGAGGCCGGCGGCGCGGACTTCGCATCGATCATCAAAACCACGATCTATCTCACCGACATGGATCACTTCGCGGCCGTAAACGCCATTTATGCCGAGCGCGTGGGCGAACAGCCGCCCGCGCGGGCGTGCGTGGGCGTGGCGCGGCTGCCCAAGGACGTGCTGGTGGAGATGGACGCGATCGCCCTCGTGGCGTAGCGGCGGGGGGAAGTGCGGCCCCTCGCGCGGCGGTGATTTTCGCGAAAAAAAAGAGCAAGCCAGCAGGAGACGAAAGGTTATGGCCGACATCGAATCGGTGCTTCGCGAGCAGCGCGTGTTCGATCCTCCCGCCGAGGCCGCGGGTCGGGCGCGCGTGGGCAGCATGGAGGAATACGAGCGCCTGCGCAGGCGCGCACAGGAGGATCGCGACGGGTTTTGGGCCGAGATCGCGAGCGAGCTCCACTGGCACGAGCCGTTCGAGCGGGTGCTCGAGTGGAACGCGCCCGACGCGAAGTGGTTCGTCGGCGGCAAGACGAACATCGCCTACAACTGCATCGACCGGCACCTCTCGGGGGCCCGGCGCGACAAGCCCGCGATCGAGTGGGTGGGAGAACCCGGCGATCGCCGTACTCTCACGTATGCCGAGCTGTACGCGGAGGTGGCGAAGTTTTCGAACGCCCTCGAGTCGCTCGGGATCGAGCGCGGCGATCGGGTCGCGATCTACATGCCCATGGTCCCCGAGGCCGCCATCGCGATGCTCGCTTGCGCGCGCATCGGGGCCACGCACTCGGTGGTGTTCGGCGGATTTTCGGCCGAAGCGCTCGCGGATCGGATCCGGGACGCCGGCGCCAAAGCGGTGATCACCGCCGACGGCGGCTTTCGCGCCGGCAAGGTCGTGCCGCTCAAACAAAACGTCGATCAGGCCGTGGCGAAGGCGCCGGTGGACCACGTGGTCGTGCTGAGGCGCTGCGAAAACGACATCGCGTGGACGGCAGGGCGCGATTCGTGGTGGCACGAGCTCACGGGCGGCGCGTCCGCGGACCACGAGGCGCCGGCGCTGGACAGCGAGCACCCGCTTTACATCTTGTACACGAGCGGCACCACCGGAAAGCCGAAGGGAATCCTCCACACGACCGGCGGCTACATGGTGGGCACCTACTACACGACGAAGCTCGTCTTCGATATGCAAGACGACGACGTCTATTGGTGCACGGCCGACGTGGGCTGGGTGACCGGCCACTCCTACGTGGTCTACGGGCCGCTCGCCAACGGGGCCACGACGCTCATGTACGAGGGCGCGCCCACCTATCCCGAGCCCGATCGGCTGTGGAAGATCGTCGAGGATTACAAGGTCTCGATCTTTTATACGGCGCCCACGGCGATCCGCGCACTGCACCGCGCCGGCGACGAGTGGCCCAAGCGTCGCGATTTGTCGTCGCTCCGCCTCCTCGGCACGGTCGGCGAGCCCATCAACCCCGAGGCGTGGATGTGGTACCGGGAGACGATCGGCGGCGGCCGCTGCCCGATCGTCGATACGTGGTGGCAAACCGAGACCGGCGCCATCATGATCTCGCCGCTGCCCGGCGCCACGCCCACCAAGCCCGGCTCGTGCACGAAGCCCCTGCCAGGCATCCAGGCCGACGTCGTCGATCGCCAGGGAAACAGCGTGGGGACCGACGAAGGCGGCTATCTCGTGGTGCGCGAGCCATGGCCGTCGATGCTCCGCACGGTCTACGGCGACCACGAGCGCTTCGAAAAGACCTACTTCTCGGAGATCCCCGGCTTCTATTTCGCAGGGGACAGCGCCCGCCGGGACGCGGACGGCTACTTCTGGGTGATGGGGCGCGTCGATGACGTGATCAACATCTCCGGCCACCGGCTTTCCACGATGGAGGTGGAGAGCGCGCTCGTTTCGCACGACAAGGTCGTGGAGGCGGCCGTGGTGGGGCGGCCGGACGAGATCAAGGGGCAGGCGATCGTCGGCTTCGTCACGCCCAAAAAGGGCCTCGAGCCGGACGAGGAGCTCGCGCGCGAGCTCATGCAGCACGTGGTGGTTCAGATCGGCGCGCTCGCGCGCCCGGCCGAGATCCGGTTCGCCGAAGCGCTTCCAAAGACGCGCTCGGGTAAGATCATGCGCCGGCTGCTCAAGGACGTGGCGGCGGGCGCCGACTCGAAAGGCGACACCACCACGCTCGAGGACGGCTCGGTGCTGGATCGCCTGGCCGCCGAGCGCGGCTACGAGGAGTAGCCGGCCGCCTCGCCCGGCGCGCCGGCGGTCACGACGTCGGCGCGCGGGCGGTCACGACGTCGGCGCGCCGGCGACTACGACGTCGGCCCGCCGCCCACGACCGGCTCGTCCTGCTCGGGCCGGGGGCGCGTTCGGAGGTAGTCGTAGATGACATCGACCAGGCGGTCTTGCTCCTCGCGAACGGCGGTGCGGAGCCCGGGCCGGTGGTCGTTCGTAATGATCGCGAAGCCGAGCCGGTTGTCCGCACGAGAGCCGGTCGCGAACCCGGACAGCGCGATGATGTTGCGCAAGGTGCCGGTCTTGGCGAACACGTGCTCGCGCGCGGAGCTGCGCCGGAACCGGCTGCTCAGCGTGCCGTCTACGCCGGCGACGGGGAGCGAGCTCACGAAGCTCTGTGACGCTTCGCCGAGACCTCGGGCCCAAATCGGCTCGATGCCGGGCTCGGGCTCGGCCGGATGACCGTCCGCCGTGTCGACATTCGTCAGGTCGGCGGCGCGCGCGCTCGGCGGCGCCTCGGCGAGCTGGGCGAGCTCGCTCGTTCCGTTCACGGCGACCTGCGCGCCGGCCGCGGTGAGCGCGGAGGGCTCACTGGCCCCGTATCCGGACGCCGCGCGCAGCACATCCATGACCTGCCGGGCGCTGAATTCGGTCTCGTACGACAGGCCCGAGCCGGTGTCCAAGACCATGGTGTCGGGATCGATCCCGGCCCGTTCGAGCCACATGTCCATCGCGGCGAGCCCCGTCGACATCGACAGTCGATTGCCGTGGAGCTTGGCGCCGGCGGTCATCGCGACGCGATCGGCCAGAAAGTTACTGCTCGGCTTGTTCACGTCCGCGACGATTTCGGACATCGGCGCCGACTCGTAGCGCGCGAGCTCTACGGGGAGGTAGGCGTCCTCGGCCGCAGCGCGCGCGCTGTAGTCCGAGAACCGCTCCTGGCGAATATCGCCCTGTACCTCGACGCCGGCGTCCTCGAGGGCGGCGCGAAACGTATGGGCCGTAAATCCGGCCCGATCTTGGATCCAAAGCGTGCGGCTCGAATGTCGGCCCTCCCGGATACGCCCGCGCACCCGAATCACCGTGCGCCCGACCTCGCCGTCTTCGCCGGCGATCTCCTCCTTGGAGATGCGGATGCGTGAGCCGCCTTGCCCGACGGTGGTCGCTTCGTTTTCGATCTCGAAAAACGACGACATGGGCTCCACCTCGACCTCGGCTGGCTCACCGGGCTCGCCGCCGCGGGCCACCACTTCGGTGGGCGCCAGCCCGACCGCGTCCCGCGTCCGATAGGGGCCGAGGACCAGATCACCGGTGATGCGGCGTGCGCCGCTGTCGGCGAGGTCGCCTGCGAGGGTGGCGAGGTCGTCGGCGGCGAGCGTCGGGTCGGCGCCACCGCGCAGATAAACGTCGCCGTCGATCTCACCGCCGTCGGGAACCGGACCGAAAAGCCGCAGGTTGTAGCGCCACGACGGTCCGAGGATGTCGAGCGCGGCCGCCGTCGTCACGAGCTTGACGTTCGAGGCGGGGTTTAGCGGCTCCTCGATGTTGCGCTCGTAGATCGGGTCGCCGGTGAAGGCATCGACGATGTAGACCGCCGTGGTGCTCGACCCCAAAATGCGGCCCTCGAGGATC
>SLNH01000405.1 GCA_007133195.1 Nannocystineae bacterium | reverse complement strand
TCGGAGGTCACCGCGATAGGCGACTCGGCGGAGCTCGAGCGAGCGCTCGGCGCGGGGGGCTGGGACCTCGTGATGCTCAGCCTCGACCCCCTCACCGCCGAGCCCGAGCTCGCGGCGCTCCGGGCTGCGGGCCGAGGCGGTTCGGGTGGATATGGCCGAGGTGCGGCGTATCAACTCGTTCGGAGTCCGGTCGTGGCTCGAAACGATCGCCAAGATTTCGCGCGAGGTGGCGCTCGAGTTCGTCGAGTGCCCGCCCCCCATCATCGATCAGTGCAACATGGTCCGCGGCTTCCTCGGCCACGGCTCCGTGGTGAGCTTTTACGCGATGATGGTCTGCGAAGCGTGCGACGAAGAGATCGACCAGCTGTTTGCCACGGCGTCCTGCGCCACCCACGGCGGGGCGCTGCCGCCGACGCCCTGCCCGCGCTGCGGCCGAGCCATGGAGATCGACGACATCGAGGAGCAGTATCTGTCGTTCCTCCGCGCCGGGCCCTGAGCCTTGCGGGCGCGCCGCACGCCCGTGCTATAAGCGCACACGATGCTCGCCGCCCAAGGGATCGAGTTCGGCTACGGCGCCGGGCGCGTGCTCCGAGGCGCCTCGCTCGTGGCCGAGCGGGGCGAGCTCGTGTGCCTGGTCGGTCCGAACGGCGCCGGCAAATCGACCCTGCTCAAGATCCTGGGCGGCCTGCTCGCGCCCGCCGCCGGGACCGTGCGGTTTCGCGGCGGTGATCCGCGCGCCACGCCGCGCGCCGAGCTGGCCAAGCGCCTGGCCTACCTGCCGCAGGACTTTCAACTGGCGTTTCCGTTCAGCGTTCGCGACGTCGTCTTGATGGGGCGCTATCCCCACCGGCGGCGGGGCTTGTTGCAGCTCGAGGGACGGGACGATCTCGAGGCCGCGGAGGCGGCGATGCGCCAGTGCGAGGTCCTCGAGCTCGCGGACAGGCGGTTCGACACGCTGTCGGGCGGCGAGCGCCGCAGAGCCCTGCTCGCCCAGGCGTTTTGCCAGCGCGCGGAGCTGCTTTTGCTCGACGAGCCCACCGCGGCGCTGGATCCCGCCCACGCGATCGCGCTGTTTCGCGCGCTCTTGACCGCGCGCGCGTCCGCCGAGCAGGCCGCGCTGGTCGTCACCCACGACCTGAACCTAGCGGCCAGATTTTCGGACCGGCTTTTGCTTCTCGACGAGGGGCACGTCGCCGCCGAGGGTGAACCCGCCGACGTGCTGGCCTCGGAGGCCACCGCGCGCGCGTTCCGCACGCCGCTTTACGTGGGCGAGCTGCCCGAGGACGGCGCGCCGTTCGCCGTCCCGGCCGGTGACGCCGCGGCCGCGCCGACCGCGAGCTAACGCCCATGCGCGCGCCGCCCTCGCAAAACGCGCCCACCCCGAGCTCCCTCACCCCAAAACGACAGCTCGGCATCATCGCCGCCGCCGCCTCCTCGGCGCTGATTTTGCTCGCGGTCTTGCCGCTCCTCGGCGTCGATACGACGGACGGCGGGCGGACCCTCACGTGGCTGTCGCCGCCGCGCATCGCGGCCGGCGACATGACCGCCGATCTCTACTGGCAGGGCCGGCTGCCGCGGGCGATCGCGGCCCTCGTCGTGGGCGGGGCGCTCGCGCTCGCCGGGACCGCGTTTCAAGCCGTGCTGCGAAACCCCCTCGCGGAGCCCTACACCCTCGGCATCTCATCCGGATCGGCCCTCGCCGCGGTGATCGCCATCCGCCTCGGCATCGAGTACACGCCGCTCGGCACGAGCGGCATCTCGCTATCGGCCTTCGCCGGCGCCGCGCTCACCGCCTACCTCGTGTGGAGGCTCGGCAAAGTTGGTGCCTCGCTGCCGCCGGCGACCCTGCTCCTGGCCGGCATCACCATCGCCGGGTTTTGCTCGGCGGCGTCGATGCTCGCGCTATACACCTCCGACTTCGCCGAGGTCTACCGCATCGTCGGGTGGATGATGGGCGGCTTGGACTACATCCGCTACGGCGAGCTCGCGCGCGCCGCATTGCCGATCGCCCTCGCCGGCGCGGTGCTCCTCGCGCTCGCGCGCGATTTGAACGCCCTCGCCGCCGGGCCCGACGCGGCCGCCTCGGTGGGCGTAAGCGCGGCCAAAGTGCTCACGGTGTGTTTTCTGACCGCTTCGCTCGCCGTCGGCGCCACCATCGCGCTCGCCGGTCCCATCGGGTTCATCGGGCTCATCGTCCCCCACATCCTGCGGGCCCTCGTCGGCCCGGACCACCGGGTGCTTTTGCCCGTCGCGGCCTTCGCCGGGGGCGCGTTCCTCCTCGTTTGCGACACGGTGGCCAGGCTGGTGCTCGCCCCGCAGGAGCTGCCCGTGGGGGTGGTGACCGCGCTTTTGGGCGGGCCGTTTTTCCTCTATCTCTTGCTCCGCGAAAAATCCAGCGGGAAGCTGTGGGGATGAGGAGCGAGCCGGCGGACAGCCCGCAAGCGATCCTCGGCGGGCTGTGCGAAACCATCACGCCGGCGAGCTGCGCCCAACAGAGCGGCGCGAGGCGCCGGCTTCGCGGCGCGCCGGGCGAACACCACGACCTCCTCGACAGGCTCGCGATCTGGCTCGCCGGCGCGCGCCACGCGCCGCGGCCCGCCACCGCCCGCAAGCGGATCATCGTCGCCGCCGCCGATCACGGGGTCGGCGATCCGGGCGTCGATCTCGGGGACGATTCGCCCACCCGGGAGGCGCTGCGCCAGATCGCGTCCGGACAGGCCGCGCTGTGCACCGCGGCGCGCGGAGCCGGCGCCGAAATCGCGCTGGTCGACGCCGGGGCATGGGCGGGCCGGGGCCAAATTCCAGGCCTGGTCGATATGCGCGCGGGCGAAGACGGCGGCGCCGCGGGCGATATCCGCGTCGGGCCGGCGATGACCGAGGACGAAGCCGCCAAGGCGATGGCCAACGGCGTGGCGCTCGTGTTTTCCCTCGCGGAGCAGGGCCTCGACGTGTGCGCCCTGGGCGGCCTCGGCGTCGGTGGCGAGGTCGC
>SLNH01000491.1 GCA_007133195.1 Nannocystineae bacterium | reverse complement strand
CTAGGTCGTGCGCGCCCCCCTACTCGCCGATCCGTCACCACAGACATGCGAAAAGGCGCGCGCCCCAAACGGATGCGGGCGAGCAACGCGTGGCTCGACGGTCGCGCGGATCCGCAAAAGCTCAACCGTGGCGCTTGACGGCCTGCTGGGCGAACTGAGCGAGATCATCCACCTCTCGTTCAACGACGGCCTGGACGATATCCAGGTTTAGATCTTGGTATTCGTGGATGGCGATGTTCCGAAACCCCACCATTCGCTTGAGAGAATCAGCGAGCCGAGTATCGACTTCGCCGCTCTGCGCGAGCAGGTCGAAGGCGTGGCGGCTGTCTTGTGGGAGCCCAAGCCTTCGCACCCGGATCATGTGCATCGCGAGATCGATAGACGCCTCGCAGGCGCGCTGGACATTCAAAACGATCGAATCCTGCCGCGTCAGATCATCTCGGAGATTGGAAGGGTCTCCCGCATAGACCTCGCGTACGCGGGCCAAACACCGTTCGATCACGGCGGCCTTGTTGAGGACGACGTCATCCATAGATCGTCCCGCGCTCGCGGATGTCTTCGAGGATGTGCCTGCGCTCTTCATTTAGGCGGGCGTAATCGCTAAGCGTCGTCAATTCGAACAGGGCTCGAGCGTAACGATCCCTGTCCATGAGCAGCCGACCGCCGCTCACGACCTGTGCCCGCATCACGGTGGAAGCCTGGCGGAGGTCCACGAGGTCCACATCACGGCCGAGGGTACTGGCGATCCTCTCTTGAAGGCGGAAGCGAGCGTAGGGCTCGATCCGCTTGGAGGCGAGCACGGCGACGTCGATGTCACTATGCTCGTCCGCCGAACATTCCGCCTGTGACCCGAAGAGGTAGACCGCGAGGACGTCCGGGACGGATTCGCCTATCAAGACTCGGATCACCTCGGCGTCCATCGCGATCAGTTTCCCGCGTCTCTCTTCCATGCTCAAGCCGAACTTGCCTCGCTCGGGCCAGCTCCACGGATCTAGGCGGTGGTCGGCCACAAGGCGGGCTGTTGCCGCCCGGCGACCGCCTAACACTTTGAGCGCCGCGAAACGTCGGCGGCCGGGCGATGTGATCTCGCTCGCGTCGGGGCCGCGGCGCTCACTGCGCCGCTTCGCTGGCGCCCTCGGAGAGCGTGCGGAGGGCGCGGGCGTAGCTTTGCGCCGAAAATCCATCCACCCGTTCTTCGCCGATGATCGCCACGGGCACGCCGCTCGCGCCGAGATCTTCGTAGTGGCTGCGCGCGTCGACCGACGCTTCGATATCGAGCTCTTCAAACGGGACTTCGTTGCGGACGAGGTAATCGCGGGCCGCGTCGCAAACGCCGCACCACTCGGTGGTAAACAGCACGACATCGTCGCCTGGGCTGATGTCGCTGGCGGCGACCGGCCCGAGCTCCGACGCCATGAGGTAAACGACCAGGGCGGCGAGCCCTGCGCCGACGAGCAATCGATAAAACGTTTTCACGGGACGTCCCCCGCAGCGCGACTTAACGGCACCCGAGTGAGCCTAGCACACGCCGCGCGGGGCAGCTTATCAGGGCGCGCCCTCACAGGTGGGTCGGGGAGCCGGGACCGACGGGGAGGCCGAGGCCGAACACCCAGAGGTAAAACAGGCCGATCCAAAAGATGAAAAAGAAGATGGAGTAGGGGAGCATGGTGGAGATGAGGGTGCCGATGCCGATCTTTTTGTCGTAGCGGGCGGCCCAGGCGAGGATGAGGCCGAAGTAGCTCATCATCGGGGTGATGATGTTCGTGGTGGAGTCGCCGATCCGGTAGGCGGCCTGGATCACCTCGGGGGCGTAGCCGAGGAGCATCAGCATGGGCACGAAGATGGGGGCGGTGGCGGCCCACTGCGCGGAGGCCGATCCCAGCATCAGGTTGACGAAGCAACACATGATGATGAAGAAGATGAAGACGAGCGGCCCGGTCATGCCGATGGTCTCGAGGAAGTTGGCGCCGGCGATCGCGGCGATGAGGCCGATCTCGCTGTCTTGGAAGAAGCTCACGAACTGCGCCGCGAAGAACACGAGCACGAGGTAGAGGCCGAGCGTGGACAGCGTGGACGACATGCCGTCGATCACGTCGCGATCGTTTTTCATCGTCCCCACGGCGCGGCCGTAGGCCAGGCCGGTGACCAGAAAGAACAAAAAGATCCACGCGACGATGCTGTCGAAAAACGGCCCGGTATCGCCCTCCTCGGGGTCGCGGAGCGGGGCGCCTTCGGGGAGCGTAAGCAGCGCCATCAGGGCCGCGACGCCCACGGCGGCGATCGCGGCGGCGAGGAGGCCCTTTTTCTCGGCGGAGGTCAGCGGCTCCATGCTCCGCCCGTCGAGCACGGTGGGATCGGCGCGGCTGTCGTCGTAGGCGCCGAGCTTGGGCTCGACGATGAATGTGGACACGAGCGTGCCGATCGTCGTGATCAAAAACGTGCTGACGATCATGAAGTACCAGTTGGCGGTGGCGTAGACCTGGTACTCGGGGTCTATCTGGTGCGCGGCCTCCTGGGTGATGCCCGCGAGCAGGGGATCGAGGCTGCCGATGAGGAGGTTTGCGCTGTAGCCGCCCGACACGCCGGCGAAGGCGGCGGCCATCCCCGCCAAGGGGTGCCGCCCCAAGGCCAAAAATATGGCGCCGCCGAGCGGCACCAGCACGACGTAGCCCACCTCCGAGGCGGTGTTGGAGATCACGCCGGTAAACACCACCGCCGCGGTGACCAGGTGCTTGGGGGCGGCGAGCACGATGCCGCGGATGAGCGCCGACAAAAGCCCCGAGCGCTCCGCCACGCCGACGCCGAGCATCGCGACGAGCACCACGCCGAGCGGCGCAAACCCCACGAAGTTTTCGACGAGGCCGCCGAGGATGTCGCGCAGGCCCTCGGCGCTGAACAGGTTCACCACCTCGATGGTGGCGCCGACTTCGGCCTCGGGGCGGCGATCGCCCACCGAGACCCCGAGCCAGCTCAGAACCCCGGACAAAACGACGACCCCGAAGGCGAGGATGGCAAACAACGTCACCGGGTGGGGAAGGAGGTTGCCGAGCCACTCCACCACGTCGAGAAAGCGGGTGAACCAGCTCCGCTTTTTGCGCGCGGGTGCGGGCTGTCGGGCGTCGGGGCTGCTCGCGTCGTCGCTTGTGGGCGTCACCTCTACCTCGCTTTTTGGGGCCACCCGTCGGCGCCTACATTGTCGCCAGAAGGCCCCTCCTCTCCAGCGGCCCGCGCACCGAATTTGCGGGCGGGACGCCGGCTCGTGGCCGGTCGCCACGGCGTCCGCCCGGTGCCGCCGCGCCGCCCGACCCGGGGCTGAGCGGCGGGATCGTGCGGGCGGGGTGGGCTCCGGAGGGCGCCGGACGAGACCCGCGTTCGGCGCTGGCTGTCGCGGGCCCCCGGCCGAATCAGGCGCAGGGGGCGCGCTTGCCGAGGGGCCCGCGAGGGCCTATGTTGTGGGCGTGGCGCTCGCGACGAGTCGACGAACTGGTGGATCCTCCGGCGGGGGAGCCTTTTTCGGGCGCAGACCGATCACGAAGGGAGCCCTTTATCTCCTCGTCGTGACCTCTGCGACCTCGCTCCTGTTTCTGCTCGCGGGGCCCGAAGTCCAGGGGACGCTCGCCGCCTGGCTGCTCGGGACCACCGAAGGCATCTGGCGCGAGGGCAAGATATGGCAGCTCGCCACCGGGCCGCTCATCGAGCCGCAGTTCATCAGTCTCCTGTTTCAGGTGCTGATGCTGTGGATCTTCTTGCCGGCCCTCGAATCGTGGTGGGGCACCAAACGGTTTTTGCAGTTCGCCGCCATCACGTCCGTGTCGGCCGTGGCCGTGGGGACGCTCGCCGGGCTCTTGCTCGGCCAAAACGCGGCCATCACGGGCCTTAGCGCGTTCGTCTTCGCGGGCATCGTCGCCTACGGCGTCCTGTTTTCCGAGTACAAGGTCTACTTTTTCGGCGTGGTGCCGATGACGGGCAAGCAGCTCACCATCGGCATCGTGGGGTTCATGGCGGTGTTCATCGTCATCGGCCAGCAGTGGGCCGAGGGCGCCGGCAACGCCGCGGCGATGCTCATCGCGTGGGGCATGGTTACGGGGCGGATCTCGCCGCAGCTTTGGTATCTCAAGGCGAAGCAAAAGTGGCTGCGGCGCCGCCTCAAGGTCGTGCGCGATCGCGACAGGCAGGGCGACGGTTGGCTCAATTGACCGAGCGCGCCGCGCGTCGCGCCCGCCAGCGGTGCGCAAAGCCCGCTGCCCGGCGCTCGCCGTCACCGCGCGTGGCGTCGACGGCGGGACTCGGCGCTGAGTGGTGACAGCGAGCACCCTTCGCGCGCGCGTTGACCTGTGCCGCGCTCAGGTATAAGCTGCCGAAAATGGTGGAGCACGGCGATCTCCGGCCCGACGAGGAGGACGAAGAAGCCGTCCAGTCCGGGCTCACGACGGTGTTCGAAGGCCAGCGCGCGACCGTGCGCCGGCTTCGGAAGGCGAAGCTCGTCGTGGTGGATGGGGCCGACGCGGGGACGGAGGTCGAGGTCTCCAAGGCGCGCTGCTCCGGCGGGCGGAGCATCATCAACGATCTCGTCCTTCACGACAAAGCCGTCTCGGGCAGCCATTTCGAGATCTCCGCGGGTGACGATGGCTACAGGCTCCGCGATTTGGACTCGCGAAACGGCACCTATGTGAGCGAGCTGCAGGTGAAGGAGGTCTACCTGAAGCCGGGGACGACCTTCCGCGTGGGACACACCAAGATCAGGTTCCAGCCGCTCGATGACACGGTCGACATCGAGCTCTCGCAGCGGGATCGCTTCGATCGCGTGGTGGGTAGCTCGGCGGCGATGCGCGAGATCTTCGCCTCCCTGGAAAAGATCTCTCCGTCGGAGCTCACCGTGTTGCTCACGGGTGAGACGGGTACGGGAAAGGAGCTCGTCGCCCGCGGTATCCACAACGCATCGCCGCGAAAAAACCGGCCGTTCGTGGTCCTCGACTGCGGCGCGATCCCGAAAGAGCTCATCGAATCGACGCTTTTCGGTCACGAAAAGGGCGCGTTCACCGGGGCGGTGGGCCAACACCGCGGCTGCTTCGAGCAAGCCAACGGCGGGACGATTTTCCTCGACGAGATCGGCGAGCTCGACCTAACGCTTCAGCCCAAGCTTTTGCGCGTGCTCGAGGGCCGCGAGATCAAACGGGTCGGCGGCGATAAGTCGATCAAGGTCGACGTGAGGGTGGTCGCGGCCACGAACCGCGACCTCCGCGCCGAGGTAAACGCGGGCCATTTCCGGGAGGACCTGTACTTCAGGCTGTCCGTGGTCCACGTGGAGCTCCCGCCGCTCCGCAAGCGACCCGAAGACGTCGCGCTCATCGCGCAACACTTCTTGCGGGATGTGGCCTCCCGACGCGAGATGAATCTGTCGTTCGGGCCGGACGCCATGGAGGCGCTCACCTCACACAGCTGGCCCGGGAACGTCCGCGAGCTCCGAAACGTGGTGGACCGGGCGGCGGCGCTTTGCGACGCGCCGGTCATCTCCCGCGCGGACCTCGTCTTTGGGCGCGAGGCCGGGCCGTCTGTCATCGTGAGCCACGACTTGGCCCAGGCGGGAGCTAGCGCAGCGCGGGAGGCGGCGGCCGAGATGTCGGGGGCGTCTGCTTCCCAGAGCAAATCTGACGGCCCCGCGCTGTTTGACCCAAACCTTCTCGAGCCCGGGCTCGGCTTCAAGGACGCGAAGCAGGCCGTGGTGGACTCGTTCGAGCGCGCCTACCTGCAGGCGCTGCTCACCCGCAACGACGGCAATATCACCCGCTCGGCGCAGGAAGCTGGGCTTACGCGCTATCACTTGCGCGAGCTGCTAAAGCGCCACGGCTTGACACAAACCGCTTAGATCCCGCGCCGCTGTAGCCGAAATTGGTCGAGACTACCGATGGGCCTGCGCACCGCGGGCGCGAGATGTGGCGCGTGACTGAGCGCTCGCCCGCCCGCGCTCGGCTGCAAACTCCGAGTAGTCGCGGGCAAGGCAATACAAGAAGGGTACTTACGCCGCCGCTCGCCGGTTAGCGGCCGCCACGGCCCCGCCCCCTCGATCTGTCGTCGCTATTGCCGCGACCGCGGTTGCCGCTGGCGTTGTCGCTGCCGCCGCCGCGACCGCGGTTGCCGCTGGCGTTGTCGCTGCCGCCGCCGCGACCGCGGTTGCCACGGGCGTCACTTCCGCTGCGGCTGCGCGAGCTACCCCGCGAGTCGCTGCCCCGGTCTCGCCCCTCGTCCTCCGCGTCGCGCCCGCGGCGGGCGGGGACCTGGGTTCGATCCCGTCCGCGGCTGCGGGAGTCGTCCGCGTCGCGCCCGCGGCGGGCGGGGACCTGGGTTCGGTCCCGCCCGCGGCTGCGGGAGTCGGCCGCATCGCGCCCGCGGCGAGCAGGGACCTGGGTTCGGTCCCGCCCGCGGCTGCGGGAGTCGGTCGCATCGCGCCCGCGGCGAGCGGGGACCTGGGTTCGGTCCCGCCCGCGGCTGCGGTGGTCGCGAATGGCCGGCGACTGGGCTCGGTTTCGCTGGCGGATCTGCCGGTGTTCGCGTGCCTGCCTGCGCCGCCTGTCGTCGCGATACGTGTGGTAGCCCACCGCCGGCCTCGCGGAGCGCCGGTCGCGCACGGACACGTGGTTTGGCACGTTCCGCGATCGCTGCCAGTGTCCAGGCACGTAGACGTGCCGGCCGTCGCGGCGGTCATAGTAGGGTTGGACGTAGACGTATCCCTGGCGGTCGCGGACCCACCGGCCGCTTTTCCATCGCCAGTCGCCGCGGTCCCAGTGCCAGTAGCCGTCAATCCATACGTAGTTCGAGCTTGGCCGCGCGGGCACGCTCTCCTGCCGCGGAGCGGGCGGATACTCGTTCACATGGTATTGCCGGGGCTCACCGACGTGAACGTCGGCGGTAGCTCCACCGCGCGCGGTGGTATGCCCGCGCGAGGGCGATGAGTGCACGGTGCACGCGCTCGCCACGAGACCGAACGCGGCCACGCCGATGAGCGAGATAAGTAATCGATGCGCTGTCATGGGGGCTCCGAGCAGTCCGCAGCTCCGTGCGTGCTGCGGTCGTTTCCGGACGGCCCGTCCAGTTGAGCACGGAACCAAAGCGAAGTACACCCGTTCCTGAACATCTTTCGCGCTCCGCCCGGTGCTCACGACCCGCTACAATCCTCGCGGCCCGCCCGCGGGTGCTGTGCAAAGCGGGACCACACCACACATCAAGGTCCCGATAGGCTTTTTCTGCGATGCCTTCGACAGTTCGCCGCTCCGTGACAGCCGCTGCGAGCGCGCTCGCGGCCGCCGCCCTGGTCATCGCCGTGGCCGGCCGCGACTGCGGGGAGGACGCAGGACCGGCCGAGACCGTACGCGCGCTGGCGGTGGCCACCGCCGCCGAAGACCGCCACGCGCTCATCGATCTCCTTGGCCCGAAGACGCGAAGCCGTCTCGCGACCGAAGCCAGGCGCGCGACCGAGCTCTCCGGTGGGGGCAAGGTCTACGAGCCGGCCGACCTGGTGACGCTGGGCGGCGCGGATGAGCTTGGACTTCCCGAGGAGTTCTCCGTGCGCTACGAGGACGAACGCCGCGCCTACGTCGACGTGAGTCGCCCGAACGGACCGACCGCCGAGCTCCTCGTCGTTTTGCACGAAGACCGTTGGCTCGTAGAGCTCGAGCCCTACGTAAACGCGCCCTAGTGCCTCGACCAGGCCCGGCGCGCTGCTGTCCCCTGAGCGACGCCGAGCTGCGCCGCGCGCGCGTCATCCGCGCCGGGGCGGCGCGGTTAGAATTCGAGCTGGACGCCCGCCCCGATCTGCTGCGAGCTCACCCGGGGCGTGAGCTGAAAGGACCAAGACTCGTCTCCGGCGTCGCCGCCCCCGCTCGACCCGAAGCCGCGGTAGGCGAAGTAGCCCGTCGCGAGCGCGCCGACCACAGTCGCGGCCCCAAAGACGTTGTTCCAGCGCGCGGCCCTCGTTCCGTCCTCGCAAAAGTCGGGCGGCTGCACGGACGAATCCTCACACGGATCGTCGCCCGCGAAGTCATCCGGTGGCGACCAGGAGCTGGCTTGATCGTGGGCGGTCGACCACTCATTCAAAAAGTAGATCCACAATCCCGCGCTGGCGCCGGTGGCCGCGGCGGCCGAACCGAACGCGACGCGATGGCCGACCCTCGAGGTTCCCGCCTCATCCACGGTCTCGAGCTCGATGGACATCACCTCGCGCTGGCCGCTGGCGATGGTGACGCGCTCGGCGTAGGGCGCGTAGCCCTCCGCCTCGATGGACACGGTATGGATGCCCTCGTCGAGGTGGCTCACCTGCGCTTCGCCACCCGTGAGGCTGGCCTGGGGTTCGCCTCCGATGAAGATCGTTCCCGTGGACGCGTTGGTCTCGACGACGAGCAGGCCGCCCTCGCTCACGCCCGCGAGCTCGTTGTAAAGCGATCGCGCCCAGCTCCCCATGGCCGACTTGCTGGCCTCGGTGAACGGAATCTCGTCGGAAACGACTCCCTCGACGGCTGGCTCCTCCGTTCGGATCAGGGTGAGGGTGACTTCGTACCCTTCCTCGCCCTTTTGCAAGTTGCCGTAAAGCAGGGCGTCGGCGCCGAGCTCCTCGCCGATCCCGGCCATGCATCCCAAGGCCTCGTCGTCGCACCCCGACAAGAGCTTCATCTCGAGGAGATCTTTGTTTCCGTCGGGGGCCAGGGCGTAGGGGCTGCCGTCGCTCGCCGCGTGCTGGCGCAGCTCGTCGGTCAGCCACCCGGCGCGCTGCGCGGTCTGCTCGTCGAGCCCCTCGCCGCCGTCTACGATTTCGAGGCCCAATACGGCGATGTCGCCCGCGGCGTGGGCTGACCCCGCGTAGACGAAAAGGGTGGCGCTCATCGCCAGCGCCACGCACGACCTGATTCCGAGCCCTGCCATCAATGGAGAACCTCCGGCGCGTTTCGCCGCATTATACAGGAAGGCGCGGGCCGGGGGGCGCTGCCATGCCTCCGTGTAGGGCGTAGGCCCTGTGGGCGGGGGCTCTGTCCTTGGCCGCTAGCCGCACCCGAGCCGGCCACGCGTCACCCGGCTCGCCCGGTGAGGAGGGGGCCACGCGTCATCCGTGGCTGGCCCCCCCAGCATGGAGTAGGCTTGCCCCGATGCGGATTCCGCTCCTCCGCACCTTGTCGGGGCGCATCGTCCTCGGCTTCGCCATTCTCATCGTGACCTTCGGGACGGTCACCGCGGTGACCGTGGGCAACCTCGATCTCCTCAACCACGAGATCCGGGTGATCCGCACCGGGTACGTCAAGCTCGCGCTGATCAGTAAGGACCTAAACGAAAACCAGCGACACCTGCGGGGCTATCTACAGGCCGAGCTCGACAGTGAGCCGTCGTGGAGCCGGGTGGAGACCCGCCTTCGGCGGTTTCAAACGCGGCGGAACGGGTTCATCCGCGACGCGCGCAGGGTGCTCGAGGAGCAGCGCGATCTCCCCGAGCCCCACCGCAAAGCGATGCGAGCCACCTCCGCGCACCTCGCCCAACTGGAGCACCGGATCGACGAGCTGGATGAGGCTTACGATACGCTCCTCGAGGTTCCCGTGGTCGATCGCTTCGCCCCCGCGCCCACCCGGGCCGTCGAGCCAAAGCTCGTTCCCGGGGCGGCCGAAGCGCTCGACACGCTGCGCGATCGCGAAAGCCGTATCTACAACCTCACCGTGGAGCTCGAGAATCAGCAGCGGAGTTACGTCGAGCGGACCGGCGTCCGCCTCGAGCAGGGCGAGCGGCAGCTTCGCCTCTATACGGTGTTTCTCGGCGGCACCGCCGTGCTCGTCGGCCTGCTCGTGACCACCTGGGCGGCGGTCAGCTTACGCCCCCTGCGGCGGCTGCGCGAGGGCGCGGGGCGCATCGCCGGCGGGGACTACGGCAGCCGCATCGAGGAGCGGGGGCCCCGCGAGGTGGCGGATCTCGCCAAGGAGGTCAACGCGATGGGCAGGGCGGTCGAAGAGCGCGAGCGCGACCTCGTGCGCTCTGAGCGCCTCGCCGCGGTGGGACAGATGGCCGCGATGATCACCCACGAGATCCGAAACCCCCTGTCTTCCATCGGGCTCAACACCGAGCTTTTGGAGGAGGAGCTCGCGGGCTTGTCCGAGCCGCCCGCCGAGGTCGCTCAGCTGTGCAGGGCGATCACCACCGAGGTGGATCGGCTCACCGCGATCACGGATGAGTATCTGCAGTTCGCCCGGCTCCCCAAGCCGAAACTTCATCCCGAGCGGGTCGAGCCCATCCTTTTGAACCTCGCCGAGTTCGAACGCGAGGGCCTCGCCGCGCGCGGGGTGGAGCTCGAGCTCGACGTTCCCGACGGGAGCCCGGCCGTGATGGCCGACGACGCCCAGCTCCGGCAGGCGCTGCTCAACCTCATGCGCAATGCGGCGGACGCGCTAGGCGAGATCGGCGGCGGTCGCATCCGTCTCCGCGTCGCCCACGACCCCGAGGCGGCCGCGGTGGACATCGCGGTCGAGGACAACGGGCCGGGGATCGCCGAAGATATGAGCGGGCGCCTGTTCGAGCCGTTCTTCTCGGCCAAGGAGGGCGGAACCGGTCTCGGGCTCGCGATGACCCATCAGATCGTCCGCGAGCACGACGGCTACATCCGCGTAGACAGTCGCCCGGGACACGGCACGACGTTCACCGTGACCCTGCCCGAGAGCTCGGAAGACGCGCCGGCCGAAGGCTCTGGCGTCATTTAGCGGAGCTCGTCCAACAAGGCGCGGGCGCTGCGGCTGTCCGGATCCGCCTCGAGCGCCCGCTCGGCAGCCTCGCGCGCGAGCGAGTCTTCGCCCATGGCGCGCAGCGCTCGCGCCTCGCCGACGTGAGCCCGCGAAGAGGTCTCGAAATCGGGCTCGGCGATGCGCGCGCTCTCGAAGCTGTGGCGCGCCTTGTCGGGCTCGTCCTCGCGCAGATACGCCTCGCCGAGAACCATGAGCAGCTCGCCGTCGCTGGGGTCGATGTCGCGCGCGAGCTCGCCGTAGCGCCGCGCACGACCCCACGCCTCGAGCTCTGCGTAGCCCTCGGCGAGCGCCTTCGCCGGCTCGAATTCCGCCTGCTCGCGCATGACGTAGCCCTCGAGCTCGCGGAGCGCCTCCTCGTCCCACCCTTCGTCCCGGTAGAGCTCATAAAGCGCGCGATACGGCAGCGAGCGCTCGGGATCGAGCCGCTTGGCTTTGCAAAACTGTCTCTGGGCCTCGCGGCTGTGGCCTCGCCGGGCGGCGATGGAGCCCAGGCGGGTGCGCACGTCGAAGCCGTCGGTCCCGCCCTCGAGGATCGCCCGGTAGCGGCGCGCGGCGCCGCGCAGGTCGCCCCGGCGCAGCCGGAGCTCGCCCTCGACATAGTGGGCGAGCGCCTGGTCTTCGTCGAGCTCGAGCGCCCGCGCGGCGGCGGCCCGGGCGGCGCGCGCGTTTCGGCTAAAAAATTGGCCGAGCGCGAGCTGGGCGTGCGCCTCCGGGTCATCCGGGCTGTGCCGCGCGCGTCGGCCTAACTCGTGGACGTCGCCCGCAGCCGCGAACGGGAGCTGGAACGTCCCCTCGTAGCGCTCGAGGCGCTCTCGCAGCTCGTCGTGTAGGGCGGCGTCGAAGGCGGCGATCGACTGGCCGGTGATCGCTCGGATCACCTCGTCGGTCTCGTGGCCCTCCGCGAACAGCTCGAGTCCACGCACGACCTCGTCGAAGCCGTAGTGGCGCGCGAGGTGGGCGATGACGAGCGCGGAGTGGTGGTAAGCGATCATCACGTCGCTTCCATTGGGCTTCAGGAAGTCATGGTTTAAGTCCGCCACGGACGGGAGCGCGCCCTCCTCGAGCGCCGCGTAGAGATCGGCGTCGTGCTCGCGCCGCCACGCGGGGTGCGCGCGCATGGTCTCGTACTCCGCGAGGCCCTCGGTGTACCACCTTGGCACGCGCGAATTCGAGATTTGAAGGGCGAAGACGTGCGCCATCTCGTGCCACAGCACCATCGCCCAGTTGACCTCGCCTCGGGTCGGAGACACCGCGGTGATCACGCGGCCGAAACACGCGGCGTGGGCGCCGAGGTTCGGCAGGCCCGTGGTTCGGATGCTGTAATCCTTTGGATCGCGAAACAGCTCGATGGTGATGGGACCCTCAGGCTCGAAGTCGTAGCGCTCGGACATGTCGTCGTACGCCCGCTCGACGAGCGGCTCGACGTAGCGCCGCAGGATCGGTTCTTCGGCCTCGTGGTAGCGGTAGACGATGTTGTCGGATTCTACGAAGTCGTACGACTCCGGGATGGTTTCCTCGAATAGCTCGAGGGTGTTGTAGGTGCGGCCATTGTATTGATCGCCGGCCCAGGCCCGCCGCAGCCAGGACAGGCCCTCGGCCTCATCGCCTAGCCGGAGGTAGCCCATGCCGATCCCTTGCTTGGCGACATAGTCCTCGGGATCGAGCTCGACGGCGCGCTTTTCGAGCTCGATCGCCTCGCGATAGCGATGCTCTCGCACCGCCGAGCGCGCGACGGCGTGGTAGAAGTCAGCGTAGGATGGATTTTTGGCCAAGACTTCTCGTTCGATGTCGGCGAACGCGTCGGTTTCGTCGCGCACCCAATGGATGGCCGCCCTGAGCGATCGCGCGCGGAGGCTCCGCGGGTTGACTCGGAGCACCTCGTCCAGGTGCGCGTGGGCCGCCTCCCAGTGGTTGCGATCGATCGCCAGCGTCGCGCGGAGCAGGAGCGACGGGACGTGGCGCGGGTTGACCGCCAACGCCTCGTCGAGGTGGCGTGCGGCCGCCGCGACGTCGTAGCTGCTCTCCAGAAGGACCTCCGCCATGCCGGCGTGCGCGGCCGGATGGTGAGGGTCGCGCTGCAGCACCTCGTCGAAGCTCTCCTTGGCGTGCTCCGCGGCGTGCTTTTCGAGAAACAAGTGCCCCCACTCGATGTTGGCTTCGAGGAGCTCGGGATCGAGCGCCACCGCGTCCCGAAACGTGTCGTTGGCCTCCTCGAACGACGCGAGATGCCGCGCGGCGAGGGCCACGTACATGAGGGCCTCGGCGTCTTCGTGATCGATGTCGCCGGCGTGCCAATCGCGCCGGAATGCTTCGAATTGCGCCTCTGCCTGCGGCGTCTCTCCGAGGTCGAGGAGCACGCGGCCGAGCAGATATCGCGCCCGCAGGCTTTCGCCGGTGGCGGCGATCGGCTCGAGCTCCCGGCGGGCGGCGACGCGCTGGCCGGTCCGCCAGGCGATCTCGGCGGACAGGACGCGCGCCCTCGCTCGCACGGTCGGATCCTCGGATTCGACGAGCGCTTCGCTGCGGGCGGCGGCGTCTTCCCACGCGCCTTCGCGGATGTCCAAGCGCGCGAGCGCGAGCGCGGCTTCGTCCTCGTTTTGTGCGCCCGCGCTCTCGAAGGTCTCGCGCGCGAGCTGATACTCGCCGCGCAAAAACTGCTCCCCCCCTCGGTCGACTGCGGCCCCGGCCTCGGCGGTGAGCCCGAGGAGGACGGCGACCACGAGGAGGATTCGCTTCATAGGCTCTGTTTTGCGGGGCGCCCGGGGAGGCTGTCAACGCGCGCGGCCCCGGCGGTGCAAGCCGGGGACACCCCTCGCCGGCGCCAAGGCCTGTGGTGCCCGCGCATCGGTGCTAGACTCGAGCCATGGGCCGAGAAGAGCTTCCCAATGAGCCCGAAGGCGGCAAGAATCGCGAGCTCAGTATCTATCGCGACTTCGACTCCTTCCTGAAGGTCGCCATCCGCGAATACTACGATCGCGGGTGGAAATCCCGGCGCGGTAATTTCATCGCGCTCCTCATCGCCGCCGGGCAGACCTCCATGGCCATGGCCAAGGACTCGATGGTCCAGGGCGCGGGGACCCGTAACATGGCGATCGGCGCAGCCACGGTGGTCGCGCTCCGCGTCGGCCTCCGATACGCGCTCGGCGGCCCCCTCGGCCTCGTGCTCACGGTCGCGGCGAGCGCCTCGCTCGTGTCCTACTTCATTCGGAATCAGCGCGACATCATCAAGAAGGTCGGCATCTACAAAAAGCTCATCGGCGACGCGCGCGAGCGATACGAGGAGCTTCACGACGGCTGGCGTGACGGGCGATACGACGACGTCGATCGCAACCTCATGATCGACGGTCTGCTCAAGCGCTTCCTTCAGCAGCTCGACGAGCCGTAAGCCGCCTACCGCGTCGGCCCCGGCCCGTCGCGCGGTGCTTCCTCGCACCTGCCGACGGCCCGGTCGGGCGCCGGTACGTGGAGCTTCGCCCCGCGCGGGCCGAGGTCCGAGCGTCCGTCCGCGTTCAACCGAGGTTGAGCGCGCGCTCGAACTCCTCGGGGTTCGATGACGCATACAGGGCGGCCTCTACGCTGATCAGGCCGGCCTGAGCGAGGTCGAGGAGGTGCTGATCGAACAGCTGCATGTTGTACAGATCGCGGCCCTTGCGGATCAGCTCGGGGAGCTCGCCGAGCCGTCCTTGCCGAATGCACTCGCGGATCGTCCTCGTCACGCGCAGGATCTCGACCGCGGGAATGCGACTTCGCCCCTCCTTCCCGGAAAGCAGCCGGAGCGAGATGATCGCCTGAAGGGAGTCGCCGAGCCGCTGGCGCACGATGTCCTGAGAGTCTTGGGAAAACAGGCCCACGTAGCGCTGGATCGTCGACACGGTGTCGGGCGTGTGAATCGCCGAGATCACCAGATGCCCGGTCTCGGCCGCCTTGAGGCAGGTCTCCGCCGTATCCTGTTCGCGGACCTCGCCCACCATGATCACGTCGGGATCCTGCCTGAGCGCCGCGGTCACCGCCCCCCGGAAGCTGTCGGTGTCGGTCCCGACCTCCCGCTGAATGATCATGCATTTTTGTGGCTCGAACAGAAACTCGATCGGGTCTTCGATGGTGAGGATGTGGGCGTGGCGTGATTCGTTGATGTAACGGATCATCGCGGCGATGGTCGTCGACTTGCCGTTTCCGGTCGCGCCAGTCACGAGGACCAATCCGCGCCTCGCCTCGCAAATTTCGCCGAGGACCGGCGGGAGGTTCAGCTCCTCCACGGCCCGCACCTCGAACGGGATCAGCCGCATGACGATCCCCACCGAGCCGCGCTGGCGGAAGATCGACGCGCGGAACCGACCCATGCCGGCGAGGGAATACGACATGTCGACTTCCGGGAACGGGCGGTGGAAGTCGATCTTCGTGCGATCGCCGAGGATCATCGCCGCGATCGCCTCCGTGTCCGCGGCGGTGAGGGGCGGGACCTTGACGGCCCCCAACAGCTCGCCGTGCAGGCGGTAGTGCGGCGGATAACCGACCTCGAAGTGGATATCGGAGACCCCCCGCTCTACGCCGAACGCGAGAAGTTTGTTGAACGTCGGTTGATCCATGGGTGTCACGCGGCGGGCGCCGGCCCCGGGTGGTCGTTACGGACTCGCCGTACCCCCGGCGGTCGACTCTTCCTCGAGCTGCGGATCGGATGCCTCGTCGCCCAGCCGCAAACTCTCCATGAGCGAGACCGAGCCTTCGTTCGGACGTCGCTCGCCGAGTTCCTCGTCCGCCACCGGTTTCCCGTCTCCCGCGACGAGGGGCATCTCGAGGGCTCGCCCGGCCCGCCTCGGCTCCGCGGTGGGGGTGGTCTCCTCCGCGGGACCGGCGAGCGGCGCTGCGTCTGCGTCTTCACCTTCGTCCGCGCCGAGCGATTCGGCCAGCATCTCCCCGTCCGTACCCACGAGCTCGCCCGAGCGGTGTGCGCGCTCGAGCACGGCGTCGCGGATCGTCCAGGAGGCTCGACGGTGCAGCTCATCGTCGTCGGCGTCGGCGGGCGGCGCCGGGATCGGCGGCGATCCCGTGCGCGACAGCGCGCGCACGCTTCGCTGGATCGCGGGTGGGACGTCGGGGAACGCGCGGCCCGGCCGGCCCAAAAAGAAGCCCTGTCCGTAGGTGACGCCGAGATCGATCAGCACGGCCAAATCGTCGGCCGTCTCGATTCCTTCCGCCACCACCACGGCGTCGATGGTCTGCGCGATGCGCCCGAGGGAGCGCAGCATCTCTCGCTTGACCGTGGAGCGCGACACGCCGCGCGTGAGGATGTCGCTGATCTTGATGAACTGCGGCCTGAGCGCCATGACCGATTCGAGGTTCGAGTGGCGCGTGCCCACGTCGTCGATGGCCACACCGAAGCCCATCTCGGTGTAGGAGGCCAAAAGGCGCCGGAACGAGCTGAAGTTTTCGATCGCCAGGCGCTCGGTGATCTCGAAGACGACATGGCTCGGCGTGAGGCCCGCGGCGTGCAGAAGTTTCGAGACCTCCGATTCGATGAAGGAGGGATCGTAGAACGAGAGGGGCAAGAGGTTTACGAACAGCCTGTGTACCGGCTCCAGGCCGACTGCCCCCCGCAGCGCCCCGCGGAAGCACGCTCGGTCGAGCTCGAACGTGAGGCCTACGTTGTCGGCGACCGTGAACAGCGCCGCCGGGGACTCGAGCGCCGTGTCCGCCGGCCCGCGGCTCAGGCTCTCGTACCCGAAGATCTCGGCCGTCTCCAGCTGGACGATGGGCTGGTAGACCGGCCCGACCTGCTCGTGCAGGATAATCTCCTGCACCAAATTTTTGTCGAGCTGCATCGCCCGCTGGCGCTGCAGTTCGGCGGCGTCGCGGGCCTCAACGATCAGCCTGTCGATGAGGCGCTCGGCTCGCAGCATCGGGTTTTTGAGCACCCGCGCGAAGCCCACCGGAATGCGCGGCCGCTCGCGGATGAGCGCGTGGACCTCGTTGCCGAGCCCCCGCTCGAGCATCTCTTCGACCCGCGCGGCGACCCGCTCCAAATCGGCGGCGAGCGTCGCGGCGCGCGTGCGCGATGGGGACAGGAAGCAGACGTAGGCGTCGCCGTGCTCGGCCCGGCAGATGATGTCGTCTCGGCGCAGGCGCTCGCCGCGCGCCGCCTCGAGGAGAAATCCGACTTGCTCTAGCACCTCGGCGTGTTTGGGGACGCCGTGCTCCATTTCGATGCGGCCCAGCGCCGACAGATCGATGTACAGGCAGCTTAGGGACCGGTCGCGCTCGAGGGCGCTGGCCACCACGCTGAAGCGTTCGCGCGGCGATGGGAATCTGACCTCACGGCCGTCGCGCCCCGTCGGCGCGCTCGCCGGCCAGCCGTCGGACCCGTGGTGATCGCTCGGTGGAGGCTCGTCTTCGCGGTAGATATGAACGCGGTTCCTTCCGCTCTGCTTGGCGGCGCGCAGCGCCCACTCCGCCGAGCGGGTGAGCGACTCCAGATCGTCGCCGTCGTCCGGGTAGGTTGCGATTCCGAAGCTCACGGTGAGCGCCCGGCCGCCGGCGAACGCCTCCTTGGCGATCTGATCGCGAAGGCGGTTTGCGCGGATGGCCGCCTCGTCCTTCGCCGCGCCCGGCAGGAGCACCGCGAACTCCTCCCCTCCGTAGCGTCCGGCGATGGCGCCGCGATCCTCCCCTTGAGCCAGGATCGTGGCTACCTCGACGAGCGCCCCGTCGCCGAAAGCGTGGCCGAGCTCGCTGTTTAGGGCAGAGAAATGATCGATGTCGCCGAACAGCACCGAGAGCGGAACGCCATCCGCGCGGGCGATGGCGAGCTCCCGGTCCAGACGCTCACAAAACGCCCGGTGGTTGAGCAGCCCCGTGAGGCCGTCTCGATAGCTGAGGCGCTCGAGCATGCCTCGCATTTCCTCGATCTCGTGCTCGGCCCGCGCGAGCTTTTCGCGCGTGGCCGCTTCGCTCGAGCCGCCGTCGGAATCCGCCGCGTCGTAGCCGTCCTCGGATCCTCCGTGATCGCGCTGGCGGTCTTGGCTCTCGGCAAAGGCGCGGGAGCCCCGCGGAGATCGTCGTCGCTCGTGGCTCCTCATCGTCTGCGCAGAAGTATAACGAATGCTGGAGCTCACTAAAATTCCCGTGCGCAATTCCGGCCGGACGACCTCCCCGTCCGGGTATGCGTTCTCATCGCAGGACAGGCTACACGGGCGACCAGCCGGGCACCCGCCTACGCCCACGCAGTGCCGGGTATGTTCGGCGTCCTGTGCCACGATAGAACGCCCGAGATCTTGCGCGAGGGAGCAGCTTGGTTCATACGGACCCCCCGGAGCCCAGGGACCACCGAAGCCGGGCTGTCCCCACGAGGCGGTGGATGCCGCTCGCGCCCCGCGTCTGCGCGCGCGAGGGGGGCGGCGGGACCGCGCAGAGGACGAAGAGAGAGTCGCGATGAAAGCACGTCCGCCCCTCGCCGTTATCCTCGCCGCCGGGCTCGGAACCCGAATGCGCAGTGACCGCGCCAAGGTGCTGCACGAAGTCGGCGGCCGTCCTTTGCTCGCTTGGGCGATCGATTCGGCCCGCGCCGCGGGAGCGGAGCGGATCGTCGCCGTGCTCGGGCACCAAATCGAGCGCGTCCGGGCCGATCTCACCGCGCGTTACGGCCAGGGCAACATCGCGATCGCTCACCAGCGAGAGCCCAACGGGACGGGCCACGCCGTGATGACCGCGCTCGGCGAGCTCGCAAGCGAGGCCGACGATCGGGTCGTGGTCGTCACCTCGGGCGACGTGCCGCTCCTGCCGGCCGATGTTTTGGCCGCGCTCGTCCGCGCGTGCGAGGGCGCGAGCTCCGGGCTTTCGCTCGTGTCTTCGACCATGCCGCGACAGCTCCCCTATGGCCGGATCGTCCGCGACGCCGAAGGCGAGGTGGTTCGCATCGTGGAACACGCCGACGCCACCGCCGAGGAGAGGGCGATCACCGAGTTCAACGCGGGCTTTTACGCCATGGCGCTCGGTCGCTTGCGCGGGGACATCGCGTCGCTCACGAGCGACAACGCGCAAGGCGAGCTCTACCTCACCGATCTCATCGAGAAGGCGGCCCGCCGCGGGCGCGTAGGCGTGGTCGAGGCGCCCTACGAGGAGGTCGCGGGGGTAAACGATCGGGTCGATCTCGCCGCGGTCGAGGCCACCTATCAGCGGCGGCGGCGCGAGGCGCTCATGCGCGCGGGCGTGACGCTCGTATCCCCGGAGCAGACGTTCGTCGACGCAGACGTGGGCCCGGTCGGCGGCGACGTGTGGATCGCGCCGGGTGTCCAGCTTCGCGGCGTAACGCGAATCGGGGACGGCGCTCGTATCGACGCCCACTGCGTGGTGGTCGATGCCGACATCGGGGCCGGCGCGTCCTTGGGGCCGGGTTGCGTGATCCAGGGCGCGGCGGTGGCTCCGGGAGAGGTCGTCGAGGCCTTGTCGCACCGCGGCTGACCCGCTGGTTTGGAGACCGGATCTCGGGCCGAGAGCGGCGCTTGACGGTCGCTGACGCGCCGTGTTACGAGAGCCCTCGCTTACGACCCCGGGTCGCTGCCATCCATTCTCGGAGGAATTCCATGTCTAACCTGCCCCAAGACGCCCAAGAGCTCTTCGACGTTCAAGTTCCTGAGGCGCTCAAGAAGTACCCGGACAAGGCCAAGGAAGTGGACGCGGTCTATTGCTTCAAGATCACCGGTGAAGGTGGCGGCGAATGGACGGTCGATCTCACCTCCGATCCGCCCACGGCGGAGCGCGGCGATAAGGGCAACGCGCAGTGCACGATCGAAGTCGAGCACGACGACTTCAAAACGATGCTCAGCGATCCGCAGGCCGGTATGCAGCTCTACTTCCAGGGCAAGCTCAAGGTCACCGGCGACCCGATGCTCGCCACCAAGCTCCAGCAGTTCTTCGACATCGCCGCCAAAGAGGCCCAAAGCTGAACTTGCCGTGCCGGTGGTCGTCGCTGCGCGCCGAGGCTCGGAAATAGGCCCGGCGGATGCCGATATCCGCTGGCTCATCGCCTCCCCCCGGGGCGCAGGGAGATGACAGCGTGACGGGTCCGCTCGCCGGCATTCGCGTGCTCGACCTCTCGCGCCTTTTGCCGGGGCCCTTCCTCACGATGGCGCTCGCCGATATGGGCGCCGACGTCGTGAAGATCGAAGACCCGCAAGTCGGCGATTACATGCGGATGCTGCCCCCGCAAAGCGGGGGCATGGGCGGCCGGTTCCTCGCCGTCAACCGCAACAAACGCTCGCTCGTCCTCGACCTGAAGTCGGAGGCCGGCCGCGAGGCGCTGTTGCGGATGGCGGCGCGGGCGGATGTGGTGGTCGAGAGCTTTCGCCCGGGCGTTCTCGATCGCCTAGGCATCGGCTACGACGCGCTCCGCGCGAAAAACCGCGGGATCGTGTTGGGCTCGATTTCCGGCTACGGGCAGACCGGTCCGTATCGCGATCGCGCCGGGCACGACCTGAACTACACGGCCCTGTCCGGCGTGCTCGCCATGGGCGGCGCGCAAGGCGGCGCACCCGCGGTCCCTGGCGTGCAGGTCGCCGATCTCGCCGGCGGGGCCCTGTGGGGGGCGACGACGATCTTGGCGGCGCTCGTGGGGCGCCAGGGCACGGGGGAGGGGCGCCACCTCGACATCTCGATGACCGAGGGGGCGCTGTCGCTCCTGGCTGCGGAGCTCGCGAGCGGCGCCGCCGCGGGGCGCGCGCCGACGCGCGGCCAGGAGACGCTAAACGGCGGGCTCGCGAGCTACGATATCTACGAGACGGCGGACGGCCGCTACCTCGCGGTCGCCGCGCTCGAGCCCAAGTTTTGGTTCGCGTTCAACCAGGCGATCGGGAGGCAGCCGCACGCCTCGGATCTCGATCCCGACCCGGCCGTCCAGGCGCGCGTCCGGGCCGAGGTGCAGGACATCTTGCGTGGCCGCGATCGCGACGCCTGGGCGGCCGTCTTCGACGGCGTGGACTGCTGCTGTGAGCCCGTCCTCGAGCCCGAGGAGGTGCCCTCGCACCCGCTTTTCGTCGAGCGGGGCGTGTTCGCCCCGCCGGCGGCCGGCGGCATACCGCAACTGCGGACTCCGGCCGGCGGCGGGCAGGCGAGCCCAGCGCCGGGGCACGGTGAACACTCCGCCGAGGTGCTCGCCGAATACGGCTTTTCCGAGGCCGAGATTCATGAGCTCGCCGGGGGCGGCTCCGCGTCCTGAGCGGCTGTCGCGTCTCTGCGCTGGCGCGGGCGCGCCCCCGCGGTCATGAAGGCGCTTCGAGCGGATGCGGTTTGGCACTGTTTCGCGTTTATCCTACTTGTGACCACCATCGTCCGCGAGTAAAACTCGTTCGAGACTCAAGCGTCCCAAGTGTATCGCCGCCCGATCATCGACGCAGGCGAAGACCAGGAGATTAACGAACCATGGTTAGCAAGGCGTTCTCGATTGTCGTCATTTCCGCGAGCCTCGGACTCGTTGCGGCGTGTGGAGGCCAGGATAGCGAGGAGACGACCCCGGAGCCCCAGCAGCCCGCGGACACGAGCTCCGATGGGGACACCACGTCCGACAACGGGTCGGATGGGGGCGACGGGGTAAGCCAGCCGACGGAGCCCAGCGCCCAGCTCACCGAGGTCATCTACTTCGAGTTCGACTCGAGCGCCCTCAGTGACGAGGCGCGCGACCAGCTCGAGGAAAACGCCGAGTGGATGCGCGAGGACGACAGCCGCGCGCTCACCATCGAAGGGCACACCGACGAGGTCGGCACGCCCGAATACAACCTCGCCCTGGGCGAGCGGCGGGCGCGCGCGGCGCGCGAGTTCCTCGTGCAGCTCGGGATCGACGAGAGTCGGATCGACATCGTCACCTACGGCGAGGAGCAGCCGGCGTCGACGGACCACGACGAGAATCGCCGCAGCGTGTTCGTCGCGGAGCGCTAGGCACTCGCGGTGTAGGGCGGCGCCGATCGCGCCGCCCCTCCTTCGCTACCGTCGGCGCTCGAGCGAAAAGATTCCGTAAAGGGGCGCTGCGCCGCCCCGAAGGATTCGGACCTCGACGCTCGGATCGCCGTAGAGCGCGAGCACCACGAGGGCGGGCCCCTCGCCGTCGGTGGTGTCCGCGAACGCCAGAAACACGCGCAGCGGGGACCCGGGAAAGGTGATGTCGGCGAGCGCGTCTTGCTCCGCGCCCGGGATCGGTTCGATCGGCTCGTCTTCGAACAGGCCGTCCGACGAGCTGATCTCGGCGCGCAAATCGCCTAGGTCGGCCTCCATGATTTCGACCTCGAGCGCATCGCCCCGCTCGAACCCCTCTCGGGTCTCGCCCTCACCAGCGGCCTCCCCAACCCACACGCCCTCGTAGTCGCCGGCGTCCACGCAGGCAAACGCGGCGGAAACCAAAAGGGGTAGCGCGGCGCGCGCCATGACGTCCGGTTTACCCATTCCAAGCCGTCACGTCCGGCGGCGGATGGGAAACCGCTCGCCCGCCGCGCACAAGTCGAATCCTCCGTCTTCGCGTTCATCTATGCGCTCGGCGAGCACGTAATAGGCGGAGGTGGCGATGCGCGCGCGGAGTTTTCCGTTCCTGACGGCGCAGTACAGGGCGTCATCCGGGCCCACCTCCAGGGAGGCGTAGGCGAGCTCTTCTTCCGAGCCGTCGTTTACGGCGATAACGGCCCGATTCCCGTCCCATCGCGCGGAGGTGACAATCAGCTCCGCGTCCTCGACCTCGATGTAGGCGTAACGTTGTTCGTCCATGCGGACGATCGGCCTTCCGTCGCTCTCGCGGCGATCCAGCCAGCGAAGGATCGCACGCCTTAGGCGCGGATGGGTGATTTCGCGCTCCTGATGCCACAGGCGCCCCGCGCGGTCCAGGCGCAGGCCGACCTGCCGGAAGCGCTCGATCATCTCGGGCGTGACGATGCTTCCATCGCCGGCGCCCGGCTCGTCGTCGTCGCGTTCGGTCACGAGGAAAATAGGGCGCCGAGGCGCCGCGCGTATCAGCTCTCCTGCAGAAGCCGCATTCGGTCCTTGGTTCGTAGCTTCTGCTTTTTGATTTGACTGTACTCGACTTGCTCGGCGGACGTGAGAGAGACGTGCCGGTCGAGCTCGCGAAGCCGCTCCTCCAACGCGCGGTGCTCGGCGACGAGCCTCTCGAGGAGATCACCCTGATTGGAATCGTCCTGCTTCACAGTCATTTCCTCCGGTGGTTCACACGAGAAGATAGCGCGCGGGGCGGGGGGCGTAAACGACGCCGTTTCGAACTCACGCCACCTCCCGCGGCCGCCGCTCGCTCACGACGCCGAGCGTCACGGTGCGCGCGAAAACGCCCCGCCCGGATTTCCCTGGGGGTACTTTCGCTCGGCCTCCGAGGGGCGCAGGTAGGTGGGCGCCGCCCGCGCCAGCTCGGCCACGGGCGGGTGTGCCGCGGCCAGGGCGCCCACGGACGCCGCCGAGGGCGTCTGCCGGCACGCGCGCTCGACGCGCAGATCGCGCTCCTCGAAGGCCTCCGCGTAAAGGAGCGCGCCGTCACCGGCGAGCGCGGGCCCCCGCAGGTTCAAATTTTGGCCTGCCGCCTCGGCGATCCGCGCCGCGGCCTCCGCCGGCCCCGCGACCGCTTCCTGCGCGATCGCCCGCGGCGCGTCCTCGCGCACGTCATACACGCCGAAGAACACCTCGCCCCGCCTGGCGTCGAGCACCGGCGCGACGATGTCCGCCTCGCCCCGGAGGCTGGCGTCGCGGGCGAGGGCGGCCAAGGACGAGACCAGCCAAAGCGGGCTGCCGGTGGCGAAGCACAGGCCCTTGGCGGTGGAGATGCCGATGCGGAGGCCAGTAAACGAGCCCGGCCCCGCCCCGACGGCCACGCCCGCGAGGTCGTCGGCGCCGAGCCCGCCTTCGCCGAGCACGCCGTCGATCATGGTCAGCAGCTGATCGCTGTGGTTTTTCACGTCGCTCTCGGCTTGGGCCGAGGCGCGCGCCCGCCCGCCGGTGAGCGTGGTGAGCCCGACGCTGGCCACGAGCGTGGAGGTGTCGAGGGCGAGGAGGTGTTGCGCGGCCACGGGCCGTCTATAGCGCACACGCGCGCGGCTGTCATGGCCTACTGAATGACGAACCGGACGATGTCGTTTCGGATCGCGAGGATCGTGATGAGGCCGATGATGACCAGGCCGACGAGCTGAAACCGGTCTCTCATGCGGGGAGACAGCGGCTTTCGGCGGATCGTCTCGCCGGCGAGGAGCAGGAGCTGTCCGCCGTCGAGCGCCGGGATGGGCAGCAGGTTGATGAGGCCCACGCTCACGCTCACCAGCGCGATCATGAGGAGGAACCGATCCCAGCCCTGGTCGCCGGAGATCGAGGCGGCGCGGTACATCATGAGCGGGCCCCCGACGGCGTCGCGCGGCGCTTCGCCGCGGATCACGGCCCATAGCCCGGAGGCCAGCGTGGCGACGGTTTCGCCCGTTCGCTCGAGCGCGCCGCTGGCGGCGTAGCGGAAGCGGTTTTCGATGGGGACGAGCTCGCCGCGACCCAGCTCGAAACCGCTGGATGCGCCGAACACGAGCGCCTGCTTGGGATTTCCGAATTCGTCGGCGAGCTCTCGCCGCTCTTGGCGAATGGTCGCCGACATCGGGACGATCTCGCCCGACGAGGTGGCGCGGCGCCACTCGACGTCGAACTCGTGGTCGGGGCGCGCCTGCAGGCGCTGGTCGAGCACGAGCCAGTGCGAGACGGGCTCGCCGTCGACGCGGTCGATCACATCGCCCGGCTGGAGGCCGGCGCGCGCGGCGGGAGAATCGGGTTCCACCCGAGCGACGAACATCTCCGCCGACTCGATGCCGGTGTCACCGGTGCGAACCGTGGCGCCGTCGGTGATGAGCTCGGGCACGATCTCGGTCAAGTGGGCGTGCATCAGCTCGACGGGGAGGCCGGGGACCTGGGTGCCGCGCAAATACGTGACGCGTTCGCGGTGCGCGATGGCGTCGGCGGCGCGCCGGAGCTCGGCGTAGTTGTCGATGTGGTGGCCGCCGATGCCGATGATGTGATCGCCCGTCCGTAGGCCGGCGTCCGCCGCCGGGCTGTCCAGGTTGAGAATCCCGGCCTGGGGGGGAAAGGGAGCGCGGGTGATGCCGATATGGCCGCGCTCTTCCTCGCGACCCCTGCGGTCGCGAAAGGTCGTGGTCACCGGGGTGATGTAGGTTTCGAAGGTCCGCTCGCCGCGCTCGATCCGAAACTTCAGCTCGTCGCCCACGCGGCTTTGGATGGTGTCCTCGAGCTCGTGCCAGTAGCGCTGGGACGAGCCGTCGATTGCGAGCACGCGGTCGCCGGGCTCGATGCCGGCCCGCTCGGCCGGGGTGTCGGGCAGCACGTCCCCGATCACCGGCGCAGGCAGCTGCGAGTGGCCCGCGAAGAACGCGAAGTAGATCGCCGCGGGGAGGGCGAAGTTCGCCGCCGGCCCGGCCAAGACCACGATCGCTCGCTGCCACTTCGGCTTTCGGTGAAATGCGCGACGCGCGTCGGCGTCGGTGGATGTTGCGTCGTCAGCGTCCTCGCCGAGGATGCGCGTATACCCCCCGAAAGGTAGCACCCCGATCTGGTAGTCGGTCTCGCCGCGGCGCACCCGAAAGAGGGGTCGTCCGAAGCCGAGCGAAAAGTGCGTGACCTTGAAGTCAAGGAGCTTCGCCGCCGCGAAATGCCCGAGCTCGTGGATGACGACGAGCACACCGATCAGGAGTAGGAAGTAAAGGACCGACACGATCGGGGCGCCTTGCGCATGGAGGCAGGAGTCCGGGCGGCGCCACGCGGCGCGCGAACGGGAGAATAGTCGCGGACCTCGCGTCTCTGCTACCCTTGAGGAACGCCGTGGCGCTGCGCTCGACCACAAAGCACGAGGGGCCCGACTTCGACGAGGTCCTCACCGACCTCGAGGGTCGCCTCGATCGGTTAAAGCGGCTTTACGAGCAGTACTTCATGGGCATTCAGAAGATCCCGCCGAGCCAGCTCCACAAGGAGGTGGAGCGCGGGATTCGCGAGCTCACCCAGCGCCAGCCGCGCAGGACCGCGCTCCGATACCGGCTCACCACGCTCAGCCAGCGGTTCGGCGCGTACAACACCTATTGGAACCGGGTGCTGCGGCAGATCGAGCAGGGCACCTACGTGCGGGACATCGCTCGGGTCAAGCGGCGGGCGTACGCGCGCGGCGAGGAGATCCCCGACGAGGTGCTCGCCAAGATGCCGGCGCTCATGCGCAAGCGGGTGATGCGAGACCGCGAGCGCCTCGCCCGCCGGCACGAGGGTGGCGAGGGGGCGGCTTCGACGCCGGCCCAGGCGCGCGGGCCCGAGGGTTCGGGGTCGCAGGTCCACCACCCGCAGGTCCATCACATCGATGAGTCAGACCCGCTGCTTGGCGCCGATCTCGACACGGACATGGAGGCGCTGTTTTCGGCGATCACGGCGGAGGAGCCGCCCGCCTCGGCGGGCGCCGCCGGTGCGCCGGCGGCCGGGGATGATGGGGATGCTCGGGTGATAACTGACGGCGCCCATGCCGGTGGCGAAGCGTCGGTGTGGCGCGAGCCGGGCAGTGGCGACGTGGCTGCGCCGCCTACCCGGGGACGAGCGCGCCCGGCGGCGCGACCCGCAGAGGCGGCCGCCGAGGGCGGTTGGCGGGAGCCTGCCAAGGCCGAGGCTCGCGAGGCGCTCGCCCGCGAGCAGCGGCGGGCGAGCACAGCCGGCCCCGGTTCGTCCGACCGGTCCTCCGCCAAGGACAGCGGGGGCGCAAATCTGCCGCCGGGGATGGACGCCGACAAGGCGCGCGTGCTGTACGACAAGTACGTGCGGGCGCGGCGCATGGTCGGCGCGGACGGCGACGTGGGCTTCGACAAGCTCATGGGGAAGCTGCGGGATCAGGCGCCGCGCATCATGAAGGAGCACCGGGCGGCGGGCGTGGAGTTCAACGTGGTGCTCAAGGACAACCGCGTGGTGGTCAAGGCCACGCCCAAAAAATGAACGCCGCCGTCGTGGGCGCCGGGCGTGATCTGGGCTAGTGTGCGGTAGGGATGGCTTATCGAGCGGCGTTTCGGTGTATCGCGGGCTGTCCGGGCGAACACCCCGTGAACCAGCCGTACTACCGGTGCGCGCGGTGCGGTGGGCTCCTCGAGGTCGCGCACGATTTAGACGCGCTCAAAGCGCAGTCTCCCGCGGCGTGGAAGAAGCTGTTCGCCGAGCGCTTCATGTCGACCCGGTGGCCCTACGGCTCGGGGGTGTGGGGCAAAAAGGAGTGGGTCGCGCCGCACGTGGACGACGAAAACGTCGTCTCGATGTTCGAGGGCGGAACCAACTTGTTCTGGGCGGAGCGCTACGGCAGAAAGCTCGGCCTGCGCGAGCTTTGGATCAAGCTGTGCGGGAACTCGCACACCGGCTCGTTCAAAGATTTGGGCATGACGGTGCTGGTGTCGACCGTCAAGCAGATGATGGCCGAGGGGCGCGACATCTCGGCGATCGCGTGCGCCTCCACGGGCGACACGTCCGCGGCGCTCTCGGCGTACGCGGCCGCGGCGGGCATTCGCTCGATCGTCATCCTGCCGCGGGGGAAGATCAGCACCGCGCAGCTCGTTCAGCCGCTGTCGAACGGCGCGGCCGTGCTCGCCGTGGACACCGACTTCGACGGCTGTATGCGCCTCGTGTCCGAGATCACCGAGCGCGAGGGTGTGTACCTGGCCAACTCGATGAACTCGCTCCGGCTCGAGGGCCAAAAAACGGTCGCCATCGAGATCGCCCAGCAGTTCGACTGGGATGTGCCCGACTGGGTCGTGATTCCGGGGGGCAACCTCGGCAATGTGTCGGCCCTGTGGGCGGGCTTCAAGATGATGATGGACCTCGGGCTCGCCGACCGCGCGCCGCGGATCTGTGTCGCGCAGTCGTCACGGGCGAATCCGCTCTACCAGAGCTATCAGCGCGGGTTCGAGCGCTTCGAGGCCGTGCAAGCCGAAAAGACCCACGCGTCGGCGATACAGATCGGAAACCCGGTGTCCTATACGAAGGCGATACGAGCGCTCGAGGCGACCGGCGGCAGGGTAGAGCAGGCGAGCGAGGCCGAGCTTGCCGACGCGGCGGCGCGCGCGGATCGCGCCGGGATGTTTTCGTGCCCCCACACCGGGGTGGCGCTCGCTGCGCTCGAAAAGCTCGTCGCCGACGACACCATCAGGGCGGGCGATCGAGTCGTCGTGATCTCGACGGCGAGCGGGCTCAAGTTCCCCGAGTTCAAGACGCAATACCACGAGCGCACGCTCGAGCGCGTGCCCGCGCCCGCCCACGCCAACTCGCCCATCGATCTGCCGAACGACGTGGGGACCGTGCGAGACGCGGTGCGGCGCATCCTCGACATGCCGCTCGACTGACGGTCGCCCGGGCGCTCGGCTCACGCGGTCGGCGGTGGCCAGCAGGTGGACTTGGTTTCGCGGTAGGGTTCGCCGGTGACACATCTTTGGGTGAGAGCGGAGGCCCGGCGCGGCGAGCGGCGGGTCGGATTGACCCCCGACGGTGCCCACGAGCTTCTGTCGCGGGGAATCAGCGTGACCGTGGAGGAGAGCGCGAGCCGGATCATCCCGATCGGGGCGTACGGCGATGCGGGCTGCACCATCGCGCCCGAGGGGAGCTTTTCGCAGGCGCCAGACGACGCCATCGTGTTCGGCCTCAAGGAGCTCCCCGACGACGGCACCCCGCTTCGCCACCGGCACATCATGTTCGGGCACGCCTACAAGGGCCAGCCCGCTGGCCTAGCGCTGCTCGACAGGTTTCGGGCCGGAGGCGGCGTGCTCTACGACCTCGAATACTTGGTCGACGAGCGCGGGCGACGCGTGGCCGCCTTCGGCTATTACGCCGGATACGCGGGCGCGGCGGTGGCGCTCATGTGTCTCGCGGCTCAGCGCCGCGGCGCCGTCGCCGGCCCGATCGGTGCCTACGCGGACAAGGACGCGCTGCGCGCCGACGTGGCAGGGTCCCTGTCCGCCGCCGGAGCGCCGGGCCCCGATGCGCTCATCATCGGGGCGCTCGGGCGCGTGGGCCGCGGAGCCAGCGATCTGTGCGAAGCGCTCGGCGTCCCCGTGACGAAGTGGGATGTCGAAGAGACCGCCGGCGGCGGGCCGTTTCCCGAGATCCTGGCGCGCGAAATCTTTTTGAACTGCATCCTCGCCGAGCCCGGTTGCCCGGTGTTCGTGTCCGGCGAGGCGGTGACCGCACCGCGCCGCCTGCGCGTCATCGGCGACATCGCCTGCGATCCCACCTCGGCGTTTTCGCCGATCAAGGTCTACGATCGCGTCACGAGCTGGGACGCCCCCGCCCTGCGCGTACACGACGATCCGCCGCTCGACGTCACGGCCATCGATAACCTCCCCTCGCTCTTGCCGCTCGAGTCGTCGCAGGACTTCGCCGCCCAGCTTCTGCCGTGGCTAACCGACCTTCCCGCGATGCACGCAGGCGCGTGGGCGCGCGCGCGTGACGAGTTCGAGCGCCACATCGCGGAGCTTTAACGGACTCGGGCCTGTCGGCGCGTGGCGCGCCCGGCCCCGGCGCCGTTTTCCTCGGCACCGGGCCGGCAGCGGGCTGCTCGCGCGGAGCGCCGGTGAACGCTTTCGTATCGCGGCCGCCGGCGCGGGCGAGCCTGGCTACACGCCGCCTATGATGCGATTGAGCGTTTTGCTCGGGCGCATCGCGGCTTCGGCGCGCGCCGGATCGGGCATGTAGTACCCGCCCACATCCACGGGCTTGCCCGCCCCGGCGGACAGCTCCGCGAGGATGGTCTCTTCGTTTTCCGACAGCTCGCGCGCCACGTTCGCGAACCGCTCGGCGAGCGCCGCGTGCTCGCGCTGGGCGGCCAGCGCCTTGGCCCAGTACAGGGCGAGATAAAAGTGGCTGCCGCGATTATCGAGCTCGCCGGCTTTGCGCGAGGGCGACTTGCGGTTCAAGAGCACCTGCGCGGTGGCGTCGTCGAGGGTGTCGGCGAGGACCTTCGCCCCCGCGCCGTCCACGCGGCTCGCCAGATGCTCGAGCGACGCAGCGAGGGCCATGAACTCGCCTAGCGAGTCCCACCGCAAATGGCCCTCGGCGAGGAGCTGCTGCACGTGCTTGGGGGCCGAGCCGCCCGCGCCCGTTTCGAACAAACCGCCCCCGTTCATGAGCGGGACGATCGAGAGCATCTTGGCGCTGGTGCCCACCTCGAGGATGGGGAAGAGATCGGTGAGGTAGTCGCGAAGGACGTTTCCCGTCACCGAGATCGTGTCCTTGCCCGCCGCGATGCGCTCCAGCGCGTGCCGGGTCGCGGCGGCCGGCGCAAGGATCTGGATGTCCAGGCCGGAGGTGTCCTCGTCCGCGAGATAGCGCTTGACCTTCGCGATGAGCTCGGCGTCGTGGGCGCGGGACTCGTCGAGCCAAAACACCGCCGGCGTTTTGCTCTCGCGGGATCGCCTGACGGCGAGCTGCACCCAGTCGCGGATGGCCGCGTCCTTGGTTTGACAGGCCCGCCAGATGTCGCCCTCCTCGACCTCGTGCTCGAACAGGACGTCGCCGTCCGCGGTGACCACGCGCACCGTGCCGGGCTTTTGCATCTCGAAGGTCTTGTCGTGCGAGCCGTACTCCTCGGCCTTCTGCGCCATCAGCCCAACGTTCGGGACGCTGCCCATCGTCTTGGGATCGAGCGCGCCGTTCTTTTTGCAAAACTCGATGACTTCCTGATACACGGCCGCGTAGCTGCTGTCGGGGATCACCGCCTTGGCGTCTTGCAGCTGATTGTCGGCGTTCCACATCTTGCCGGAGCTCCGAATCATCGCCGGCATCGACGCGTCGATGATGACGTCGCTCGGCACGTGGAGGTTCGTGATGCCGCGATCGGAGTCCACCATCGCGAGCTTCGGCCCGCGCTGGTACACGGCGCCGATGTCGGCCTCGATGGCTGCCCGCGTGTCAGCGGGGAGCTGGGCGAGCCGCGCCTGCACGTCGCCGAACCCGCTACGCACGTCGGCGCCGACCTCGTCCAGCGTGGCGCCGTGCTTTTCGAACACGTCTTTGAAGTAGGCGCGGACCGCGTGGCCGAAAATGATGGGGTCGGAGACCTTCATCATCGTGGCCTTCATGTGAAGCGAAAACAGTACGCCCTGTTTCTTCGCGTCCTCGACCTGCTCCTCCAAAAACGCGACGAGCGCGCGCTTGCGCATGACCGTTCCATCGATCACCTCGCCCGGCTCGAGGGCGAGCTTGTCCTTGAGCACGGTCACGTCGCCGCCGGCGCCCACGTGCTCGATCCGCGCCTCCGTCGCCTCGCCGATCGTCCTCGACCGCTCGTTCGAGCGAAAGTCGTCGCCCGACATGCTCGCGACGTGGCTCTTCGAGTCCGCCGACCACTCGCCCATGGAGTGCGGGTTCTGGCGGGCGTACTCTTTGACCGGCTTGGGCGCGCGGCGATCGGAGTTGCCCTCGCGGAGCACCGGGTTGACGGCGCTCCCTTTGACCTTGTCGTAGCGCGCCTTGGCGTCGCGCTCGTCGTCGGTGGTCGGCTCGTCCGGGTAGTCTGGGAGCGCGTAGCCCTTTTCCTTGAGCTCGGCGATCGCCGCCTTCATCTGCGGGATCGACGCGCTGATGTTCGGCAGCTTGATGATGTTCGCCTCGGGCGTCTTCGCGAGCTGTCCGAGCTCGGCGAGGTCGTCGGCGACGCGCTGCTCCGGCGGGAGCCGGTCGGAAAACGCCGCGAGGATGCGCCCCGACAGCGAGATGTCCCGCGTCTGCAATTCGACGCTCGCCGGCGACGCGAACGCCTGGATGATGGGAAGCAGCGAGAAGGTGGCAAGCCCCGGCGCCTCGTCGGTCTGCGTGTAGATGATCTTCGCGTTCTTGGTCATGATGGGTCCCCCCGGTTCCTACTACGGATCCGGGGTCAGGCGGGAGCTCTCCCGGCCGGCGACGCAGCCTCGCGCTTCAAGTGACTGGAATGACCGGTGAATTCTAATCCCGCGACGAGGTTTCTGCCCGCGGTCGCCCCGTAACCCGGGGACCTTGGCGGCCGGGATGGCCCGCGGCGAGGCCGCGGACACCGCGCACGGGGCGCTTTGAGCCGATGCGGGCGCGGTGCGCCGGCGTCGCGCTGCCGACGCGGTGGGCGGGCTATTCGGCTGCCGCGGGGACGTAGCGGACGAGGATGTAGGCGTCCGAGTCGTGCTTGACGATGTCGACGATGTCGAGGCGGGCGTCGCCGAGCTCGGCGGAGTCGCCCGCCGCATAGCGCCGCCGGCCGAGTTCTTCGCCGTCCTCGCTGAGAATCGACAGGGTCGTTTTGACCTCGCTGTCTCCGTCGCGCTTGGAGATCGCGAACACGCCGACGGAGTAGCCGTCAAACCGACCTTGGGCGCCGCGGTCGATTCGCGCCTCCCCGGGGCCCGCGCCCGGTGCCTTCGGGGGCATCTCGCCGACGCGATCGCCCGGGTCTTCGTCCCCGGCTGTGTGCTCGCCCGCGCTGTCTTTCGTTCGTTCGCCAGCGTGCTCCGATGTGCCGTTTTCGGGGGCCCTGTCGGTCGAAGCGGTGCGGTTTTCGGTTCGCGCGCCGTCGTTACAGGAAGCGGCAGCCGCCGCTCCCACGCTCATCGCGAGCGCGAGCGCTGCGAGTCGCGAGACCGGCGCCGGGCGCTGTCGCCGAGCATTCGCTCGAGCTCGCGCGGTGTGCCAGTGATTGGACGCCATCGCCCCAAATTGTACAGCGCGGGCCGCGGGCGTGTCGCCGATTGCGATGGTCGCGGCGCGAGCTCTGCCGCAGTCGAGGGTATCTAGAATATGCGGCGTGGCGTATCGTCCATGCGGTATGACCAAGCGACTCGCACTCGGGATCAGCGTAATTCTGGCGCACGGCTGTGTCGTGACGTCGGCGCCGGCCCAAGAATCGGCAGAGCCGCCGCCCCCTTCGCAGGCGAGCTCGGAGCGCGGAGAGGACTCGCGCGAGCGGGCGAGCTCGGATCGCGGCGAGGCTCCGGCCGAGCGGGCCAGGCCCG
>SLNH01000264.1 GCA_007133195.1 Nannocystineae bacterium | reverse complement strand
GAGGCCACCGGCGAGCGCGCGCGCGAAGCGGAGGCGCGCGCGGGCGAGCGCATCGGCGCGCTTGCCGACGCGGCGCGCGAGTCCGTCTCTGCCCACGAAAGCCGGCTCGGAGACTTCGAAAAGCGCCTCGAGGCCAGATTTACAGCGTCGTCGGACGCGCTCGCCAAGGCGCTGGAGGCGCACGCCTCCGAGATGGCCGAAAAGCTGGCCGAGGCCACCGGCGTGGCCCGGGAGGCGGCCGAGCTTTTGCGGGGCGGAGGCGCCGAAATGTCGGCCGTGGCGGAGATGTTCTCCGAAGCGGTCGACCGCCAGCGCGAGGCCGCCGCGGAGTGGCTCGAGCGCCTCGGGGACATGGAGGCGGCGGTGGACGCCGCGGGCCGGGGCGCGGCGGCCCAATCGCTGACGTCGCACCTGGAGTCCGCCGAGGAGCTTTTCACCCGGCAGCTGCGGTTTCAGCGCGAGCTTTTCGACGAGCTGCAGCGCGTGCGCGCCGGGCTGCCGCCCTCGCCCGACGCCGCGGGAGCCGAGACCGATGCGCGGGCGTAAGCCGCCCGCCGCCCCGCCGTCGCACACGGAGCGAGGCTATGAGCCAAGACGAAACCGCCACCCCCGCGTGTGAGGACCTCACGGCGTTTTTAGACGCGCTGTCGGCGCGCCTAGACAACCTCGAAGGCCGGGGCGGCAAGCGCTTCGACGCGCCGGGCTGCCGGTGCGTGCGCGCGCTCATTGAGCGAGCCGACACGCTGGAAAACCGTCACCTCGCGCGCCGCGCGGAGGCCAAGCTCACCGCGCTTGAGGCCGGCTACGACCGGGGACTCGCCGCCGCCGGCGCCGCCTTGGACGACCTGTCTGTGGCCGGGACGCCGGGAACCAAGCCGATCCGCGAAACGCTTCGCCGCGGCGACGTCACCGGCGCAAGACAGGGAATTCGCCGGCTGCGCGCCCTGCCACCCCGGGTGGTCGCGGGACAGGGCGGCGCGAGCGAGGAGCGCTACCGGCGGGCGTCGGCGGAGCTTTCCACCGCGATCACGCTCGCCCGCGCGCGCGCCGATCTCCCCGGCGACGCCGGCCCCTACAACGCAGCGCTCGTGGCCACGCGAACCCTGGATCGCCTGGCGGAGACGTCCCCCACCTATCTTCACAGCCTCGTCGAGCGCCTCGAAGACCTCGCCGAGCTGCAGAGCGTCGTCCCGCCCCCCGAGGCACCCAAGGCCAAAGATCGGGCTCGCCAGAAATCGAGCGGACCGGGAGCGCGCTCGTCCTCGCGGCAACGGAAGACGGCGCGCGGCAAGCGCGGCGGCCCGGCGCGCGGGCGCGCGGCGCCGGCCAAATCCCGCGCCCGCGGCGCCTGATGCCTCGACCCGGGCGTTCTGATCCGTTTGACGCCCCTCCCACGTGTGTGAGCGCAGGCGAGCCCAGGCTGGCAAATCGGCTTCTCCGCGCGCTCGCCGACACCGCGCGGGCGGGGCTCGCGGGGGAACTCGGGGCCTCGGCAAGCTCGAGGTCAGTACCAGCTCTCGACGTGCAGATCGCGGATTCGGCGAAACTCCTTCACGTTCCGGGTTACGAGGGTCGCGCCGTGCGCGCGAGCGGTTCCCGCGATGAGGTTGTCCAGGGGGCCGATCGGCATCCCCGCCGTCTCGAGATCCGCGCGCACCTCGGCGGCGGCGCGCGCTTCGCGATCGCCGAACGGGATCGCGCGGAGTGAACCGAGGAGCGTGCCAAGCTGTTCGCGACGCCGCGCGGGCGCCGCTGACTTGGCAATCCCGACGAGGAGCTCGAACACGGTGATCGTCGTCGTGACGACGTCCGCCGGCCTCTCGGCGAGGAGCCTGTCGGCGACGTTCCCCAGGCCCTTGAAGTAGTAAATGAGCGTGTTCGTATCGAGGAGGTACATTCAGAGCGGCTCGCGAGGCAGATCCTCGCCCTCGTGCGATCGAACGAGCTCCCGCTCGTCGGCCCAGGCCCCGGCCAGGTCGACGATGCCCTGCGGCCACTCCGTGCGAGTCCGCTCCTCGATGAGCCTCGCAACCCACTTGCTGTACGAGAGTCCGGCAGCTCGGGCGGCCTCCCGCATCCTCGCCTCCGTCTCGGCATCGAGATAGATCGTCACCTGCGGCATGATGGAATTATATGCCCGCGTATAATTGACGTCGACTCAGCAATGTCGCCTAGATGTGAGGCCCAGACTCCGCGCGCGGGGCCGTGCCAAGCGTGCTCTCGAGGACCTCGCGAGCGCGAACCCGGCGCGCGGCAGCCGGAGGTCCGCGTCGGACACCGACCGGGGCACGGCGCGTTCGTTCGCGAGGTAAAGGGGCGCCGGCAGCCCGCCGCTCGGAAACAGGCTCGGCGGCACCCGCTCCGGTTGCAGGGAAAAGTAGGCGGCGACGGCGACCAGCGCCCCCCCGCCCATCGCTGCCACCCACGTCACCCCATGCCTAGCGACGGACATCGCCCCTCTACCGTACACGACAGATCGGCCGGTCGACGACGCAGATATCCGCGTGCCGCTAGGCGGAGGGGTCGGTCACCCGTCCCATAAACAGAATCGCGCCGGACTCGCGGTCGCGGATAAAAAACAGAAACGGGTGGTCGGCGACGAAGTCCACGATCTCGGGCGGCTCGGCCGGAGCGGACGTCACGCCCACCACGGCGCCGGTCGCGGCCGCCGCCTCGGTGCCCTCCTCGTCCACGAGGACGAACGCCTTGTGATAAACGTCGTCGAGAAACAGCGGAAGACCTTCGTTCTCGGCGGGATCCGCCATGCCCGACAGATCCGCGTCCGCCTCGGAAAACGCGTCTCGGATGCCCATGCGCTCGAGCACCGGCGAAAGCGCGAGCGACTCGGGAGGATCGATCTCGAACGGCGGCAGCGCGACGTTCACCTCGTGTTCCCGGAGCGCCTCGAACCACGCCTCGGCCCCGCCGGCGACCACCTCGTCCTCCACCTGCTCGAGCGCGCCCCGCTCCTCGGGGAGCGCCACGACCATACTGAGCTCCTCGCCCTCGTAGGGCATCTCGAGCAGCGCGGCCCCATCGACGTCGGCGTAGGCGAAGCTCTCTTGCTGGTGCATCATCTCGACTTCGAGCTCGCCCTCGGGCGCGTGAAATGTTTGCTCCTGCGTGTGGTCTGGGTCGAAGGCGTGCACCCAGTCGCCGAGAAAATACACCGCGTTCGTGAGGACAAGGCGCGTGTTCGCGTCCACCGAACCGGGCGGTAGCAGGTCCTGGATGCGATCTTCTGTCGCCGACTCCACCCACTCGTTGATGCGTACGCGCGCGGGCTCCGGCTCGCCGCGGAAATCGAGCTCCTCGAGCGGCGCGCCGTACACGTCTTCCGTAAGTTCCAAAAATGGCTCGAGGAACGTGTACGTCGCCTCTCCGAACAGCCGGTTGGCGACGGATAAATCGTAGCTTTCGCGATCCGGGTCGTTCCACGCCGAGAGGGCAGCGCCGACGGCTCGGTGAAACGCCTCCTGATCTTCGCGCACCCCCAGCGCCGCGGCGAGCTCCGCCTCGGTGTTTCCGCGCGCGCCGCCGAGCACCATGGACAGCGCGATGTGCACGCTCGCGGGCGATACCACGAGGTTTTGCTCAGGGTCCTCGCGATCGCGAAGCTCGCGCCAAAGCTCGGCGGCGAACGCATTGGCGGCGTCCGCGTAGCTGGCCTCTGGATCCTGGGGATCGAACGCGGCGCTCGGCGCGTCTTCGGCGCTTGCCCCGGGATCTTCGTCCTCGTCGTCCGCAGGCTCCATTTCACCGCTCCGATCGTCACCCTCCGGCACGAAGGCCTGGCGTTCGGGCTCGGGCGGCGGCTCCTGCCGCACGCTGCCGCACGAGAGCGAGAGCGAGGCGCCGAGGGTGGCGATGACAGCTGTTTGAACCTTCATCCGTGACCTCATGGGGAAGTTTTGGGAGTTCCAACGCACGCGGGGCGGCGACGGTCTACGAGGTGATCCCGAGCACTCTAACGCATCGGAGCGGGCGAGATGCCACCTCGAACCGGCGCCGACGGCGCCACGGGACGCACACTCGCGCCACGCCGGTCGCCGGCCCCGCCTGAGGCCCGCGGCGCCTGCCTGTGCACTCTCGAACGCCACACGGACGCCGGCGCGCCGGGCCTGCCTGTGCCTATTCGGGCGACACACGTGCCGCAGCGCCTCCGGCTTGCCGCGTGTCCGTGCGCCCCACCCCCTGCGGCGGCGGTCCGGCCCGCCGCTGTCGCCAGGCGCTCGCGCTCGCGCGCGCGCAATCGCTTAGGAGGTCATGCCTAGGAGGTCATGCCGCCGTCGATCGGGATCACGGCCCCCGTGATGAAGCGGCTCTCGTCGGACGCCAAAAACAGGGCCAAGTCCGCCATCTCCTCGTTCGTCCCGTAGCGGCCGAGCGGAACCTCGTGCTCGAACCCCGCGCGCGCCTCCGCGCCTGCGCCCGGCGCGAATCCCTCCTCGATCGAGCGCATCATCCGGTTATCGACCGGCGAGGGATGGATCGAATTGACCCGGATCCCGTGCGCGGCGCCTTCGCGGGCTCCCGTGCGCATCAGGCCGACGGTGGCGTGCTTGCTCGCGATGTAGGCGCTCAGGCTCGGCCAGCCCTTCATGCCACCCACCGACGACGTGATGATCACCGAGCCGCCGCCCGCGTCTCGCAGCGCCGGAAAGCCGCGCTTTAGGCCGAGCCACACGCCCTTGACATTGACGGCCATCACGCGATCGAACGTCTCTTCGGGATAGTCCTCGAGCGGCTTGATCGCGCCCTCGATTCCGGCGTTCAAAAACAACACATCGATTCGGCCGTGGCGCTCGCGGGCCTCCTTCACGTAGCGCGCGACGTCGGCATCGCGCGACACGTCGGCGGCGCTGTAAGACACCCGCTCGGGATTCATCCCGTCGGCGGCGCCGCGAAGCGCGCCCTCGTCGAGATCGACGAGATGAACGCCGGCCGCGCCTTCCGACACGAAGCGCTTCGCCGCCGCCAGGCCGATACCGCCCGCGGCGCCGGTGATCACTGCAACTCGGTCTTTCAGTCTCATGCGCAGCGGCAATGCAACGAACGGGCCAGCGAAGCGCAATCGGCTTGCACGGCCGAGCGGCGCTGGCTCCCGGACGGGGCGCACCGAAACCATGCGCAGTTCCGGCGCGTTTCGGCCCGGCGCGTCCCTTGCACAAACACGGGATATGCAGCCGCATCAGTGGATCTTGGCGCTTTCCGAGCTCGGGCGGGGCGATGCCGCCCGCGTGGGCGGCAAAAATGCGTCCCTCGGTGAAATGATTGCGCATCTGCGAAGCGCGGGAGTCACCGTCCCCGACGGATACGCGACCACGGCGGACGCCTACCGCGAGCATCTTGCGCGCGCCGGCCTCGACGAGCCGATCCAGGGCGCCCTGGACGAATATCGGGCCGGCGGGCGACCGCTCGCCGAGATCGCCAGTCGAATCCGGGATCGGATCGAGTCCGCCGAGCTGCCCGCCCCCATCGCGGACGAGGTGCGCGCGGGCTACCGCGAGCTCTGTGATCGTTTCGGCGCGGGCCGAGACGTGGCCGTGGCCGTGCGGAGCAGCGCCACCGCTGAAGATCTGCCGGAGGCTAGCTTCGCCGGCCAGCAGGACACGTTTTTGAACGTGCGCGGGGAGGACGCCGTCGCGGAGGCGGTCAGGCGCTGCTTCGGCTCGCTGTTTACCGAGCGCGCGATCGTCTACCGCGAGCGTCACGGCTTCGATCACCTCCAGGTGGCCCTGTCCGCCGGCATACAGCTCATGGTCGGCGCGGATCGCGGCGCGGCCGGGGTCGCGTTCACGATCGACACCGAGACCGGGTTTCCGGACGTGGTGCTGATCAACGCGGCGCTGGGGCTCGGCGAAACGGTCGTTCAGGGGATCGTCGATCCCGACGAATACGTGGCGTTCAAGCCTCTCCTCGATCGCGAGCACCTCCGCCCCGTCATTCACAAACGGTGCGGAGAAAAAGCCCAGCGGATGGTGCTCGCGGAGGGCGGTGCCGGCGCCACGACCCGCCTGGAACAGACGCCCGCCGATCTGCAGTCGCGCTACGCCCTGAGCGACGACGAGATCCTGCAGCTGTCGCGGTGGGCGGTGCGCATCGAGGCGCACTACGGAACGCCGATGGATATCGAGTGGGCCAAAGATGGTGACAGCGGCCGCCTGTACATCGTACAGGCGCGGCCGGAGACGGTGCAGTCCCAGCGGCGCGCGGGCGCGCTCACGCGCTACCGCATCGGCGCACGCGGCCGGCTGCTCACGCGCGGGCTCGCGATCGGCGACGCCGTGGCGAGCGGGCGGACCTGCGTGCTCCTCGACCCCGCGGAGACGAGCGCATTCGAGGACGGCTGCGTGCTCGTAACGCGCATGACCGACCCGGACTGGGTCCCGCTCATGCGGCGGGCCGGCGCGATCGTCACAGACCACGGCGGGCGCACCTCCCACGCCGCGATCGTGAGCCGAGAGCTCGGCCTCCCGGCCATCGTGGGGACCGGAGACGGCACGCGACGCCTCGCCGATGCGGGGGAGGTCACCGTGTCGTGCGCCGAGGGAGACACGGGCTACGTCTACGAGGGGGTGGCCGACTACGAGGCCACCGAGGTCGACGCCTCCGCGTTCCCCGACACCCGAACCGGCATCATGCTCAACCTCGCCGACCCGGGCGCCGCGCTCCGCTGGTGGCAGCTTCCCAGCGCCGGCGTCGGCCTCGCGCGCATCGAGTTCATCATCAGTCACAGCATCAAGATCCATCCCATGGCGCTCGCCCGCCCGGAGCGCGTCGATCCCGACGCCGCGCGCAAGATTCGAGAGCTCACCCGGGGCTACGACAGCGGCCGCCACTACTTCACCGAGCGCCTCGCCCACGGCATCGCCCGGATCGCCGCGCCGCACTACCCCCGGCCGGTGATCGTGCGGCTCAGTGACTTCAAGACGAACGAATACGCCGACCTCATCGGCGGCGCCGCCTTCGAGCCCAAAGAGGAAAACCCGATGCTCGGCTGGCGCGGCGCGAGCCGCTACGACGACGACGACTACCGCGACGGCTTCGCCCTCGAGTGCGCCGCCCTGCGTCGCGTCCGCGAGGAGATCGGACTCGACAACGTGATCGTGATGGTGCCGTTTTGCCGGAGCCCCGAAGAGGCCGATCGCGTGCTCGCGGAGCTTTCGAAAAACGGCCTACGGCGCGGTGAGCGCGGGCTCGAGGTCTACGTCATGTGTGAGATCCCGTCGAACGTGCTCCTCGCGCGCGAGTTCGCCGAGCGCTTCGACGGCTTTTCCATCGGCTCGAACGATCTCACCCAGCTCATCCTCGGCGTCGATCGGGACTCCGAAAAGCTCGCCAGCGCCTTCGACGAACATAGCCCGGCGGTCACCGGCGCGATCGAGAGCGTGATCGCCGACGCGCACGCCGCGGGCTGTAAAATTGGCTTTTGTGGGCAGGCGCCGAGCAACGATCCCGCCTACGCCGAAATCCTCGCGCGCGCCGGCATCGACTCGATCTCGGTCGCCCCCGACAGTTTCGGCGACGTGGCCCACCACCTCGCCCAGGCCGAGCGCAAGCTCCGCGGCAGCCGCGCCGCGAGCTGACCAAACGGCTCTCGCGGTCAGCGCTTAGGCATCGCCCAGCCGCCACAAGTCGATGACGAGCTGACTGCGGCTGTCGGCGTAGGCCTTGCGGAGCAGGGCGGCGACGTGGAGCTCTACGGTGCGGCAGCTTGCGCGGACGCGGGCGGCGATCTCGCGATTCGAGAGCCCGGCTGCGATTTCGGCGAGCACGTCGACTTCGCGTGGCGTTAACGACCATCGTTCGCGGGCTCGCTCCAACGCGAACCGCATCGTGTCGCCGGGCGCGCCGACGACGACGAGAAAGCGCGGAGGGGTGCCGCGTTCCACGACCTGCGTGACGCTGACGCCGGGCTCCGGGGCGCCTTGTAGGGCGCGAAGCAGGGTCGATCGGATGGTCCGCCGTTCCCGCTCGAGCCGGTGACGACCGACAGGGTTGGCGTGGATGATGTCAGCGGCGGCGCCGAGAACGAAGGCCGCAGCGGGGACGTGTTCGGTCGCGAGGGCGAGAGCACAGAGATCGGAGCCATCGGCGGCGCGGCGCTCGGCGACGACCCGATCGCGCAGGGCCGGGGTGACACGCTTTAGTAGGAGGCGCTGGCGCTCGGTAAAGGGTTCTGGCTGAAACGCGCCGATCCAGGACAGCAGGGTGTCGTCGTCGCAAACGAGGACGCGGAGCTGATCATGGGCGGGCAAGCCGAGCTTGCGCAAGCCGACCTCGCACGTCCAAATCGTCTCGGCAGCCTCGCCGATCCTAGAGGAAGGCAGGCCGAAGGCCTTCGCCGAGTTTCGGAGGCACCAGGCGATCTCGCTTGGGCCATCGCCCGTGCACCACGAGCGCCAGGGGATGACGACTGGCCGATTCCGCTGAGTAGGCGCCGGATTGAGGGGATCGTATACGCCGCGGCGGGCGCCGAGCCGGCGAAAGTATCCCTGCACCTCGTCATAAACGAGGGCATCAGAGCGAGTTACCCCCTTCGTCGCGATCCGGTCGACGCTGGCGCGCGCCTCGTCCGTCGGCGCGAGCTCGTACTCGGCCAGGATCGGCGCTGCCAGCAAATCCGCGAGGAGCGACAGTGTCGTGTCTTCGGAACCCGACCCGCGGTCCCCGCGTTCGCGAAGCGCGGCGGCCACCTCGTCGGCGCGGCGTTTATCGCGGGTGGATAATCGAGACATCGCCCTCGTGTGATTAGCGCCGACTCATACGTTCGCGCCTGCCTGGCATCGGAACGTTGAGCGGCGCGCGGCCGCGCGCGTGCCTACGAAAGTCGATTATCGGAAAACCGAGACAGGCATTCAACCGCCGGTATGGTACCAGGATTCCCACAGCAGCGGCTGTGACCGAGCAGCAAGACGCATCTGCGGTTTTCCGCAGCGACGCCGCCTCGAGCTCACACAACGTCACGGTCGACGAGCTCACGCAACGTCGCCGTCGACGAGCTCACGCGCCGTCGCCCGGCTGTCTGGTGGGGAGCCCGGCGCGCTTGTACGCGGTCATACCACCGAGCACGCTCGCGATCCGCTCGCGACCGCGCCTAGCGAGCATGCTCGCCACCACCGAGGAGCGATAACCGCTGCCGCAGATGACCGCGAGCGGGCGCTCGCGCGGAATTTCATCCACACGCTCGGAGACCTCGCCACCGGGGATCCGCTGCGCGCCAGGAATCACCCCGCCCCTCCATTCGCTTGGCTGGCGCACGTCGAGCACGTGAAGATCGCGCTCGTCATCGAGGCGCCGAGCGAGGTCCCACACCGTCAACTGCGGCAAGCTTTCGATCGGTTTCGCGGCCGTGCGCCACGCCTGCATGCCGCCGGCGAGCCAACCGGCGGGGAGCTCGTAGCCGATCCGCAAAAGGTGCATACAGATGTCCCAAAGCTCGCTCTGGTGGCTCAAGACCAGAACCACACGGGCGTCAGCGGGGAGCACGGTCCCCGCCCAGGTGGGAAACGAGCTGCCCGCGCCGACGTTCAGGGCGCCGGGGATATGCCCTCCCCCGAACGCCTCCGGCGACCGACAATCGAGCACGGTCGCTCCTTCCTTGATCGCGGTCTGGACGGCATTCGGGCCGAGGGGAGGCGGCTCGGAGAGCACGCCGAGCGCCGGCGGCCCGTTCTGGTTTTGCCCGCGCATTCGGGCCCAGTAGGGCGGCACCGTGGGTAGCTCGGCGAGATCGAGGCACTCGCGAACGAACTCGCGCTCACTCGTGATCGAGGCGAGGAGCGCGTTCATGCGCCGCTCGTAGCCGATGGTCGTAAACAGCATGGATCCGATGTGCCCGCCGCACAGCGAGCCGGCGACGTGGGTCGGAAACACCATCACGTGATCAGGAAGGGTCAGAATTTTGGTTTGCAGCGTGTGACAGAGCGCTTCAGCCGCCTGCCTCGTCTCCTCGGCGCCGCCCAGGAGATCGGGCCGCGCCACGTCGCCCACGAGAAGAGCACCGCCGGACAGGAGCAAAACGGGCTCATCGCCCCGCGATCGATCGCGGACGAGAAAGCTGATGTGCTCGGGGGTGTGACCGGGCGTCGCCAGGGTCTCGAACACGACCTCGCCCATCTCGAAAATGTCGCCGTCGTGCATCGCGCGGGCGCGGTAGCCGAGCTCGGCGCGCGCACTCGCCAAAAGCTCGACGTCGCCGCGCCGGGGCAGCTCACAGATCCCCGTGAGGTAATCGTTGTGTTGGTGGGTGTCGGCAGCGTAGGAGATCCGCAAACCCTGCTCGCGCGCCAGCTCGAAGTATTCGCCCACGTCCCGCCGTACGTCCAAGACCAAAGCCTGGCCGGTCTTCTCAGACCCGATGAGGTACGAAGCGTGTCCGAGGCCCTCGAGGTGAACCTGCTTAAAGATCATCTGCGCCTCCGCCCCCTCGGCCCAGGTGTCTTGATTCGACGGGGGCTCGATGTTGGATGCGAGGCGCCGCCGGGTCGCGCCGAAGATACCGGGCCGCCCCGCGTTTCCGGTTTCGGCCTGTCGCAAACGGGCGCCCCATGCGCTGTCGCGAGCGCGCCCGACACTGGTCCCCACGGCGGACGCCACGCCCGACCGGCTTTCGCGCAGATGCGGCTGAATACGGCTACCGCGGTCGCGCCCGGCGCTTTGACTTCCCGTCATCGCGGCCGCGCCGTCACGATCCGCTGGCTGCGCGTCGCCGAGCCGCTGCCAGAGCTCGATAGGCTAGATCCGGCCCGCCTCGTAGTCGCGAATGGCCTGCCAGATCTCCTCGCGCGTGTTCATCACGAACGGACCGTGGCTAACGATGGGCTCCCGGCACGGCTCGGCGTGGCCGAAAAGCAAGACTGAGGAATCGTCGGCCGCGATCTCCACGGCGTCGCCGTCTGCCTCGAGCTCGGCCAGGTGAAACGCGGGGGCCGGCTTTCCGGCGATGCGCACCTGCCCGCGGACGACGTAGAGAAACACCTCGCGGGCGGCGGGCGCGGCGAGCCGGACGCTGCCGCCCCCATCGAGCGACACCGTGGTCATCGCGACACCGGTGAGGGACTCCATCGCCCCCGCCTCGCCGCTCACCTGCCCCGCGATGACCTGCACGACGCCCTTGCCGTCGCCGGTCGATACGCGGGGGATGTCGTCCCGCTGGAGCCCGACGTAGTTCGGTTCGGTGAACTTGAGGCGCGCCGGTAGGTTGACCCAAAGCTGGAGGATCTCGAGGTCGCCGCCGCGCTCGAGGAACGACGCCGGGGACAGCTCCGAGTGAACGATCCCGCGCCCGGCCGTCATCCACTGCACGCCGCCGCTCGCGATCACGCTCTCGTGTCCCCCCGAGTCGCGGTGGGCGAGCTCGCCGTCGACGATGAACGTGACGGTCTCGAAGCCCCGGTGGGGGTGGGGGCCGAAAGGCAAGCCGCGATTTTTCGGCGGATAGGTCTGGGGACCGTGATGGTTCAAGAACAAAAACGGATCCAGGTGTCCAATTTCTGGCCCGGGGAGGGGCCTGCGCGTTACGAGATCGCCGATATCGTCTCGGCGCGAGGGGTGGAGCTTGCGCAGCGTGCGGGAGCCTTCCATCATGCACCTTCCCGGCGCCGGCGCGGCGCCTCTGTCTCCTTTAGCGCACCGGGGCCGCGCCGCCAAGCGACGCTCCGGTC
>SLNH01000381.1 GCA_007133195.1 Nannocystineae bacterium | reverse complement strand
TCGAGCGCACGCTCCGCCGCGACGAAAAGGCGTGGGGCGAGTTCCTCCGCCGATACCGCCCGCTCCTCGTCCGCTGCATCCAGCAGATCCTGTCCCGCTGCGCCCCGCACACCTGCGCCGCCGACGTCGAGGAAGTGTACGCAGACGTCCTGTTCAAGCTCATCGGCGACGACATGCGCCGGCTTCGCACCTTCGATCCCAGCCGCGGCACGAAGCTAAGCTCCTGGCTCACCACCATCGCCACGCGCGCGGCGTACGACGCGCTGCGAAGCTCGGGCCGCCGGCCGCTCACCGGCCTCGACGTCGGCGCCCTCGACGAGCCGTGCGCTCGCACCCCGCTCGACGAGGTCATCGAAAAGGAGCGCTGGCGCTCGTTCGGCGACGCGCTGTCCCGAATGACGTCCCGCGACCGGCGGTTCGTCGACCTGTATTTTCGCGACGGGCTCGAAGCGCACGCGGTGGCCACGAATATGGCCATCCACCCGAAGACCGTCTACACGAAGAAACACAAGATCAGGGCACAGCTCAAAAAGCAGCTCTCCGCCCGCGCCCAGGCCGACAATCCGCTCGCCGATCTCGCGGCCTGAGCCGCCGCCCGCCAGCGAGGCGGCGGCGGGGGCGTGATGGCCAAGCTGCGCGACGCGCGCGCCGGACGGATCGGCGCGCGCCGGCGCGTCCAGGCTCAGTAGGCGGCGCTCACGAGGCCGCGCGTCACGAGTTTTCTGCCGACCTGGCGCTGCTCGATTCCTGTGAGGCCCGCACACAGGATGCGGCGCGTGAGCTCGGCGGCGCGCGCGCGGCTGGTTCCGGCGTCGACCGACACCACGGCGCCGCCCGGGATCACAACGCGGGCCCACTCGCCGAGGCGCTCGTGCCAGTCGCTGCACTCGCCAAGCTCCAGGGCGACCAGTCCTGACAGCGACCGGGCCGGCAGCGGCAAAGACGTGTCACTGCACACGAGCTCGTACCCCGCCCGCCGCCGCGATCTGGAGTGCGCGGCGATGACGTTCGGGCGCAGCGCACCCAAGCCGCGCGCCAGCCGCCGGTCGCCGAGGACGAGCGTAGGGAGCGGATCCGTCGCAGCCGCGAGCGCGCCGGAAAGCGCGGTGACGAGCGGTTGTCTGAAGGCAAGGAGCGACACGCCGGGACGCGCGACGTTACCACGCCCGAATAGTACCTGTGATGAATGTAGGACGGATTACGCCGGCACGGGTTTCGCCGCCTGCGGGTGCGGGTCGTGTAGGCGTGGGTGTACGATTATCGGGTGAGCACCGGAGCTGCCATTTATCTCGCAGATCTCACCGATCTGGCCGATCTCGAGCCGGCGCACGTCGCCGCCGACTTCGGCGGCAAGGCCGCGGGTTTGGCGCGCCTCATCGCCGCGGGCGCCCGCGTGCCGCCCGGCTTCGCGCTGTCCCGCGCTGCATTCGACGGCGCTGTTGCCGGAGCGGGCATCGAGCTGCCGGGCGAAGTCCCGTCCCCCGCGGGCGCCGTCCCTGCCGAGCTTTCGCGCGCGGCCAACGCCGTGACGGCTGGCCCGCCCGCGCCGCTCGCGGCGGAGATCGAAGCCCGGGCTCGGCCCCTAGGCGGTCAGCTCATCGCGCGCTCGTCCGCCACGGCCGAGGACACCGCCGGCCTGGCCGCCGCCGGCATATTCGCGTCTTATTCGGAGCTCGAGCCGGCCGAGGTAAGCGGGGCTGTGGCTCGCATCTGGGCTTCGGCGTTTGCGCCGGCGGGCTTGGCCTATCTGCGGGCGCGCGGCGTCGGTCCGGCCGGTATCGGGATGGGCGTCGTCGTTCAGCGAATGGTGCGGGCGCGGCACGCCGGGGTCGCGTACTCCCGATCCGGACCAGCGCGGCAGGCGGAGGATCCCGGCGGCAAAAGGGCCCGCCCGCGCAGGTCGACAGCTGCCAGTGCGGCGGACGCCCCGAGGGAAACCGCGGCTTTCCCGGCGGACGACGCGCTGGACGCGTTGATCGAAGTCGCGCCGGCAGACGCCCCCACCTGGGCCCGGGCCGGACCGAGCGCCGACGCGTTCGAGCTCGGACCGTCCTGTCCTCTGTCTCCCGAGCAGGTGTTGGCCATCGCCCGCGCGGCCGGCGCCGCAGAAGCCGCCCTGGGCGCTTTGGACAGCGGCGCCGACATCGAGTGGTGTATCGGGGACGACGGGCTGTGGATCGTGCAAGCCCGGCCCATCGCGCGCGGCCCCATGCCGGACGCGGCGCGTCCGCCGCCCGAGGTGCTTGGCCCCCTCGTGGCCGCCGGCCCCGACCTCGAGTGGGAATGGGACGCCGCCCACAACCCTGAGCCGCTTTCGCCCGCCCAAATCGGGCTCGTAGAGCGCGTAAACGCCCTGGGTACCCTGCCCTCGCGACTCGCCGTCGCGGGCGGTTACCTCTACGTCGCGCCCGCCCCAGTGCCCCCGAAAGCCAAGTGCCCCACCGCCGACATTCCGGACGAGCCGGTCGCGAAGCTGTTCCGAGACCGGATCGAGCCCGCCGCCGACCTCGCGCTCGCGCCCGCCGAAGCCGGCGGCGCGGCGCTGTCCACCTGCCTCGCCGCCTATGACCAGGTCGCCGAGCTTTACTTCGGAGAGCTCACCCCGGCGGTGTCCGCCGCCCGCCGGGCGCTTCCCGAGCTGCTCGCGGCGCTTGGGTTCGCCGACCCGGAAGGCCTGGCTGGTGAGCTCGTTTTGGGGGCGAGCGGTGCGGGATTAGACAAGCTGCTAGGCGTCGCGGGTGGCGCGGCGCCAAGCCCATCTGCGGCGGCCCGCCAGCTGTCGCCGCTTTCGCCGGCCTGGGACGTCGCCGCGCCCACGTTCGGGGAAATGCCGGATTTTGCGAGCGCGCGCGCCGCCGAGCTCGGCAGCGCCCGGGCACGCCGCCGCCGGGACGAGCTGTGTGCCGTTGCCATAGTCTTTTCCGGTCAGATTGCCGCTTTCAATAAGATCAAGAGTGTCATCTATTATCTGGAATCCGAAACCTAAGTTAAGTCCGAAATCATA
>SLNH01000178.1 GCA_007133195.1 Nannocystineae bacterium | reverse complement strand
GAGCGGATTGTCCGCGGCGATGTCGGCCAAACCGGGCTCGCCCAGGGAGCGCGCCGCCAGACCGCCCGCTTCGGTCCCGGCGCCCGGCGCGGCGCTCAGGGCGTCCGGCACGTCCTCCGGGTCCGCGCCCGGCCCCTCGCAGCCCAAGTCGGCGCGCGCCAGCTCGCGCCCGCCCCCGTCGCCTTCGTCGCCCGCGCCGCGGGCGAGCTGTGCCCACCGCGCCGCCGCGTCCTCACGGGCCTCACACAGGGCGGGGTGCGAGGCCGCCTGCCACCACGCGCCGACCGCCTCCCGGGCGATGCCGCTCGCGGCGTCATCGGCAAGCGCCACCGCGCCCAGATCGCCGTGCAGGCTCAAGTGCCCCCTCCGCGCGGAGGCTGGCGCATGGGCCAAAATTTCAGCCTCACCCCCGGCGCCGCCGCCCGCGGCGCGCACCGCCAAAGCGGCGGCCTTGATTCCCTCCGGCGCCACGTCGCCGCTCGCGAAAACGCCGGCGATTCGCTCGGGGTCTGCCCCCCGCGCGCCGAGCTCGGCGACGACGAGCGCGCGCCCCCACGGATCCAGGGCGCCGGCATCGGCCACCGCGCGCTCGAGCGCCTGGGCGGCCCCGTCTTTTTCCCCGGCGGCGCGCAACAGCGCCGGCAACGCGGCGGGGGCGACCCCAGCTTCGACCCCAGATTCGACCCCAGCTTCGACCCCAGATTCGACACTCGATACGCCGCTCGAGTCCGCGATGGCGGCGACCTCCACGCGGCGCGTGAGCCCAGCGAGATAGGATGGCGCCCCGCCCCACTGCGACGCGCGGAGCGCCATGATCGCCCACGCCTCGACCTGCTCGGGGCGATCGGTCCGCCAGTGGCTTAGCTCGGCGCGCCGCCACAGACGGGCGCTTTCGTCTGGATCCCGCGCGATGTCGGCCAGCGCCCGCCGGCAGCGGCTATCGCGCGGAGTCTCGGCGAGCGCGCACGGCGGCGCGCCGGCGTCTACGAGCTCGTCTTTGACGAGGAGCGGGATGCGCCGCGTTCGGCCGTACCACGCGGCGTGCGCACGGACGTACGCGCGAGCGGCGCGCTCGGCCCGGCCGCCGCGCTCGACGTAGCGCTCGAGTGCATCGCGCGCGGCGCCGACCGCGCCGCCGGCCCAAAGCCAGGCCCCCGCCTCGCCCAGGGCTTCGCGATCGGCCGACCCGGGATCGAGGAGCGAAAGCCTCGGATCACCGTGAGGGGCGTAGGCCGAGGCCATTTCCAAAAACGCCGCGGCGTCGCGCTTTCCCTTGTCGTCATAGCGGCGCAGAGCGCCGAGCGCTGCCGCGAAGTATGCCTCTTTGGTGAGCGTCGCGCGCGCCCTCAGATCGGCGCCTAGCGATTCGGCGGCCGCCACGTCGGTGTGCGCGCCCGGATCGCCCGCTCGCAGGCGCTCCTCGGCACGGCCGAGGTAGAGCTCGGCGACCGCGGGCCGGTCGCTGCCGAGACTCCCCCGCTCGGCGACGATCTCGAAGTGGCGAAGCGCCTCCCCGGGCAAATCGGCGCGGTGCGCGGCGCGGGCGAGCTCGACGTGCGCGGCCCGGCTCCGCGGATTTTCCACCACCCGATAGCGGAGCTCGGCGAGCTCGTCGGTTCCCGCGGCGGGCGGCGACCAGGGCTCGGCGGAGGTCGCGCAGGCTGTGAGCGCGGCGAGAACCCACGCGACGAGCCCGCACCGGGGGAGATCGTGCATCGCCCCGAGGAGCGTATCACGAAATCCGCGCGCGACCGGGAGCGCCGGCTAGTCTCCGTTTAGCAGGTGCTTGAGGTCCCGCCCCAGCGCGAACGACACGGTGTTTTGCGACGGGATCTCGATCGGGTCACCCGTCTGCGGGTGCCGCCCGGTGCGGGCCGGACGCTTTCGTTTTTGGAAGGTTCCGAAACCCGGGTAGGTGAATCTCGGGCTCGCGCGCTTGGTGACCTTGGCCTTCACGAAGTAATCGCCGAGCTCGGAAAACACGCCATCAATAATCTCGCCGACCGCCTTCTTGGTGACCCCCGCCGGAGCGCCGCGTTTTTTATAAATGCGATCGATGAGCTCTTGCTTGGTCATGCGCTGCTAACCCCTGTACGCTTCGTGCTTCGAACCCTCTGCCGCCCGAAAGCGTCGCAAAACATTAGGGAGCAGCCCTTCGAGTGTCAAGACCGCTCGCTCCGGAGATCCCTGTGACGGGCGGCGCTTGCGAACGGCGCGCGGGAGTAACGCGCGCCTCGTCGCAGCTCTGTGGGCGACTGCGCACGGGACACCGAAAAACCGCGCGCTGCGAGCCATCGACGCTGCGTAACACCATCGGTCACGCAGGTCCCGTCACGTCGATGAAGTCTTGGGCCTGTGCGGCGGATCGATGCCGATCTGGGCGAGCCGTTCGATCACCTGCTTGAGGTCGCTCCACGCCTCGCGCTTTTTGTCGGGCGATCTCAGAAGGAACGCCGGATGAAACGTGGGCATGACCGGAACGCCGCGCATCTGATGAAACCGGCCGCGTAGCGCGCTGATCGGTGCGCTCGTGTCCAAGATGAGGTGCGCGGCGGGTTTGCCGAGGGTCACGATCACGCGGGGCGCGACCGCGTCGATCTGCGCGGCCAAAAACGGCTTGCACGCCTCGATCTCGTCCGGCGCAGGGTCGCGGTTTTGCGGTGGCCTGCACTTGAGGACGTTGGCGATGTAAACCCGATCGCGGGACCAGCCCATGGCGGCGATCATGCGATCGAGGAGCGCGCCGGCCTTGCCCACGAACGGCTCCCCGAGCCGATCCTCGTCGCGCCCGGGCGCTTCGCCGATGAACATGAGCGGCGCGCGCTCGTCGCCCACGCCGAACACGATGTTTTGCCGGCTGGGCGCGAGCTTACAGCGCGTGCAGTCTCCCAGCTCGCGGCGCACCTCGGCGAGCGGCCGCCCGGGCGTCGCGCCCATCTCGGGCTCGTCACCGAGACTCGCGTGGCCCGGGCCCGCGTCGCGCGCGAGGCTGTCTCCGGCGCCGCCTTTGTGATCCGGCGGCGCCTGGCGATCTTGGTGAGGCCGTTCGTCACGACCGCTACCGCCGGCGTCTACGGGGCGCGGGGTGGGCCCTGCCGGCGCCGCGAACGCGCCGGCCCGCGCCCGCCGCGCAAGCTCTGCGCGGAGCTTGCTAACCAGCTCGCGCAGCTCGTCTCGCGGATCGGTCGGCTCATCCATCGCCGTCACCTCCGCCGTCACCGCGCCGCGTGTTCGCCCGCCGCGCGAGGTGGGGGGCGTCCGACCCGGCGCGCGCGAGGCCATCGACCAAGCGATCGACGATCGCGTGCGCGACGCCCGCCTTTTCGTCCAGCTCGCGGGCCTCTTCGCCGTCCTCGGTGACGAACACCACCCGGTTCGTGTCCACGGAAAAGCCAGCGTCGACCGCAGACACGTCGTTTCCGACGACGAGGTCGCAGCGCTTGCGCGCGAGCTTCGCGCGCGCGTTTTCCACCACGTCCTCCGTTTCGGCCGCGAACCCGACGAGGATGGGCAACGCGTCGCCCCGCTCGCTCCGCCGGGCGCCGATCGTCGCGAGGATGTCGGGGTTTTCCGACATCTCGATGGTCGCCGCGCCCTCGTCCCCTCCCCGCTTTTTGAGCTTGCTGGCCTGCACCTCGCGGGGCCGAAAATCTGCTACGGCCGCCGCCATCACCACCGCGTCCGCGGAGCCGGCCGCGGCGGTGGTCTCGTCTCGCATCTCGCGGGCTTCACCCACGTGGGACACGTCCACGCCGGGCGGAGGTTCGAGGCTCGTCGGCCCGGTGATGAGGTGCACGGAGGCGCCCCGGCGCGCCGCCGCGGCGGCGATGGCGTAGCCCATCTTGCCGCTCGAGCGGTTGCCGACGAAGCGGACCGGATCCACCGGCTCGTATGTGGGCCCGGCGGTGACCACGACGCGCCGTCCGGCGAGGTCTTGCGGCGACAGCGTGCGCGCCGCGGCCTCCACGATGTCGCCAGGCTCCGCCATGCGGCCGGGGCCGACCCAGCGGCACGCGAGAAAGCCGGCGCCGGGGCCGACGACCCGCGCCCCGGCCACGTCCACGAGCCGGCGCAGGTTGTCGCGCGTAAGCGGGCTGTCCCACATGTTGACGTTCATCGACGGCGCGAGCAGGAGCGGCGCCCGGCTCGCGAGCACCACGGAGGCGAGCGCGTCGTCGGCCGCGCCCGCCGCCAGGCGCGCCACCGTGTTTGCCGTGGCCGGGGCGACCACGATGAGATCGGCCGCGTCGGCGAGCTCGATGTGCCCGATCTCGGATTCCTGAGTGAGCTGAAACGGATCGGTGAACACGCGCCGGCCCGTGAGCGTCTGCAAGGTGAGCTCGCCGATGAACGCCGTGGCGTGCGCCGTCATGACCGCGCGCACGTCGGCCCCCTGTTTGCCGAGGAGCCGCGCGAGCTCGGCTGCCTTGTAGGCGGCGATGCCGCCGCACACGCCGAGCACCACCGTTTTGCCGGCGAGCGGCCGGGTGACGCTTTCCGCCATGCCCCGAGTCTACCGCGCGCGGCGGTGGCCGCGGCCCGGCGCCGGCGATTTCTGATAGGCTTCGGGGCCGCTCGGTCCGGCCGAGCGCGCGAGACTGACGCGAAGTCTTAGGGGATCAGCATGTCCAAGCCGCATCGAAGCCGCGTGGTGACCGAGGGAGCCAGGCGCACACCGAACCGCGCCATGCTGCGGGCGGTGGGGTTTTCCGACGCCGATTTCGAAAAGCCCGTCGTCGGCGTCGCCAACGCCCACAGCGATATCACGCCCTGCAACGCGGGCATCGGTCCGCTCGCCGAGCGCGCCTCGGTGGCCCTCCGCGAGGCGGGAGCCGTCGCGCAGACTTTCGGCACGATCACCATCTCCGACGGCATCTCCATGGGCACGCCCGGGATGCGCTATTCGCTCGTGTCCCGCGAGGTCATCGCCGATTCGATCGAGACGGTGGCAAACGGCCAGTCGATGGACGGAATTTTGGCCCTGGGCGGCTGCGACAAGAACATGCCCGGGGCGATGATCGCGCTCGCCCGCCTCGACCTGCCGTCGATCTTCGTGTACGGCGGCACGATCAAGCCGGGGCACTACGAGGGGGAGGACCTCACGATCGTCAGCGCGTTCGAGGCCGTGGGCAAGCACGCCGCCGGGGCCATCGGCGGCGACGAGCTCCGCGCGGTGGAGGCGCGCGCCTGCCCGGGCGCCGGCGCGTGCGGGGGCATGTTCACGGCCAACACGATGTCCGCCGCGTTCGAGGCCATGGGCATGAGCCTGCCCTATTCGTCTACGATGGCGGCCGAGGACGCGGACAAGGCCGACAGCGCCGCCGCGTCGGGGCGCGCGCTCGCGGACGCCATCGCCGCCGGGCGCACGGCGCGGCACATGATCACGCGAAAGGGGCTCGAAAACGCGATGAGCGTGGTGATCGCGGTCGGGGGCTCCACGAACGCGATCCTGCACCTTCTGGCGATCGCCGACGCCGCCGAGGTGGAGTTTACGCTGGCCGACTGCGACGCGGTGAGCCGGCGCGTCCCCGTGCTGTGCGACATGAAGCCCTCGGGACGGTTCATCACCACGGAGCTTCACCGCGCGGGCGGCACGCCGCAGGTGATGAAGATCCTCCTCGAGCACGATCTCCTGCACGGCGACGCCCCGACGGTGAGCGGCCGCACCGTGGCCGAAGTCCTGGCCGACGTGCCCGCGGAGCCGCCCGCGGGACAGGAGGTGATTCGTCCGTTTTCTCGTCCCATCTACCGGCAGGGTCACCTCGGGGTGCTGCACGGCAACCTCGCGCCCGAGGGCGCGGTCGCGAAGCTGTCGGGCGTCGCCGAGCGCCGCGTGCGCGGGCCGGCGCGGCCGTTCGACTCCGAAGAGGACGCCTTCGAGGCGATCCTAGGCGGCTCGATCCGGCCCGGGGACGTGGTCATCATCCGCTACGAGGGCCCGAAAGGGGGCCCGGGGATGCGCGAGATGCTATCGCCCACCTCGGCGATCATCGGCGCGGGCCTGGGCGACAGCGTGGCGCTCATCACCGACGGGCGCTTTTCCGGCGGCACCTACGGCCTGGTCGTGGGGCACGTGGTCCCCGAGGCGGCCGTGGGCGGCCCGCTGGCGCTCGTCGAGGACGGCGACATGGTCGTGGTCGACGGCGACCAGCGCACGCTGGACGTAGAGCTGTCCGAGGCGGAGCTAGGTCGCCGCCGGGCCGAGTTCGAGCCCCCCGCGCCCCGGGCGCGCCGCGGCGTGCTCGCCAAGTACGCCCGGCTCGTAGGCCCTGCCTCCGAGGGCGCCGTCACGGATCGCCCGGACGACTGAGCGATCGGCGGCGCCCGCGCTCGCCCGCCGTGGCGCCTGCCGAGCGCCTCTGGCCGTTACAGGAGCTCGGCGAATGTGCGGGCGAGGCCGCGCGCCTCGATCATGTTGTCTTCGATCGAGCAGTACGTCCACCCGCCGTAGCGCCCAGCCGGGTAGACCCCGGCCGCCGCGAGCACCGAGGACAGGCGACGGGTCTCCGCCATCGACGCGCGCGTGATGTGCACGTAGGCGGGATCGAGGACCACGCTATGCCAGCTCACGAGCTGATGGTCGGTCACGATGCCCTCGGCCCGGAGGTCGGCGAGCACCCGCTCGCGCATCGCGCCTGTGTCCAGGGCGGCGCCTTGGTCCGCTCCGATCTCCACGTACAGGCTCATGCGATCGCCGTCCATGATGTTGTCGTAAAAGCCCACCCGGTAAAAGCAGCGCTCGCGGTCCGGCACGTAGATCCAGTGCGGATCGCGCGGGCCCTTCCTGTCGAAGCCGAGGTTGAAGACGAGCACCTTGTTCCATGAAAACGCGCGGTCGTCGTAGTCGAGCCCGGACATGGCCGCGAGCTGCGGGAACGGCGCCGACGCCACGAGGTGGCGAAACCCGATGCGCCGGCGGCTCGTCACCGCCACCCGCTTTGACAAGTCGAGACCGACGAGCCGCTCCCCGTACGACAGCATCGAGTCCGGGAGATCGTAGAGCAGCGCGTTTATGTACTGGATCGCGCCGCCGAGCGGATAGGAAAACGTCGCGTTGTAGCTCTGGTTGTCGGCGCGCCGCATGTTGCCGATGATGTCGGCGACATCGGCGTGCGGGAAAAACCGCCCCATGGCGTCTTTGTCGAGCGCGTCGAGATCGCAGGCGTAGAGCTTCTCGTTGTAGGGGATGAGGAATCGATCGGCGATGCCCCGGCCAAGCCGCCGGTAGAGCATGTCTTGAAACGAGCGCGGCTCGGCGTCGGGATCCCGCCCCTCGTCTCGAAAGTAGAGCTCCACCAGGCAGTCGATGAAGTCCTCGCGGGGCAGCTGGTGGATGTTTTTCTGAAACGGGAAGTCGATGTCCTCGCCGCGGTAGCGGATGTACGACCGCTTTTCGACCGTGCGGATGTCTTGCCCGGGCATGCGGGCGCGCAGCCACGCTTCGATCTCGGGGTGTTTGAAGTGAAAAAAGTGCCCCGAGTAGTCCCACACGAAGCCGTCCTGCTCGACCGTCTTGCAGTAGCCCCCGGGCTGGTCGTCCGCCTCGAGGATCGCGATCTCGGGCGCCCGGCGGTCGCGGGCCCGGGCCTCGTTTTGCAAGAAGTTGGCGAACGACAGGCCAGTCACGCCTGCGCCGATGACGAGAAACTCCGCGGTCTCCATGCCCGGCGAGTATGCCTCCCCTGGGGCGCCCCCGAAACTAGGCGCAGTGAACCGCGCTCAGAAAACGTTGACGCGCCCGGCCCGACCGGTCGGCGCGGGGCCGGATGGGCCGCGCGCGCGGTTCAAAACTTGCCCCGATGGTGGCTCGAACTGTTCATATTGTTTTGGTTAAGGTGGGGCGGCGCGCGGCGGCCGCCCCCACCTCATCGCCCCGCCCGCGAGGACGGCCCGTGGCCAAGCGAGAGACGTAACATGCGAGATCACGAAGGACTCACGTTCCCCATCGAGGAGTACAAGCGCCGCATTGAAGAGCTCCGTCACCGCATGCGCGACCGGCGCATGCACGCGCTCATCGTCACCGATCCCGAAAATCTGGCCTACCTCACGGGCTACCAGACCACGGGGTACTCGTATTTTCAGGCCCTCATCGTTCCCCTCGAGAGCGAGCCCTTCATGATCACGCGGCTCCTCGAGGACTCCAACGTCCACGCCCGTACGTGGGTCGAAAAGACCTACCCCTACACCGACACCGGTGACGCGATTCAAATGGCGTGGAACGCGCTCAACCAAAACGGGCTGTCCAACCGCATCATCGGGTACGAGAAAAACTCGTACTTCTTTCCCGCCTATCAGCAGGAGCGCATGCTGGCGACGCTGTTCGACGCGCAGCTGTTCGACTGCTCCGGCATCGTCGAGGAGGGGCGGATCACCAAGTCGAAGTACGAGATCGACGCCATGCGGAAGGCCGCGCGGGCGACGGAAGCCGGCATCCGAGCCGGCATCGAGGCTGCCGAAGTCGGGATGACCGAGAACGAGGTGGCCGCGGAGGTCTGCCACGCGATGTTCAAAAACGGCGGCGAGTACCCCGCCGTGCTGCCGTACGTGACCTCCGGCCCGCGCAGCCTCATCGGACACGCCACCTGGGAGGGGCGGACGATCGGCAAAGACGAGTGCGTGTTTTTGGAGGTCGGCGGCTGCTTCCGCCGCTACCACACCGCGATGATGCGCACCGTGTACCTCGGCGACCCGCCACAGGCGCTCCTCGAAGCGGAGGAGCTCACCACCGAGGCCGTCGGCAAGATGATCGAGACCATGCGCCCTGGCCTCACCGCGTCGGACGCCGACAACGCGGCGCGCGAAGTGCTCGCCAGGCACACGGGCGGCGGGCAGCTCGTCACCCGCTCCGGTTACGCGATCGGGATCGCGTTCGCCCCGAGCTGGGACGAGGGCTACATGCTAAGCCTCAAAGCCGGCGAGGGCACCGTCCTGCGCGAGGGGATGACCTTTCACCTGATCCCGTGGCTCTACGGCGTCGAGGGCAAATACGTCATGGGAACCTCGGAGACGGTCTACGTCACCGAAACCGGCTGCGAGTCGTTTTGCGAGGTTCCGCGAAAGCTCACCGTGAAGGCGTAACCGCGGCGCGGGGCGCCGGCGTCACCGCCGCGCGGGCCGCGGGACGCCCTCCTACCGAAACCGGGTCGATACCATGGCTGAGGAAAAGACGCGCATCACCACAGACGTCGATTTCGAGCGCGAGGGGCTCCAGCGCGGCACTCTCCGCGTGCCGCACTCGCGAAACAGCTCGGCCTGGGGCATGATCCTCGTCCCCATCGTCGTCGTGAAAAACGGCGAGGGGCCCACCCTGCTTCTCACCGCCGGCGCGCACGGCGACGAGTTCGAGGGCCCCATCGCGCTGGCGAAGCTTACGCGCGCGCTCGACCCCTCCGAGCTCAAAGGCAGGCTCATCATCATTCCGGCCATGAACGTGCCCGGGGTGCAGGCCTGCCAGCGCATCTGCCCGGTCGACGGCAAGGATCTAAACCGCAGCTTCCCCGGGCGCGCGGGCGGCAGCTACACCGAGATGGTCGCGCACTACGTGAGCCGAGTGCTCGTCCCCATGGCCGACGCGGTGGTCGACTTTCACTCGGGCGGCTACTCGCTGAACTTCGCCCCCTGCGTGATCATGCATCACCTCGAGGATAAGGCTCGTCACGAAAAGACGTTGGACGCGCTCAAGGCGTTCGGCGCGCCGCTCGGCATCGTGATCCGCGAGCTCGACGACAGCGGGCAGCTCGACACCTTCGTCGAACAAAGCGGCAAGCTGTTCTTGTCCACCGAGCTGGCCGGCGGATCGACGGTGGATATCGACGCGCTTTCGATTGGAGAGCGCGGCCTGTGGAACCTCCTCGTCCATTTCGGCCTCATCGCCGCCGACCACCCGGCGGCGGGACACGGGCGCACGCGGCGCCTCGTCGAGGTGCCCCACGCAGACGCCTACGTGATCGCCCCCGAGGAGGGGGTCTACGAGCCCTATGTCCGCATCGGCGACAGCGTGGAGCGCGGCCAGGAGGTCGGCCAGCTTCACATTCTCACGAGCTCGACCCGCGCGCCCGTGACCCTGACGGCGGGCCTCGGCGGGGTCGTCATCGCCGAGCGCTCTCCGGGGAAGACCGAGGCCGGCGACTGCCTCGCCGTCATCGCCGACGAGTACGCGCCCTAAGCGAGGACGGGGCGGCGGCCGAGCGGCTCGCGATCGACCCAGCGCAGCGCGTCACGCCTTGAGCCGATACCCGGTCCGAAAGATCCACCAAACGAGGGCGAGGGCGACGGCGAGGAACAGCCCGATCACCCCGAGGCTCGCGCCCAGGCTCACGTCGGCCACGCCGTAAAAGCTCCACCGAAACCCGCTCACGAGGTAGACCACCGGGTTGAAGAGCACCACGGTCTGCCACGCGCCGGGGAGCATATCCACGGAGTAAAACGTGCCGCCCAGGAAGGCGAGCGGCATGACGACCAGCGTGGGGATAAAGCCGAGCTGCTCGAAACTCTCTGCCCAGATGCCGACGATGAACCCGAGCAAGCTGAAGGTGACCGACGCGAGGACGAGGAACGCCACCATCCAAAGCGGGTGGGCGATCTCGAGCGGCACGAACAGCCCTGCGGTGGCGAGGATGATGACGCCGATGATGATCGACTTGGTGGCCGCCGCGCCGACGTAACCGATCACGGCCTCGACGTACGACACGGGGGCGGACAAGAGCTCGTAAATCGTCCCCATGAAGCGGGGGAAGTAGATGCCGAACGAGCCGTTGGATACGCTCTGGGTGAGGACCATCATCATGATGAGGCCCGGCACGATGAAGGCGCCGTAGCTCACCCCCTCGACCTCGTCGATGCGGCCGCCGATCGCCGCCCCGAACACCACGAAGTAAAGCGACGTCGACAGCACGGGAGAGATGAGGCTCTGCCCGAACGAACGAAAGGCGCGCGCCATCTCGAACGCGTAGATCGCGCGGATCGCGTAGACGTTCATGTCTCTTCCTTGACGAGGCTCACGAAGATCTCCTCGAGCGTGCTCTGGCGCGTTTCGATGTCGCGCACCCGCAGGCCGGCGGCGCCGAGGTCGCGGAGCAAACTGTCGATGCTGTGGCTGTCTTGCGCCGCCTCGTAGACGTAATGGACGCTGCGGCCGCCCTCGCCGAGCTCGAGCCCGTGCCCCTCGAGCACGCGGGGAATCGCGGTGATCGGGGTCTCGAGCTGGACGCTCAGCTGTTTGCGCCCGAGCTTTCGCATGAGCTCCGTCTTCTCATCGACCACGACCAGGCGTCCCTTGCTTATGACGCCGACCCGGTCGGCCATCTCCTCCGCCTCCTCGATGTAATGGGTGGTGAGGATGATCGTGACGCCGCTTTCGCGCAGGCGGCGGACGAGCTGCCACATGTCCCGGCGGAGCTCCACGTCCACCCCCGCGGTGGGCTCGTCGAGAAACAGGATGGAGGGCTCGTGCGACAGCGCCTTCGCGATCATGACACGCCGCTTCATCCCGCCCGAGAGGCTGCGAAGCCGGCTCCCGCGCCGATCCCACAGGGCGAGATCGCGCAGCACCTTCTCGATGTGAGCGCGGTTTTTCGGCAGCCCGAAAAGCCCCCGGCTGTAGTTCACCGTGGCCAACACGGTCTCGAACGCGTCCGTGGTGAGCTCCTGGGGGACGAGTCCGATGAGCGAGCGAGCGGCGCGGTACTCGGCCACGATGTCATGCCCTGCCGCCCGCACCGTGCCCGAGCTCTTGTTGACCAGGCCGCAGACGATGTTGATGAGGGTGGTCTTACCCGCGCCGTTGGGGCCGAGCAAAGCGAAGATCTCGCCGCGCTGGATGTCTAGGTCGATTCCCTCGAGGGCGACGAGCCCCGAGGCGTAGGTCTTGCTTACGCCGCGCGCGGACAGGGCGGGCGCCTTGTCCGCCGCCGCATCGCCGCGGCGGGCGGCGCCCCGCTGGGGGCCGAGTTTCGGGGGGTGGTCGGTCGCGGTCATGGACGTGGTAAGCGGGATTCGCGGGGACTCGCCCCGCCCGCGCTCCACTGTAATCCGTAACCGGTGGCCGTTTCACGGGCCCGAGCCGGCGAAGTCGCCAGGACGCCGGGGCGCCGCTCAAACCGACGGGTCGAGCAGCGCATCGTCGAACGGAAACCGCGAAATCCGCTCGGCGCCGCGTTCGGTGATCACGAGCTCGTCCTCGAGCTTGACGCCCTCGCGCCCCCCGACCTCGCCGATGTAGCTCTCGACGCAAAGCACCATACCGGGCTCGAGGACGCCCTCTGTGCCGTAGCGATCGAAGTCGCGAAGGTGCGGGATGAAGGGCGCCTCGCCGTGCATTCCGCAGCCGTGCACCACCGAGGTGTAGCGGCGCTCGGCGTAGCGATCGGGGATGGTCCACGCCTTCTCGGCCACCTCTCGGAAGCCCACGCCCGGGCCGAGGAGCGCCGCGTTGTGGGAGACCTGCTCAAAGGCCATGCGGTAGAGGGTCTTTTGCTCGCCCGTCGGCCGCCCGGGGCCGCAGAAAAACGTGCGCGAAAAGTCCGAGTAGTAGCCGAAGCAGCCGATCGTATCCGTATCCACGGCCACGAGCTCGCCGGGGCGCACCCGCCGGGCGCTGGCCTCGTTGAACCACGGATTCGTGCGCGGGCCCGAGGACAACAGCCTGGTCTCGATCATCTCGCCGCCGCGCGCGATCACCTGGCCGTACATGGTGGCGAACAGCTCCTGTTCGGTGACCCCGGGGCGGATGGCGGCGGCGAGATCGGCCACCGCCGCTTCGGACGCGGCCATGCTGAGCTCGAGGCACGCGATCTCGTCCGCGGTCTTCACGCGCCGGGCTCGGATCATGTCCTGGTTGCAGTCGAGCGCCTCGAGGCCCGCGTCGCCCAGGGCGAGCGCGAGGCTGTGAAAGCAGCGATCGAGCCCCACGCGGCGCTCGCCGCCGGCGTGGGCCTTCACGAGGTCGGCGACCTCCTCGGCGAACGGGCGCGCGGTGTCGCGGTCGGCGCCGCGCACCGACGACCACACGACCTTGGAGCTTCGGACCTCCCCGATGGTCTCGAGGACCTCGGAGACGTGTGCGCTCTGCGGGTATTCGAACAGGATGAGCGGCCCCTCGGCGGGCACGTACAGATAGCGGGTGGAGTTTCGCAAAAAGTACCCGAACATGTTGCGCGAGCCGCTGGCGTAGCGCTGGTTGTTGGGATCGAACAAAAGCAGCGCCGCGTAGCCTTGCTCCGCCATCATCGCCCGCACCCGCGAGAGGCGCTCGGCGCGAAGCCGGCGGGGATCGACGCTCGGCGGCTCGGTGTCGGGGAGGCCCGCGCCGGGGCGCTTTCCGGCCAGAATTTCGTCACGGGGAAGTCCAGCAATCACATCGTCGCGCTCGGGCATCCACTGTGTTTAGCAAGCGCGGGGCTCGCCCGGCCATGAGATCTATCAATCGGACGATGACGGGCGATCTTGCGATGAGGGGGGCCGGGCGAGGTCGTCGCGGACCCGGGTCTCGAGCAGATCGGCGAGCGCGCGATGCGCCGGCGACTCCGTGGCCGGGGACCGGCGGAGCTCGATTTCCACGGGCGAAAGCGGCGGCATACCCTCCTTGTCGCCGAGCTCGCGCCATTCGGGGCGGATGGTGCGCCGCGACTTGATGGCCACCGCGAATCCCTCGGTCACGGCGATGTCGATGGCCGAGCTCGACTCGCTCGTGTACGCGAGGCGCCAAGAACGACCGGCGTCGGCGAGGGCGCGCAGGCCGCGGGCCCGGAAGATGCAATAGTCCGGATACAGGGCGAGCGGGACCGCATCCTTCGGCCCGAGCGAAAGCCCGGGCCCGCTCACCCACGCGATGTCGTCTTCGCCGAGCACCGCGCCCGCCGCGACCCGCTCGTGCCGCACGCCCAGGCAAAGGTCGAGGGCCCCGTCGTCGAAGGCGTCGAACAGGCGGGTGCTCACCTCGCAGCGAACCTCGGGATGCACATCGGGGTGGCGCTGGGCAAACTGGGACAAAACGTCCGGCAAATAGCGCATCGCATAGACATCCGGCATCCCCACGCGGATGCGGTCGGTCTCGGGGACCTGCCGGACGCTGCGGACCGCCTCGTCCTGCAGGGCGAGCATGCGCCTTGCGTAGACCATGAACGCCTCGCCCGCCGCGGTGAGCTGCGCGCCGCGCGGGCTGCGGACGAGCAGCTCGGCCTCGAGGAGCTCCTCGAGACGCTGGACCTGCAGGCTGGTCGCCGACTGGGTGAGCGCGAGGAGCCTCGCGGCGCGCGTAAAGCTGCCCACCTCCGCCACGGTGACGAACGCGCGAACGAGCTGAGGATCCAGCGACACCTGCATCGCGAGTTCTATCGTGCCCGAGCCCCGTCAGGCTGTAAACGACGGCCCCGCCCTCGCCCGTTCGCGGGTGCTCGCGGTCAGCGCGGCATGGCGAGGCGGCGCTACGACTCGGTAGCCCCCCTCGCGCGCGCGTAAAGCCGAGCGGGATCGACGTGGCGGTAGTGCTCGCTCCGCAGTCGGGCCGCTGCGCAGGCGTCGAGCACGCTCAAGCGATCGCCCCCTTGCGCGTAGATGGCCTCCGCCCGGCGGTGGATCGCGTCCTTGGCGGCGCCCGGGTGGTAGCAGAAAGTCCGCCCGAAATAGACGTCGCCCTCGAACCCGATGAGCCTCACCTCGGCCAAGTCACCGGCCGATACGCCGTGCATGCGGCGCTGTTCCGCCACCGCGAACGCGCCGCCGGCCAGCACGTCGACCACCCAGGCGCGCCCGTCGCGGAGCGCCTTGATCTCGACGAGGCTGCGGTGGGAGGTGAGCCACGCTCGAACGGCGGCCGCGCGCCGCGGGTCCGGCTCGGAGGCCAGATCTCCAGCCGCGAGCGGCACATCCGCCCCGGGAGGCACATACTCGAGCACGTACCACTCCAAAAACGCCTGGGTCCACGGCTCCCACAGCTCGGCGTCCTCGGTCACCCGACCTCGCCTGTCCTCGAAGGCGCGCCGCGCCCGCGCCACGTCGGCGGCGCGGTCGCCGTGGCCGTGACGTTCGATCAGCCCATCGATGACCCGCGCGAGGACGGCGCGCCCCCCGTGCGGCGCCTCGTCCAGATCATCTTCCTCGCCGCCGCCGATCACCCGATGCCTCTTTTGTGCTCGCGCATCGCGCGAACAAAGCGACCGAAAAGATAGCCCGCGTCACGCGGCCCCGGCCTCGCCTCCGGGTGGTACTGCACGCCGAACACCGGGCGGTCCTCGAACCGGATGCCCTCGACCGTGTCGTCGTAAAGGTTTTTGTGGGTGCAGGTCACCCCGCGCGGCAGCGAGCCCGCGGCCACGGAAAAGCCGTGGTTTTGCGACGTGATCTCCACCTTCCCGGTGGTGAGATCTTGGACCGGATGGTTGGCGCCGTGGTGACCGAACGGCAGCTTGAACGTCTCGGCCCCCGCCGCGAGCGCGAGAATCTGGTGGCCGAGGCAGATCCCGAAGACCGGCCGGCGCGAATCGATGAGCGCCTTGACCGCCTCGACGCCGTAGCTCACGGCTGCGGGATCGCCCGGGCCGTTCGAGAGGAAGAAGCCGTCGGCGTCCATGGCGAGCGCCTCGCGCGCGGGCACGTGGGCGGGCAAGACCGTCACCCGGCAGCCGGCATCGCGGAGCTCGCGGAGAATATTGCGCTTGATGCCGAAGTCGTAGGCGACCACGTGCAAGTCGGCCGGCAAAGGATCACCTGCCTGCCCGGGGCCCCGCCACCCGGGGCGGTCCCAGCCGTAGGGCTCGGCGCACGTCACGTCCCGGACGAGATCTCGGCCCTCCATCGCCGGCGAGCTCCGCACACGCTCGGCGAGCTCGGCCGCGGCGCCCTCCCCGGCGCGACCGGTCGCGATGATCCCGCGCTGGGCGCCCCCCTCGCGGATCGCGCGGGTGAGCGCGCGGGTGTCCACGCCCTCGATGCCGGCGACGCCCCGCTCGCGCAAGTACGCGTCGAGCTCGCCCCGCGAGCGCCAATTCGACGCCAGCGGCGAAAGCTCTTTGACCACGAGGCCCGCGCAGGCTGGTATCCCGGCCTCGTCGTCATCTTCGTTGACCCCGGTGTTGCCGATCTGCGGCGCGGTCATCACCACGATCTGCCCGGCGTAAGAGGGATCGCTGACCACCTCCTGATAGCCCACCATCGCGGTGTTGAACACCACCTCCCCCACCCGCTCGTCGCGCGCGCCGAACGCGCGGCCAGGCAGCACGCGGCCGGACTCGAGAACGATTACCGCGTCGGGCACCGCGTCGCGATGACTCATGACAGAGCCTCCAGAGGATCCCAGGTCGGGCGGCCGGCCATGAGCGTGAGCACCGCCGCGCCAGTCATCTCACGGCCGTGAAACGGCGTATTCCGCGCTCGCGATCGCATCTTGTCCCGGTCCACGATCCAAGTCTCGTCGGGATCGATCACGCACACGTCGGCGGGCGCGCCCACCGACAAAGTGCCCACCCCCTCGCGCTCGAGAGAAAACAGACGCGCCGGCGCACGGGTGAGCGCGTCGATCGCCCGGGACAGCGAAATCGTTCCGTCCCGCGCGAGCCCGAGCGCGATCGGAAGCGCGGTCTCGAGGCCGATCATGCCGCACGCGGCGGCGCCGAACTCCACGTCCTTTTCGATGCTCGAATGCGGCGCGTGATCCGTGGCGATGCAGTCGATGGTGCCGTCGGCCAAGCCCTCGCGCAGCGAGTCGCGATCGACCGCGGCGCGGAGCGGGGGAGCCACCTTGCAGCTCGTGTCGTAATCGCCGCACGCCTCGTCGAGGAGCGCGAGGTGATGCGGGGTGACCTCGGCGGAGACCCGCAGTCCCTTTCGCTTCGCCTGGCGCAGGAGCTCCACCGTGCGCGTCACCGAAGCGTGCGCCACGTGATACCGGCCGCCGGTGAGCTCTGTGAGTTCGAGGTCGCGGGCCACCATCACCGACTCCGCGGGCGAGGGTTGGCCCTGAAGACCGAGGCGGGTGGATACCGGCCCCTCGTGCATCGCGAAGCCCGCCGACAGGCCGAGGTCCTCGGCGTGCTGAACCACCGGGAGGTCGAACGTCCGGGCGTACTCGAGCGCGCGCCGCATGAGCCCCGCGTCCATGACCGGGCGACCGTCGTCGGACACGGCGACGATGCCCGCCTCGCGCATCTCGCCGAACTCCGCGAGCGCGCGCCCCTCGAGCCCCCGCGAGATCGCGCCGATGGGGCGGACCCGCGTCCACCCGGCGTCGCGGCCGCGGCGCGCGATGAGCTCGGTGACCGCCCGCCCGTCGTTGACCGGATCGGTATTCGGCATGCAGCACAGGGTGGTAAACCCGCCGGCGGCGCCCGCTTTCGTCCCCGACTCGATGTCCTCTTTGTACTCCTGCCCCGGCTCGCGCAGGTGGACGTGAAGGTCCACGAGACCGGGCACCACGAGGCGGTCTTTCACATCAACCGCTCGCCCGCCGGCAGGGGCCGCGAGCCCCGCGCCGATCTCCGCGATACGGCCCTCGCGAATGAGAACATCGTGCGCCGCGTCCACGGCGCGATCGGGACCGCCCGAGGGGTCGATCACCCGGCCGCCGCGTAGGAGGAGATCCATGAGCCGCCGCCTTTCTAGTCCACCGGGCCGCGGTTGTAAAGCGCGGCGAAGGGCCCTCGCAGGCATGCGCCGCCACCAACCATGGCTGCCGCGCTCGCCCGGTGAGAGGGCGCCTCGCGCTCCCGGGCAGGCCTGCTTCGGGCGCCCGCGGGCGCGGCGCGGCGACCGGAGCGGTGCTAAAGTCGCTCGGCGATGGCGAAGTCGGCGGGTATCGTGATCATTGGCGACGAGATTCTCTCGGGGAAGTTTGCCGACGAAAACGCACCGTTTCTGATCGGCCAGCTTCGGCCGCTCGGCGTGAGCCTGCGTCGGGTCGCGATCATCCCTGACGAGGTGGCCGACATCGCGGGCACCGTGCGCGACTTCGCCGAGCGGTTCGACTACGTGTTCACCTCCGGCGGCGTGGGGCCCACCCACGATGATATCACCATGGCCGGCATCGCCCGCGGATTCGCGACGCGCGTCGTCCGCCACCCAGAGCTCGAGGCGACCCTCCGGGACTACATGGGCGAAAGCCTGACCGAGGCCCACCTGCGGTTCGCCGAGGTGCCCGACGGCGCGAGGCTCGTGTTCGGCGACGGAGCGACCTGGCCCGTGGTGGCGTTCGAAAACGTCTACATCCTGCCGGGCGTACCCTCGATCTTTCAAAGAAAGTTCCTCGCCATCCGCCAGCAGTTTCGCGGCGAGCCGTTTTCGCTCGGCCGGCTTTACTGCAGCGGCGACGAGAGCGACTTGGCGCGCCACCTGAGCGAGGTGGTGGAGCGCTTTCCCGAGGTCAAGCTCGGCAGCTACCCGCGCGAGGACGCTCGCGACTTCAAGGTGATCGTCACCGTGGAGAGCCTCGACGAGGCACGTGCGCGAGACGCGTTCGCGGAGCTCAAGGCGCGGCTCGAGCACGTGCTCGTCGACGACGAGCCCCCAGCTCCGGTGGTGTAAATACCGGCGGCTCGGTTTTTTCGCCGGTCAAGGCGCCGTGGCCCCGCCCCGGCGCAACGACCAAGCGAACACACCGCCGCCGACGACGGCGAGCGCGAGGCCGAGGAACTCGAGGCGGAGCGGGCCTTTCGGGACCTCGCTCTCGTCGGTCACGGCCAGATCGTCGGCCGGCGGAGCGCCGGCTGGCGGCGGCTCGGAAAACCTGTCCATGGCAGCCGCGAGGTCTGGCCCCGGCGGCTCGTTTTCGCCCCAGCGAACGGACTCGATGAGCGTGCCGTCCAAGCGGCGGGCCGTGACCTGGGCAAGCCCCGCCGCCACATCCACGCGCAGGTAATGATGGACCGACTCGAAGTGGGCCGTCGTCTCCGCCGACTTTTCGTCCGGGTCCGAGCTACGCGAATACAGGGGCGCGCCTCCGCCACCGGTGACGAAGTAACGCACGCCCCCGGACTCGGCGCGGGCGTAGGCGTGATCGTGGCCGGAGAACACCGCGTCTACCTCGAACTCCTCGAACAGAGGCATCCACGCGTTTCGGACGCGCTCATCGCCGCCCCCGAGCCCCACCGACAGCGGCGCGTGGTGGGTGGCCACGAAGATGTGACGCGCGGCCTCGTCCGCGCGCGCCTCGCTGAGCTCGTTTTCTAGCCAACTCGTCTGCGCCTCGATCCCGGCGGCGTCGGTGGTCGAGTCGAGCACCACGATCCGCGCGGGGCCGTAGGAAAACGCGTAGTGGCGCGATACCGATTCGTCTCCGGGCTCGCCGGGTAGGGAGAAAAAACCGTCGAAGTGATCGGCGCTCCGCCGCTCGCCCTGCCGGTCGTTCGTTCCGATGGCGGGGAAGATGGGCGCCGAGGCGAGGACCTCGCGACCGAGGTCGAAAAACCGCGTCCATTCGTGCGCGCTCAGCCCGTCGCTCACCAGATTGCCCGTGCCGAGGAGGAAGTCAGGATCCTCGGTGCGCAGGCTCGCGGCCAACAGGGCTTGCACCCGCGCGTCGCTCCGCGTGTTGCCCATGACCGCGAACGAGATCGTGCCTTCGGGCGGCGGCGCCGTGCGGATCTCGCCGCGCGCGACGGCGTCGTCGGTCCTCACCTCGTAGCCGTAGCGCTCGCCCGGCTCGAGGTCATCCAGCCGGATCGCCTGGCGCGGCGCGGCCTTTACGCGCCGGACGTCTTCGCGGCCTTCGAGGCGCACCTCGGCATCCCGCGCGCGCCGTCCCTCCCACCGGATCTCGACCGTCCCCGGGGCCGGCCGCTGCAGATACGGACCCGTCCGAAACCAGGCGCTGCCCTCCGCGGACGCCGCGGCGGACCAAAGCATTGGGAAGACCGCGATGAGAGCGATCGCCGGGGCGAGCCGCACGGCGCGAGAATACGGGCCCCACCCATCGGCGTAAAGCGGCGCGCGCCAAAGACGCGCCGCTCGTACTCCACCCGACATTCGATGCACTTACCCAGGAGGCACTAGCCGCCTCGGTCGCCGCCGATCTCGTACTTCTGCAAGAGCTTATGTAAGTACTTGCGGTCCATGTCCGCCTCGCGCGCGGCCTTCGAAACGTTTCCCTCGGCGCGCTCGAGCAGCCACGTCAAAAACGCGCGCTCGAACACCTCGTTCCACTGCTCCTTGTGCTCTCGGTAGGACAGGCCCGGGGTAAACGAGAGCTGCGCCTTGTCGTCGGCCCCTGCGTCTACCCGGAGCGCACCGCCCGAAGGGGCCACGAGCCTCGCCGGATCGGATCCCAGCGCGAGCGCCCGCTCGATGACATTGCGCAGCTCGCGCACGTTGCCCGGCCAGTCGTGACTCGCAAGGGCCGCCAGCGTCTCCTCGGAAAAGGCCTCCCCCGCGTCCGGCGCGAGCTCGCGGACGAATCGGCGCGCGAGCTCAGGGATGTCGCCGCGGCGCTCGCGGAGCGGCGGTGAGGTGATCGGCACGACGTGGAGCCGGAAGTACAGATCCTCGCGGAACTTGCCCTTTTCGACCTCGCTCCTCAGGTCCTTGCGCGTAGCCGCCACGACCCGAAGGTCCACCTTCATCGGCTTGGAGCCGCCGACGCGGCGGATCTCGCGCTGCTCGAGCACCCGCAAAAGCCGGGGCTGCAGGTCGAGGGCCAGCTCTCCGATCTCGTCGAGGAACACGGTGCCGCCGTCGGCGAGCTCGAACGCTCCTTGTCTCGCGGCGCTCGCGCCCGTAAACGCCCCGCGCTCGTGGCCGAATAGCTCGCTCTCGATGAGCGCGCCCGCGACGGCGCCGCAGTCTACGACCACGAAGGGCCCCTCGGACCGTCGCGAGTACTCGTGGAGCGTCCGCGCGATGAGATCCTTGCCGGTTCCGGTCTCCCCCTCGATGAGCACGGTCGCGTCGGTTTTGGCGATCCGCTCGATGAGGCCGAAAATCGAGCGCATGGCCGACGACGAACCCACCATGCCGCCGAGCTCGGACGACTCCGAGGGCAGGATCTCGATGCGCTCCTCGTAGGGCGAAAACTTCATCTCCGCCGCGCCGGCGCCGATGATCGAGCCGGCGCGGATGTAGGCCTCCCGGATCTCGGCCCCGTCCAGATACGTGCCGTTCGTCGATCCCAGATCGCGAACGAGATAGCCCTTGGCGTCGCGAACGATCTCAAAGTGGGCGCGCGAGACCGTCTCGTCGGTGATCACGAGATCGCTGTCGGGCGCTTTGCCCACGCGGATGACGTCGCTCGACACCACCTGCTCGCGCCCGCGCTCTGGCCCCTTCAAGACCACGAGCTTGCACCGGCGAAGGCTGACTGCCGGGGTCTCCTTGTCCGGCTGGACGCGCGTACGGGCGAGGTGGCTCATGCCTGCCAGCCAGAATATACCGGGGACCGAGCAGGTGCGAATTGACCGCTTGTCTGCGGGCGAAGTAGCCTTTGGGTCGTGTCCCGCTCGTCGCGCCGCTTCCGTGCGGCCAAAGCGCCCCAGTGTCTCTTAGCGCTCGTCGTCGCCGGCGCAGTCGCGCTTTCGCCGGCGGGCGCCGCGGCAGAAAGACCCTCCGATCGCCCGCCGCCGTCGTGCGAAGAAGCCGGAATCGCCGAGCAGCTCGGCGAGCGCCCCGAGCGTCGTGGGGTGCAAGTGCGCGAGTTCCAAAAGCGCGGACGCGTCGCCCTCGCGCCTCGAGGCGGCCTGTTCGCCGGCGATCTCATGTCCTCGTCCTACACGTACGGCGGCGAGCTCACCGTGTATGCGACGGAGCGTTTGGGGCTTTGGTCGAGCGTCGACGTGATGCCGATAACGCTCGACCTGGAGGAGCCCCTCGGCACGTTCTTCGGGGACGATGCCGTCGGCGACGACCTCGGCGTGCTGGTCTTGGGCGGGGTGAGCTTTTCGCCGATTCACGCGAAGCTCCGCATGGGTAGCGAGCGCATCGTGCACGCAGACCTCCACCTCCTCGCGGGGGCCGGTAGGCTCGTTCACGACACGAGCCAGGGCGCGGCGATCGCCGCTGGCGCCGCGCTCGAGCTGTTTACCACCTCGTGGCTCACACTGCGGTTCGACCTTCGCGATGTCGCGGCGCTGCAAGGCGCGGCCGGGCAGACTGCGCTCAGTCACAACATCGTCGCCACAGGAGGGATGTCGCTTTGGTTTCCCAGCGCCTGGTAGGGCTCGTGTGCGCCGCGATCGCGCTGGCTGCGCTGCCGGACGCGGCCCGCGGCGAGGCAGACAGGGCGCAAAACCCGTGCGCTGCCTCCGATGAGCCCGCCGACGCGCGAGCGGAGCGCGCGCCCGAGGCGCAGGCCGCGGTCGGCGAGCCGGCGGAAGGCCCCACAGCCACTGCCCCCCAGCCCGGTCGGGATCACGGCACCCGAAGTGACGCCGCAGACGACGAGGAGGAACACGCGTTCGGGACGACGGGCGCTTGCATCGACGCCGTCATCGCCGATCGGCTCGCCGCCGAGCGAAGGCGGCGGGGCGCCACGCCGCGCCTGTACGTCAAACAGGCGCGGCACGAGCTGAGCGCCGGCGGCGGCTACTACGTCTCTGACCTGTACGCGGGGACCTACCTCGCAAACGCTGCCTACACCTATCACATGACGGAGACCACGGCGCTGGAGATCACCGGCGGCCTCACCTACGCCGACGCGAGCCTGCTCAGCGCCGCGCAGGACGGACGCGCGGACGTCGTGGGCGGCGAGCGAGAGCGCGTGGTTTTCGGCGAGTCTCTCCTCGTGTGGTCCCCGGTGTACGGCAAGTTTCGCCTCGGCGGCGAGGTCATGCGGTTCGACATAAACCTCGGCGCCGGGTTCGGGGTGATCGACGCGCCCACCGCCCGCGGCCTCACCGGCGTCGCAGGCGCCGGGGTGAAGCTGTTTCTCTCCGAGGCCTTCGCGCTGCGTTTCGACGCGCGCGATCACATCCACCGCCAGCAGCTCCTCGAGTCGAGCTTCTGGGTCAACGACGTTTCGCTCACGCTCGGGCTCTCGACGTTTCTGCCCTTTCGAAACTGATGACACGACGATCGACCAAACGACGATTCCGCATCCTCGCGCGAAATCTGGCCCCAGCGCTCGCCATCGGGCTCGTTTTCTGGCCGCTGTCGCCGGTGACCGGCCAACAGCCCGGCGAGGCGGACGACGGCGACCCCAGGGAGGATCCGGGCGCGGCCCCGGGCGAAGCCCCCGGAGGCGACGACGAGGGTGACACCAGGGGCGACGACGAGGCCACCACCGAACCAGAGGCTACCGCGCCGGATTCAGCCGACCCGGCAGGCGACGCGGAGGGCGCGGACGACGTCGACATCGACGAGCTTCGCGAGCGCTACCTCGAGCTCCGCGATCGGCTGTTCGAGTCCCAGGCGCGGGCGCAGGCGGTCGCGAGCGCGCTGTATTCGACGGAGCTCCGCGTCCACCTAGACTTTCCGAGCGATCGCTTCGTGTCCCCGACCGGCGCGACGATTCGGCTAAACGGCGCCACGATTTACGAGGACTCCACGGGCGACATCGCGGACGATCGGGCGCCCCGCTTCGAGGGGTTCGTCGCGCCCGGGCCGCATCGCCTCACCGTGGCGGTAAAAGCGACCCACGACGACGATCCGCGGTTCGAGACCGCGAGCGAGCACACGTTCACGGTGGTGGCGCCTCGGGGCAAGCGGGTGACGGTGCGCGCCGAGGCAGGCGACGACGGCGACATCGGCTACGAGTGGGATCGATCGCAATCGGGCTCCTACGAGCTCGCCCTCGACGTGGAGGTCGACAGCGAGCCCCGTGAGGCGACCCAGGCCGGCCACACGGACGGGGGAACGTGAGCACGTCGACGCCGACGGAGAGCCGAACGCGGGTCTGGGCGGTCACCTTGGCGCTCGCGCTCGCTTTGCCCGCGGCCGCCCGCGCCGAGAAGGCCGAGGGCGCCCCGCCGGATACCGGCGAGGCACGCGCGGCGGGCGGTGACATCGGTGAATACCTGCGCGCGCTCGAGGGCGCGGGCCTCATCGACGTGGCCGAGGGCAGCCGCGATCAGCTGTCGGCCGAGCTCTCCCGCGCCGAGACCCTGCTTCGGCAGGGCGATCCCATGTCGTCTGCCGTCGTGCTCTACAACGTGGTCGAGTCCCCGGCCTTCGAGATCTTCGACGACATGGTGGAATACAAAAACGCCGAGTATACGCTCGGCGTCGCGCTGGAGGCAGCCGGCGCTTACGAATCGGCGCTGGACTACATGATGCGCGCCATCGAGCGCGGGCCGGATTCGCTCTACTACGCCCCGGCGCATCGCACGGCGGTGAACATCGCGCTCGAGACGCGCGCCTACCACGACGTCTTGGCGCGCATCGAACAGGCGGCCGGCGAGCAGGCGCCCTCCCCGCTCGTCGCGGGCGAGCGCGACTACCTGCGCGGGCGCGCCCACTACGCCGCGGGCGAGCTCGCCGAGGCCGAGCGCGCGCTGGAGCGCGTGGGGCGCGAAAGCCGGCTTCGCGCCGCCGCGCTGTACTTGCGGGGCGTATTGCACGTGCGCCAGGGCCGGCTTGAGACCGCGGCCGAGTCACTGTGCGAGGTAGCCGACAGTCCCAGCGACGATGTCGTCACGTTCGCCGTCGACGAGCGCTACTTCGAGATCCGCGATCTAGCGCGGCTAGGGCTCGGCAGAATCGCCCACGAGCTCGGCGAATACGACGACGCCTACTACCACTATTTCCAAGTTCCCCAAGACGCCGCCAGCCTCGAGGACGCGCTGTTCGAGGCCGCTTGGTCGATGTACCAAAAGCGCGAGCTCGCGACGGCGCGCTGGCTCATCGACGAGTTCCTAGACGTCTTCCCCGGGTCCTCGCTCGTCCCGGAGGCCATGCTCCTGTCGGGTTACATCGCGCTGGCGAGCTGCGAGTTCGAGGGCGCCGAGGCGATCTTCGAGGACCTCATCGCCGAGCTGGAGCCGGTGGCCGAAGAGCTCTCCACCCTGCGCGAGAATCCAGACAGGCGGCGCGTTCTGCTGTCGCGAGCGCTCGCGCGCTGGGACGCCGGCCGCGGGCCGGCGGGCGACGACGATCCGCCTCGGCCCATCGCGCGGGACCCAGAGGACGCCACGGATCGCGCGCTGGCCCTGCTCCGCCTCGACCCGGGGTTCGTCAGGCTGCACGGCGCGATGACCGGCCTGCGCGCGGCGGCGATGACCTCGTCGTCCGTCACGCGCACCTGGCGCGCCCTCGCCCATCAGAGCGCCGAGACGGACGTGGCTCGTGTCGCAAAGGAGCCGAGCTTCGCCGAGGCGGAGCTGGCTCGCGCCGGCGACCTCCTCGAAGACGCCCGCCGACTCGGCGACCAGGTCGAGTCAGCGCGCGCCGAGCTCCGCCGCGCCACCCGAGACGGCACCGTCGGCGACGACGAGGCCAGGGCCGAGGCCGAGCATCTGGCCGCGCTCGAGGCCGACGTAAAGGAGCTGATCGAGCGCGCGGAGGGCGCGGCGCGCGCGGCGGACGAGAGCATCGACGACGAGGCGAATGCGCCGGGCCTCGCCCCGCTTTTGCGCGCCGACATCGCGCGGTCCCGCGATCTCGAGACCGAGAGCGCCGAGCTCCTCGAGGAGCTCGAACAGGCCGCCGACGAGTCGGCCCGCGCGTCGGTGGCGTCGCTTTACGCCGATGTCCGCCGGATCCTCGATCGCGCAGAGCTCGGCCGCATCGACACGGTGATCGGGCAAAAGCGCGAGCTCGAGATCGAGGTCCAGGATCTCGCCGCGGGGCGGTTTCCACCCGAGCTCCACGGCAAGATGTGGGAACAGGGCTACATAGGCGAAGACGAGGAGTACTGGCCCTTCGAGGGCGAGTACTGGGCCGACGAGTACGAGGGGTGGCGGTGAGGCCCAAGCGCGCGCTCTCGTCGCTGCTCATCGCGCCCGTCGCGCTCGCGCTCGCGCTCGCGGGGGAGGCGCGCGGGGAGATTCGCGAGCGAGAGGTCGAAATCGATCGCGGGGCCGCGCGCGATCTGTACGTCCGGGGCCGGCCGCCCGCGCCCGAGCGGCCCGAGTTGCCCGAGGTTTTAAAGGAGCGCCTCGAGTCGACGGAAGCGCGCGTCGAGGGAAAGCGCAGCCGAGCCATCGGCCTGCTCCGCTCCTTTTTGGATGGTGAGCCGACCGGCGACGGCCGCGCCGAGGCCTTGTTCAAGCTCGGCGAGCTCGTCTGGGAGCAAGCGCGCCACACCTACCTCGAAGCCATGGCCGAGCGCGACCGCGCGCTCGAACGATGCCGCCACGAGCCCGACTCGTGCCGCGACGAGCCGGCCGAGCCGGAGCTCGATCTGCGCGAGGCGGAGGAGCTTTTCGCCACGCTCCTCGAGGACCATCCCGACTTCCGCCGAACGGACCTCGTCTTGTACCTCGCCGCGTTCGCGGCCCAGGAGGGGGGGCGACAACAGGTGGCGCGAGACCGGCTCGACGCGCTCATTGCGGACTTCCCGCGCTCGCCGCTCGTCCCCGACGCGTGGATGATGATCGGGGAAGCAGCGTTTGCCGGCGGCGACTGGGAGCCCGCGCGCGGCGCCTACGAACGAGTCCTCGACTACCCACAAAGCGGCACCTACGACCTCGCGCTGTTCAAGGCCGCCTGGTGCGACTGGCAGCTCGGCGACAGCGAGCGCGCGGCGGAGCGCTTCAAGGAGGTGCTCGCCTTGGCCGACCGCGCGCAGGCCGAATCCCAGCGCCAGCGCGCGCGTGCCACGCGCCTGCGCGACGAGGCGCTGGATTACCTCGCGCTCGTGTTCACGGAGGACGAAGCGGTTACTGCTCGCGACGCCTACGAGTTCATGGCTTCGATCGGGGGCCGTCAGTACTCGCGCGAGGTCCTCATCCGCCTCGCGGAAATGTTTTACGATCAGGCGAGCTACGAGCGGTCGGTCGAGGCCTATCGTTTTTTGATCGAGCTCGATCCCAGCCATCGAGACGCGGCGGGCTATCAGCGAAAGGTCATCGATAACCATGTCGCCGCGCTCAGCTTCAGCGACGCCGTCACCGCCGCCGAGACGCTCTCGCGCGACTACGGGCCGGGCTCGAGGTGGGACGAGGCCCAGCGCGATCCGGCCGTCCGCGAGCGCGAGCTGGAGGAGAGCGAAGATCTCCTTCGCACCCTCGGCAAGACGCTGCACGCCGAGGCGCAGGATCACGAAGAGCGCGCCGGACGCCCCGACGAGTCGCGCTACCAGCTCGCCGCCCGCGCCTACGAAGGCTACCTCGAGCGGTTTGGCGAGCACGAAAACGCCGCGGAGATCCGGTTTCTGCGCGCCGAGATCCTCTACTTCAAGATGGAGGACTACGAGCGCGCGGGAGACCAGTACCTGGCCGTGGGCCGCTCGACGCCGGTGGGCGACTACCACCGCGACGCGCTCCTTCGGGCCATGAACGCCTTCGAGCGCCTGCGGCCGGACGACCTCCCCGAGCCAGGGGAGCGCGACCTTTTGCCGGCCGACCGCAAGTTCGCGGCGGCCACGGATTTGTACGCCACGCTGTTTCCCGACGATCCCGACATCGTGGAGGTGGTGTTCCGAAACGGGATGTTGTTTTACGACTACGGCGACTACGACGAGGCCGTGAAGCGCTTCGGCGTCATCGTCACCGAGCACCCCGACGACGAAAACGCCGGCCCGGCCGGCGATCGCATCCTCGAGGCGCTCAGGCGCTCGGAGGACTACGAAAACATCGAGTCCTGGGCCCGCCGGCTCAAGGGGGCCGAGGCGTTCGCGGAGCCGGCGCAAAAGGAGCGGCTGGGCGGCCTCATCGTCGAGGCGATGTTTCGAAATGGCGAGGCCTACGGCGAGGGCGGATTCTATGAGCGCGCCGCTCACCGCTACCTGCGGGTGCCGGCCGAGTTCCCCGAGCACGACGCGGCACCCGAGGCGCTTCAAAACGCCGCCGTCATGCTCGAGCGCGCCAGGGAGCCAGAGGAGGCGGCCGCGGTCTACGCACAGGTGCTCGAAGACTACCCATCGTCCGAGCTCGCCGAGGAGGCTGGATTCTCAGCGGCTCAGGTCTACGAGACGTTCGCCTACTTCGATAGGTCGGCGGCGACGTACGAGCGCGTCGCCGAGGCGTTTCCCCAGGGAGAGCAAGGCGCCGATGCCCTGTTCAACGCCGGGGTGCTCCGGCAGGCGCTCGGCCAGACCGAGCGAGCCATCGAGCACTACGAGACCTACGCGGAGCGCTACCGGCGGCGCAGCGACGCCGAGGAGGTGGCCTTCCGCGTCGGCGTCGTCCACGAACAGGCCGGCGATGCCGGGCAGGCGTTCCGCGCGTTTCGGTCGTATATCGATCGCTTCCCGCGCGGCGCGCACGCGGTGGAAGCCCGCGTCCGCGCCGCCCGCGCGGCCCTCGAGCACGGCCGAGAGGCCCGCGCCGAGCGCAATCTGCGGGGCGCGCTCCGCGCCTATGAGCGGGGCGGCGAGCCGGAGGAGGAGCGCCGCTTCGCCGCCGAAGCGCGCTACTTGCAGGGAGAGCTTCTGTACCGCGAGTACGAGGCCATCGGCCTGGACGTCGAGCCCGGCGCGCTGCGGCGCACGCTCGATCGGAAGACCGCCCTGCTCGAGCAGGCGCAGGACATTTACCTGGACGTCGTCGAATACGGCGAGCCGAGCTGGGCCACCGCCGCGCTGTTTCGCATCGGCAGCGTGTTCGACGAGTACGCCGGCTCGCTCCGAGACGCGTCGGCCCCCGAGGGGCTGAGCGAGGAACAGGCCGAGGTCTATCGCCAGGAGCTCGACGTCTACGTCATCGATATCGAAGAGCGAGCCATCGAGCTCTACTCGCGGGGTTATCGCCGCGCGATCGACATGGGGGTCTACAACGAGTTCACCTCCCGGCTCCGAGAGGCGCTCGGCCGGATGGCGCCGAGCCAGTTCCCCCCCGAAAACGAAGCCAGGGCCCGCGAGCGGGTCGGCGACAGGACGCCAGAAATCGAGCTTGTGCACGAGGTGCACCGCCGTGGCCATGAGTAGAGCCGATCTCAAAAATCTCCCATCGCCCGACGCGCGATCCATCACCGCCGGCGGCGTCCTCCCGCTTCGCTTGGGTGGCGGGGCTTCGAAGATGGGCATGAGCCGCCTACCTGGCTACCTGTTCACCGCGGCCATCGTCACCGCGGTCGCGTGCGGCGGCCGCGACGTGGCTCCCGAGGATGCCCGCGATTTGCCCGAGGTCGACCCCGCTGCGCGCGCCGAGCACGAAGCGGCCCTCGGCATCCTGGAGAGCGGAGGCGAAGACGCTCCCGAGCGCGCGGCGCAGCGCTTCGAAGCCGCCGTGGCGATCGATCCGATGTTTTGGGAGGGTTGGCACAATTTGGCATCGCTCGAGCTTCGCCGCGGCCAGCCGGCCGCCGCCGAGCGCGCGTTCACCGAGGCCTTGGACATCCGCTCCAGCCACGGCCCCTCGCGCCTGGGACGCGCCGAGGCTCGCCGCCGCGGCGGCGATGTGCGCGGCGCGCTCGCCGACTATGAGGCACTGTTCGACAGGAGGCCGGACGACCTTCGGGCCGCTACCAGGCTCGTCTCGCTCCTCCGGGAAGCGCGGCGCTACGAAGACGCGATCGCCGCCATACGCCGCTACCTCCGCGAAGCGGGCGCCGACGCCGAGATCTACGTCCAGCTCGGCCTGGTCTATCACGCGCAAGAGCGGAGCGAGCTCGCCGAGCTCGTCCTCGAGCAGGCGATCGAGCTCGACGAAGGCAGCGCCGCCGCGCACAACGCCCTGGCCCTCGTCCACCTCCGGCGCGGCGACGATCAGCGCGCCTTCGACCTGTTCGATCGCGCGAGCGCCCTGGACCCCGACGACCTAGACGCCCGCTTCAACAAGGCCGGCGTGCTGCTCGACGCGGGCGACTACGAGGCCGGCGCCGCCGAGCTCGAAGCGGTCCTCGCCCAAAGCCCCGACGACTTCGACGCCCGGGTGGCTCTGGGAGTCGGGCTGCGCGGCAGCCAAGATCTCGATGGCGCGCGCGAAGTGTGGGAGGAGGTCGTCAGAGACGCGCCACCCACCCACGCCGCCCGCAGCGACGCCCTTTACAACCTCGCGGTGCTCGAGTTGGATTTCAACATGGACATGGAGGCCGGCTCGAAAGCCTTGGATCGCTACCTGCAAGACGCCCCCAGCGATCACCCCAAGCGCGCGGAAGCCGAGAGCCGCCGCGAGGAGCTAAGGTTTTGAGCCCCCGACCTCCGCATTCCACTGTGGGCTCGCGCCCCCAACACCGCGCCCCGCACGCGACGGACGCCGAGCGCGCCGGTGTGCTGCAAGGTCGCGCCGGGCCACGGCCATCTTATCGGTTTGCCCTCGCCCTCCTCGCCGCCGTCGCCCTCGCGCTCGCGCTCGCGGCGGGAAGCCCCCATGCGCACGCCGAGGACGCAAGCGCCGGGGACGGTCCGCAGGCCGAGGACGAGGGAGGCGAACCCGGGGCTGGCGCGGCAGGCGACGGCGGCGGCCCGGCCGACCAGGACCGCCAGGTCTTCGACTTCGATGCCATCGACATCGGCGGACAGCTCCGCACACCTCAGCTTCTGTATTTCCTCGACCGCGCGCGGGACGAGCTCCGGCAGGCGTCTCTCGAGCGGCGGTCGTTTTTGCCCGAAATGATGCGCTCGGTGGACGAGGAGAGCCTGTGAGCAAAGGCGGGCGGGACGCGGGCTCCGCCGGGGGCGGGCGGCGCAGGCGAAGGCTCCGGGCGAGCTACGTGTGGGATGGCGCGGTCCAGGCCGACGTCCTCGTCAAAGGGAGACGCCCGATCACGATCGGCCCCCGCAACGACGCCACCTTCCTAACCCCCGACTTCGACCTCGAGCCCAAATTTCCGCTCGTTCGGCCCACGCGCGAGGGCGCCGTGGTCGCGCTCGTGCCGGGCATGGCCGGCACCCTGTGCGCTCGGGGCGAGACACTCGATGTGGCCGAACTTTTGGCCTCGGATCCCGAGCCCGGCACGACCCCCGGAGACACGCGCTACGTCGATGTCAGGCCGGGCGACTGGGGTGTGATCCACGTAGACGGCGCCGGCAATCACATCGTTTTTTTCCACTTCACCGAGGCCGACGCCAAGCTCGGGCGGGCCCGCCTGCGCGACACCGAGCTATTGTGGCCGGCGTTCGCGATTACGCTCGCGAGCTTTTTCCTCATCTTGTTTCCGATGCAGATGTGCGGCGACGAGGGGCCGCCGACCGGCCGGCAGCTCATCGCCGAATACCTGGTCGATCGGCCCGAGCCAGAGCCCGTCACGATCGCCGCGAGCGCCGAGGCGGGCGACGAAGACGCCGAGAGTGACGAGGCCGCCGAGCGCGCGGAAGCGGCCGAGGACGACGCGGAGGCGAGCGAGCCCGCGGATTCGCCGCCGCCGCGCAGCGCACGGGCGCCGCGCTCGCCGCCGGAGGAGGCGGCCCCGGAGCGAGAGGTACCGGCCGAGGTGCGCCGCGGCCTTCTCACCGACGAGAGCCGCGAGACGATGGCGCGCGTGGCCGACGCCACGGCCACCGATCGGCTCGATGACGCCCTCGACCAGCTCGACGACATGGAGGTGGCGGGCCCGGGCCAGCCGGGCGACGGCGCGAGCACGACGCGCGGACAAAATCCTGGCCAATCGGGTGACGGCGCCCACGGCGACACCGTCTCGCGCGGGGACCTAGACACCGGGGAGCCGCGGCAGGCCCGCGGCGGCGCCGGCGGCGGCGGCGAAGAGGAGGAGGTCGAGGTCAACGTGCGGACGGAAAACCCGAGCGGCGATTTCGGCGGGCTCACGGCGGAGGAGATAAACCGCGTGGTCAGATCGCGCCAAAACGCGATACGCGCGTGCTACGAGCGCCAACTCCAGCGCCACCCGAATCTCGGCGGTCGCATCGTCATGCGGTGGGAGATCGGGCCGGGCGGAAACGTGACCGGGGCTCGAGTGCGCCAGAGCTCCGTTAACCACGGCCCCGTGGAGGACTGCATCGTGCGCCAGGTGCAGCAGATGCAGTTTCCGTCGCCGCGCGGCGGGCAAACGGCGCTCGTAAACTCATTCCCGTTCATATTCAACCAGCAATGACCTCCCGCCGCGCCATGATGCTGGCGATCCTATTCGCCATCCCCGCCTGCAGCTCCGATCCGCAGTACATCGCTCCGCCCGTCGCGATCGAGGCGGGCGACGACGTGGAGCCGAGCCTGTCGACGCACGACATCGTCTTGCCGATCGAGCCGGAGTCTGCCGAGGACGCCGAGGAGCGCGCGGAGCTCGCGGCGGAGCTCGGCGTGGACGTTCCGTATGTTCGGCGCGACGACCTCGACGTCTCGATCCACTACACACTCACGAACCTCACCGAGCAGCCGGGCACGGCGTACGTCCACATCGACGCGAGCAACGAATGGTACACGTACGTGCCGGACAACTTCGTCATCGATCCCGACGAAGACGAGGAGCCCCCTCCCCTGCTCGGCGGCTCGCCGATCGATGTCCCGGGCGGCGAGAGCATCTCGGGTGTGATTCGCGAGGCAGCCACCGCCCAAGGCGCCCTCGCGCTCGAGCGCATGAGCCGCGGCGGCCTGCACGCGTTCGCCGCGATCCTGAGCCGTGAGGTCCATTTGGAGGCCTTCGAACCCGCTGGCGGCGGCCCGGAGATCCCCGAGGAGGCGTTCGCCGGGTTGGTGGGGTTTTCCACCGAGCTTTCCGCCGACCGCCGCATGGTGCTCGAGTACAGCGTGCGCGTGCGCGACAGGCGCGGCATCCTCCACCCGGCGCTCCTCGAGGCGGAGCCGGGCGAGATCGTGAATTTCCAGCCGACGGAGTTCGGCCCGGCGCAGGACGGTGAGCAAGACGGTGACGGTGGCGATAACGGTGGCGATAACGGTGGCGATAACGGTGGCGATAACGGTGGCGATAACGGTGGCGATAACGGTGGCGAT
>SLNH01000036.1 GCA_007133195.1 Nannocystineae bacterium | reverse complement strand
CGCCGCGTGCGCGGGCCTGCGCCGAGGTCCAGGCTCGCCCGGGCGGCAGCGAGGCGTGTGCGCGCCACGCCCGCGCGATGGCGCGCGCAGGCGTGCGGGGCGACGCGGAGCTCAAAGCCCCCTGTCATGCGGGGATGGCGGAGCTCGCGGTGCCGATCCGGGCGCGAGGAGAGCTCGTGGGGACGCTTTTGTGCGGCGGGCTCGCCGACGCGGACGCGCCGAGTAGGCCGCTGGGCGCGCAACTGATGGGCGAGGGTGAGCTCGAGACGCTGCGCCTCCTCCTCAACGAGGCCGCGGACGCCATCGCGAGTCATGCCCCGGCGGGCCGCCGTCGCCCGGCCACCGACATCGAAAAGCCGTTCGCTACCCGGTACAGCTACGACAGCATCGTGGGCCGCTCCGAGGCGATGCAGGAGCTGTACGGGATCCTCGATCACGTGGTGGATTCCGAGGCCACCGTGCTCATCCAGGGCGAAAACGGCACCGGCAAAGAGCTCGTGGCGCGCGCGATCCACTACAACAGCCCCCGGAAGACGCGGCGCTTCGTCGCGCAAAATTGCTCGGCCTTCAACGACAATCTCCTCGACTCGGAGCTGTTCGGCCACCGCCGCGGGGCGTTTACCGGCGCCGTCGCCGACAAGCGGGGCCTGTTCGAGATCGCCGATCAGGGCACGTTTTTCCTCGACGAGGTCGGGGAGATGTCGCCGGCGCTGCAGGTCAAGGTGCTACGCGCGGTCCAAGAGGGGACATTTACCCCGGTGGGCGACACGGAGCCCAGGCAGGTCGACGTGCGGCTCATCGCGGCGACGAACCGCGACCTGCACGCCATGGTGACCGAGGGGCAGTTTCGCGAAGACCTGTATTACCGGCTAAACGTCATCAACCTCGCGATCCCGCCGCTCAGGAAGCGCCGCGACGACATCGAGCTCCTCATCGATCATTTCCTCGCGCGTCACGCCCGGACGCGGCGAACGCACAAGTCGCTCTCGAGCGCCTGCAAACAGCGCCTCCTCGACTACTCGTGGCCCGGCAACGTCCGCGAGCTCGAAAACGAGCTCGAACGCCTGGTCGTCTTGTCGGGCGCCGCGCGGGTGGTGGGTGAGGAGCATCTCTCGCCGCGCATCCGCCAGCCGGAGAACCAGATCGATGTCGGCGGGGGCGCCCCGGCCGACGAGCCGGCGCGCTCGCTCCCCGAAGCCACCACCGCCCTCGAGCGGCGGATGATTGGAGACGCCTTGGCCCGGTACAGCGGCAACAAGAGCCAGGCCGCGCGGGAGCTCGGCATCTCGCGCCGCAATCTCATCCGCCTCGCGCAAAAATACGAGCTCGGGTGACGGCGGGCAGCGCCGCCGTGCCCGCCGGGTTGAAGCGAGTTCGATTGACCGGTCGGCGCAGACCGGCGACGATGAGGCATGCGGCCGAGGGCTCGCGGGCAGGCGGTGTTGGCGGCGGCGGTGGCCGCGGTGGTCGGCGTGACGACCGGGGCGGCGCGGGCTGACGCCGATTCGCGCGGCGCCGCGTCCGTGCTCGAAGAGCTCCGGGTCGTGTCCGTGGAGCCCGCGGAAGGCGGTCACGAGATCACCGTGCGCATCGAGGAAGCGGCCCTGTCCCGGGTCACCGAGCGCGCGATCGACGCCTACCTTCGCGACAGCCGCCCCCAGCTATTTTCCCGGCTCTCGCTCGGGATGGTCCGCTACGAGGGCACCCGCGTCGAGCTGCGCGACGTGCGCGTGCGCGCGCATCCCCGCCGGGCGAACACCCTCGAGGTGGACGTGCGCGCAGACGTGGTCGCCGACCAGCAGGAGCGCGAGCTCGTGTGCCAGCTCGCGGGCTGGAGGAGCGAGTGCGATAGCCGGTGGCTGGCGCGCGGGACCGCCGCGCTCGCGGACATCGAGGCCTCGGCGCAGGTGCGGCTTTCGCTTCGGGACGCCGTGACGCTTAGCGATGGGCCCCTTTCGGCCGCCTTGCTGCTAAGTCGGATGTCTGGCTCGCTTCGGCTCGGCGCGCTCGCCGGCATCGGCCTCGACATCCACCTGGATCCGCCGCGCCAGGTAGACCAGCGAACGCTCGCGCTGCCGGCCGGGCACCGTAGCCTCGATCGATTCGGCGACCTCGTGGTGTCAGACTTTCACGCGTCCGCAGCGCCTGGACCCGACGGCGACTCCGATCGAGGCAGCTCGCAAAGCCGGGCCATCGATGTCACGGCGACCGTCGTAGGCCCCTGAGCCGGAGCGCCCTGGGCGTTCTAGGTCAGGTTAGGTCGGCAAGCGCCGTGTCGAGATCCGGGTGGGCGAAGGAAAACCCGCGGGCCTCGAGCGCGCGGGGAACGGCGGGGCTCCCATTTACGAGGTACTCGCCGAGCTCGCCCACCGCCGCCTTCACCGCGGGCGCGGGTACGGGGAACCACGCGGGCCGGCCCAAAGCGCGGCCGAGCGCGCTCGTAAACTCTCGGTTTCGGACGAGGTCCGGGGCCACGACGTTGACCGGCCCGGATAGCTCGTCGTCGTCGAGCGCCCGCAGGTAGGCGGCGACCACGTCGTCGATGTGCACCCACGAAAAGAACTGCTGCCCGCTGCCGATGCGACCGCCGACGAACAGCTTGAACGGGAGCTTCATCTTGCGAAGCGCCCCTTCCGGGCCGAGCACGACGCCCGTGCGCATGATCGCGACGCGCACGCCCGCCTCGGTCGCGCCGAGCGCCTCCGCCTCCCACTCGCGGCACACGCTGGCCAAAAAGCTGTCTCCCGCCGGGGTGTCCTCCGTGACCTCACCATCGCCATCGGCGCCGTCGGCTCCCTCCGCGGGCCTCGAAAACGGGTAGTAGTCGATGCCCGACGCGCTCGCCAGCACCCCGGGACGCTCGCCGTCCGGAGCCTCGCCAATTGCGCGGACGAGCTCCCTGGTCGCCAAGACCCGACTATCGCGAATGCGCCGGCGGTATGCCTCGTTCCAGCGCCGTCCGTCCATCGGCGCGCCGGCGAGGTTTATCACCCCGCGGCATCCGCGCACCGCCCCCTCCCACGGGCCGGGCGCCGTCGGATCGCCCTCCACGATCTCGGCGCGATCGCCCAAGGCAGCCTCCGCGCGCGCTCGATCTCGGCTCAGCACCCGGGGGCGTTCGCCGCGCGCGGCGAGCGCCGAGATGATCGAGGTTCCGATAAACCCGGTTCCGCCGGTGATGAAAACTGGCCGATCCATGCTCCCTCCCACTCGCTTGTGTAGCTCCTGCGTGATCTCGCGCGCTGCCCCGTGGCGTCACGCGATCGACGCCGCGCCGCGCCCGCCGCGGTGGGGCGAAGTTAGGCGCGCGGCGACGAAGTCCTTCGCCGCCCGCACCGCCGCCTCGAGCGCCGTGCCCCGCGCGAGTTGACTCGCGATCGCGGTCGATAGCGCGCACCCCGTTCCGTGCACGTCTTCCCCGCCGGGAACGCGCGGCGCGTCGAACGTCACGATCTGGTCACCCCGGGCGAGGACGTCGGGGCTGCGGGTGCCTCCGCGGTGGCCTCCCTTGACGAGCGCGGCGGCGACTTGCGCGGCGAGCGCACGCGCCGCTCCCGCCGCGGCGCCCCAGTCGCGGTCCGGAGGCCTGCGGCTGGCGTCCGCGGTGTCCGCGAGCGCTTCTGCCTCGCCGAGATTCGGGGTGATGAGCGAAACGCGCGGCGCCAGCGCCGCGAGAGCGTCCCGGGGGTGGCCGGCGTATAGTGGAGGGTTTCCGGCGCTCGCGCGCATGACCGGGTCCCAAACGAGCGGGGCGCCGGTGTGTTCGAGCGCTGCGGACACCGCGCGGAGCACGCCCTCGTCGCCCAGGGCGCCGATTTTGATCGCGGCGATGTCGACGTCCGCGGCGATCGCGCGTAGCTGCGCGCCCACCAGATCCGCGGAAACGGGCGCGGCGCGGCGCAGCCCGCGACTGTCCTGCTCTGTGAGCACCGTCGCCACGCCCGCGACCCGCAGTCCGTGCTCCCAGGCGACGCGCGCGTCGGCCAACAGGCCCGCGCCGCCGCTGGGATCCAGACCGGCGATCACGAGTAGCGTGCGGGAGCTTGCGTCGGACATGGGCGGCGGGCCTTCGCAGGGTGTAGCGCAGCCCCCGCGCCTGGCCAACCGCGAGCTGACCGAGCCGGAGATTCCGCTCAGCGAGTCGTGGCGGCGCGCCCGGCGACCGATATACTGCCCGGGCCGTGTCGTATCGAGCCCCGGTCCCGCTCATCGTCGCTTCCGTCGGCATGCTCCTCGTCGCGGCGCCGGGGCCGTCCCGTGCGGATGAGGGCGCCCGCGCCCCGCCCGGCGCCGAGGGGCTCGGGGTGGCCTACCGCGCGCTCAAAGATGGCGACTACGAGCGGGCTTATTCCGTCGCCGTGGCGCTCGACGCGAGCGCGCTGGAAAATGCCGACTACGCGCACTATGCCGCCGGCCAGGCCGCCTACCTGACCGGGCGCTACAGCGACGCGCTGGCTCGATTTCGAACCCTCGCGACGGAAAGTGGGTCTCGATTCTTGGCGCCGGCGAGGTGGCGCTACGCCGACTCGCTGTGGCAGCTCGGCCAGATTCAGGACGCGAAGGCGCGCTACGAGCGCCTGCTGCGCCGCCATCCCGACGAGGGCGACCAAGGCGTCGCGCGGTTTCGCATCGCCGAGGCCTATCGGCTGGCCGGCGAGCGAGAGGACGCGAAGGAGGCCTACCGCCGGGTCCGGGTCGAGCACCCCCAGCACCCGCTCGAGCCGCGCGCCACGAAGCGGCTGTTTCAGCTGGGTGGCGAGCCGGCGACGCGCCTGTCTCCCGCCGACCGGCTGCGGCGGACCGTGGTCCTGGGCGACGATCACCGCTGGGACGACGCCCACCGCGAGGTGTGGAGCTTGGGCCGGCTCGAGGACGAGGCCGCCGAGGCGAATCGCCACTACTGGACGGCGATGACGCTCTACAACCAGCGCCGGCAGTACGGGCGGGCCGGTGAGATCCTGCTTCAGCACTACGACGCGATGGGAGGCCGCTCCGCCCGCGCGCTGTTTCACGGGGCCCGCGCGCTGTCCCGGGCGGATCGGGACGCCGAGGCGGTAGAGCACTACCTGCGCGTCGTAGACGAGTTCCCGCGCTCGGGGTGGGCGTCCCAGGCCCAATTCCTGGCGGGTTGGCTCCGGTACAACATGGGGGAGTTCGAGGCCGCGATTCCGCTCTTGGAGGAGGTCGAGTCCCGCTACCCGCGCTCGCAGTGGGCACGGAGCGCCCGCTGGTTCCGGGGGTTTTCGCACTATCTGGCCGGCGACTACGACGAGGCGCTCGATCCCTTCGAGGAGATCGCCGAGGAAAGCGGCGCCATGCATGCGGGAAAAGGGCACTACTGGCAGGCGCGCACGCTGCAAAAGCTCGGACGCGACGACGAGGCTGTCGCCGACTACCGCGAGCTCGCCGGCCGCTACCCGCTTTCCTGGTACGCCCTGCTCGCGCACGCCCGCCTACGCGAGCAGGACATCGAGATCCACCCCCTCGGCGATGACCCGCGCCCGCCCAGCGATGCTCCCTCGATCACCACGCGGCCGAGCGCCGAGATGGCGAGCGATCGTTTGATCCGCCGCGCCGACGAGCTCATCGCCGCCGGACTCGACGTGGAGGCCGGAATAGAGCTTCGGCGCGGGGAGCGTGGATTCATCCGCCGGCACGGCCGGGCGGCGGGCGTCGGCGCACTCGTCGAGCGCTACCGCACGGCGAGCAACTACCACCGCCCGTGGTCTTTGGCCGTCACCTACGGCGGGCGGCGTGCGCTGTCTGCCGAGCCCTCCGGGCGCGCGCGGATCTGGTGGGAGCACGCGTATCCGTTGGCATACAACGACCTCGTGGAGCCCTGGCGTGACGAGCGGGACCTGCCCGACTACTTCGTGCACGCGATCATGCGCCAGGAAAGCGGCTTCGACCCGAACGCGCTCTCGTTCGCCGACGCCCGCGGGCTCATTCAAATCATTCCCCGAACGACCCGGCGGATCGCCGAAGAACTCGGCATGACCTACACCGAGGACATGCTGTGGGACCCCGATACGAACCTGCGGATTGGAACCTGGTATCTGGCCAGGCTCCTGGACACGTTCCGGGGGCAGATCGCGTTCGCCGCCGGCGCCTACAACAGCGGCCCGGGGCCGGTGATTCGCTGGCTCGATCGCAACGGAGATCATCCCGTCGACGAGTTCGTGGAGCGCGTGTCGTTTGCGCAGACCCGCAACTACATGAAGGTGGTGACGGCGATCTACGCGCGCTACGTTTACCTCTACGATGGTGAGGTCTACGAGCTGCCCCTCGATGTGAATGCGAGCTACCGAAAAGACGGCCCCACGTTTTGAGATGATGGCGGGCTAGTCCGTCGGGGCCCCGTCGGCAGCGCGAGTCGATTTCGCCTTCACGCCTGTGGGCAGCCGCGCTGGGCCGACGTCCTCACATTCAAGCGACGAAGGAGACAACAGCCATGGCGACGTTTCGCGGAACGATCCGAAAGAACGACCTCGAAGGAGGTTTTTGGGAGCTTCGCGCCGACGACGGCGAAAACTACCAGATCCGGGGCGGTGACGACGGGCTCCGGGTCGATGGCAAGCGGGTGGAGATCCGCGGCGACATTGACGAGGACGCCATGACCATCGGCATGACCGGCCCCGTCCTCGACGTTTCGTCTTGGTCGGCTCTTTAGGGGTTAGCCGCGCGCTGCGCTGGCGGCGCGCGGCCGAGCCTGAAAAGCCGCCGCGCGAGCCGGTCGCTCGCGAAGCCGCCCCCCCGCCCAGGGCGTCAGCGCAGCTAGTGCTCTAACCGTCTTCGAGGATCACGGTTTCTCCGACCGCGAGCGGTTCGCCCTCGGGGCAAACGACTGTGATCGAGTCGACTCCGACTTCGTCGACGTCGCAGCTTACGACGTCTCCGGCAGACTCGGTGGCGAGCGTCACCGCCTGCCCAGCCGAGAAGCGCGCCGCGTCGTCTACCTCGAACTCGGCGACATGTCGCGGCTCGGGTACGATCTCACCGATGATCTCCCCCTCCTCGATTTGGTCGCCCTCTTCGGCCGCGGGCTCGAAAACGCCCGCCGCGGGCGCCACGACCTGAAACTCGGCGAGATCCTCCTCGGCTTGGGCGACGTCCTCCTGCGCCGACTCCACGTGCTCCTCCAGCCGCTCCATGCGCCCGCGCGCGTCTTGGGCGGTCGCCTGATCGAGCCGATCTTGAAGTCGCTCTTCCTCGCCGATCTGCCGCTCCAAGGCGGCGAGCGCGCGATCGTAGCCAGGCCAGCGAACGAGCTCGTCGCCCTCTTCGACCCACGCGCCGGCCTCGGCAATCCACTGCACCCGGTCTCCTACCTCGGCGTGGACCGCGGTCGCCTCGACCTCTTCTACAGCGAGCACGCCGCTCGGCGGAGGCTCGGGCTCTGGCTCCGCCTGCGCGTCCGCGACCGTGGCCTCCGCGGCGCCCTCGCCCACGTCGTCGAGGACGCCGAGCTCGGCTACCGCGTAGTAAATGCCGCCCGCAGCGGCGCCGAGCAGCACCACCAGCAGGATCACCACACGAGCCGGTGACCCCTTCGCCTCGCCCGGCGGTGGCTCGGCCGGATCGGCAGCCGCCGGAAAATACGAATCCTTGGAACCGCCGGGACGCGGCCCGTCACCCTTCGCTTCGGTTTTGGCCGCGAGCGCCGCCATCCCAGCTTCCGCCGCCGCCGCCTTGTTCGCGTCGGCCGCCGCTCCCCCCTTGGACTCGGCTGCGGCCGCCGCGGCAGGCTCGCGCGCAGCCGCCTTGGAATCGCCGAGATCGCCGGTAGGCGAGGCGACGGACGTCTCGATCTCTTCACCCTCGTCGTCGTCTTCGGCCGCACCGCCCGGCGGCGCCGGTGCGTCCATCACTCTGGACTGCCTCACCGCCTCCTTCACATCATCCGTTCCGATGGGCAGGTGATCGCTGAGATCGACCGAGACTTCGTCCTCGTCGAACTGTGAGGCGGGCGGCGGGATATTCGTGGGACCGTCCTCGTCGTCCGTTTGACGGGCCCGTTCGCGCAGGGTCTGCCCGCCGGGTTGGGCCGCGCCCTGGCCCTCGCGGGCTTGGATGGGGAGCTTGCTTGATCGGGCAAACGGATTGGTCCCTGCCCGGCTCACCTCGGACGGCACAGCGCTGCCGTCCTCGTCTGCCAAGCCTTCGAACGAGGTCTCGTTTTCCGAGCCGGCTGAGGTCGCCGGGACCGCCGCGCGCGCAGGAGCGCCCGCTCCTGGCCTACCGAGCTCCACGTCGGCCGGGGCACTCGGCGCAGAGGCGCTGCCGGGAACGCCGCTCCCGCCGGCGCGACCGAGCTCGACATCCTCGCCCCCGCGGGCCGCCGCGCCGCCCGGGACCGATGCCGACCCCGCGGGGCCCGCCTCCAAGTAGCCTAGGTCGGCGAGCGTGGAGATGACGGTGCCGAGCTCGTCCACGGTCGGCTCCACGCCGAGCTCGTCGCGCGCCCAATCCTTGAGCGCGTCCACGTCCCGGTCACCGTCCATGGCGCACGCGACCGAGTATTCGATCTCGTAAAAGCGGAACGTGGTCCCCGTGTCGGGGTCGGTGACATCGACGAAAACTTGGCCGTTTTCCTCGACCGGCTGCGCGACCAAATCACTGCGAAACCGGGGGCGCGTGCTGTTTTCGGTCTGCATCGGTTCGCCTACCCTCCGCGCTTGAGCTCGGTGAGCACGAGCTTGGCCACGGCTTTGAGCGTATCGAACACCCCGTCCCCAGTCGTGGCCACCGCTTCGAAACTGGTCACATTCATCGGATTTACCGCCTCCTCGAGCTCGGCGAGCGGGGCAGCGTTCGGGAGATCGCGCTTGTTGTACTGCACGACATACGGGATCTTTTCGAGCTGGTAGCCCTGCTCCTGCAGGTTCGTCGACAGGTTGTCGAGCGACTCGATATTCGCCTCCATCCTCTCCATCTGCGAGTCGGCGACGAACACGACCCCGTCCACCCCCTTGAGGATGAGCTTGCGGCTCGCGTCGTAAAACACCTGCCCGGGGACGGTGTACAGGTGAAACCGGGTGCGAAAGCCGCGGATCTCACCGAGAGACAGAGGCAAAAAGTCGAAGAACAGGGTGCGCTCGGTCTCCGTGGCGAGGGAGATCATCTTCCCCTTCGCCTCGGGGTTGGTCTTGTTATAAATGTACTGAAGATTCGTGGTCTTTCCGCACAAGCCCGGACCGTAGTACACGATCTTGCAATTGATCTCGCGGTGCAGGTAGTTGATGAAGCTCATGCGGGACTCGCGGAGCGGGCCGCCCGGTATGGGCGCGGGGCGCTCGCTTAATCGTTGAACAGATTGTCGATGTCGTCGTCGGTGATCTCAGCGAAGACCGAGGGCTCGTTTTGCGCTTCGTTCTTGCGCGCCAGCTCGTCCAGGATCTCAGTAAGCTCCTTGGAAGCGCGGCGGACGCGGAGCCGGACGAGGCCGAGAGACGAGCGCTCGTCGAACAAGACCACCATGATGACGCGGCCCGCGACGATCGAGATGTGGACGTTCGTCCGCTCCCCCTCGTGGAACTGGCCCGCGAACTCGCGCTCGGAGAGCAGGTTCGCGATCCCTCCCGTCGCCGCGACGTTTCCGGCCGTAAGCGAGGACAGCGAAGTGACGTCTAGATCTTCGACCTCGCCAGCCGTCGCGATCGTCTGACCGTTTTTGTCGATGACCAAGACGGTCGTGGCGTTCGCATCGCGGTGGAGTCTCTCGCAGACTTGGCTGATCTGCTCGAGCTCCTCTTCGTACATCACCATCTGATTCGACATCCGGCGCTCGGCTCCTTGGACCCGGGGCACGAAGCGCGCCCGCCAGGCCGCTCACGGTATCAACCCCCCGAAAATCTATCAAGCTTTCCGGGCAACTAAGCGACGAGGCGCGCGCGATCGTCGCCTAAAGCGCCGAGCGCCCCTCGAGGGCGCGCGCGATCGTCGCCTGGTCAGAATATTCCAGCTCTCCGCCAACCGGAATACCGCTGGCAATGCGCGAGACCGCCACGCCGAGTGGTTTGAGCAGGCGGGCCAGGTACATGGCGGTGGTCTCACCCTCGACGCCGGCGCTCGTCGCGAGGATCACCTCGCGGACCTCGGCTCGCTCGCCATCCTCGCCCGCCGGCTCCAGGCGGCGGACGAGCTCGGCGATCCGCAGGTCGTCAGGGCTTACGCCGTCGAGCGGCGACAAAAGCCCGTGCAGGACGTGGTAGCGGCCGCGAAACTGACCGGCCCGGTCGATGGCCATCACGTCGGACGGCTGCGCGACGACGCAGAGCGTGGTGGGATCTCGGCTCGCGTCCGCACACAGTCGACAGGGATCGGTGTCCGTCAAATTCATGCACGCCGAACACAGCTGCGTGGCGTCCACGGCCTCGAGCAGGGCGGCGGCGAGCTCCCGGGCGTGGGCGGCCGGTCCCGTGACCAGGTGGAATGCGAGCCGCGTGGCGGTCTTTTCCCCGATCCCGGGCAGGCGAGCCAGGTGACGGGACAGGTGGGCTACGGGATCGGCCATGTTACACAGGCGCTGTGCTGGGGAGCGGCGGCGCGGCCACACCCCCGAATCATGTCACGGCGGCCGCGGCGACGGGCGGTCGGCCGAGCCACCGGCGTAGCCCGCCCTCGAAACAGGCGCCGGGCATGGGCGGCAGGGCCCGTTACCGGAGCGGTCGGCGGCCACGACGAGCCGCGGATCAGAACAGCCCGGGCATGCCGGGCAGGTTGAGCCCACCGGTGAGCTTGGACATCTCCTCTTTCGCCTGCTCCCTCACCTTCTCCGTGGCTTGATTGACAGCCGCGGTGATCAGGTCCTGGAGCAAGTCCACGTCGTTGGGATCGATCGCTTCCCGATCGATGTCGATGGACACGAGCTCGTGGTGACCGTTTACCACCGCGGTAACCAGGCCACCTCCCGCGGAGGCCTCGCACTTGAGCCGCGCGAGGTCTTCCTGCATTCGCGCGACGTCGCCCTGAAGCTTTTGCGCGACTTCCATGAGGTTGCCCAGGTCGGGCATCTTGTTTTCGTCGGACATGAGTTAGCTCCCTCGCAAACGTATCGGTCTCGTGAGCGCGGCGACGGCTGCCCGCGCTGCCGAGAGCCCGTCGTCGAGTCCGTGCGGACTCGATTCATCACGAATGTCCCTCAGCCTCAGCCGTCCAGTGCTTTGATCTCTTCGATCGTAGCGCCAAATGTGTCGAGTACCATGCGGGTGACGGGGTGCGAACGGGCTTCTTGCTCGCGCCGGCTCCGCTCGTCCCGCTTGCGCTCTCTGTCGATTTCAACGAGTGACCGCGAGCGCTCGGCCTCCTCGCGCGACAGCGCGCGCACGGAAAACTCGAGCGTCGAGCCGTACCGATCGCGCAGGAAGGCCTTCATCGCGACGATGTTATCCCGCTCGGACGCGAGCTCGTAGCCGAGCTCACCCGCGGGGAACCCCACCTCGATGGCCCCGTCGCCGAAGCGAAGCAGGCGGGCTTCTTGATACTGCGCGGCCAGGGTGAGCTTGCGATTGTCGAGAAGCGCCGCGATGACCGCCTCCCACTCGCGGATCGCGCCGGGCGAAGGCGGATCGGCTCCCGGCTCGAGGGGCGACGCGCCGGCGACGGCACCCGCCCGGCCACCGGGGGAGGCGCCATTTTTCGCCGCGCCGCCGGGCTTGGCCGCTTCGTCGTGCGCAGGGCGGTGCAGGCCATTGTCGGCGCGAGG
>SLNH01000002.1 GCA_007133195.1 Nannocystineae bacterium | reverse complement strand
CGGAGGACAGGGCGACCAACCGCTCGTTCCTTCCAGTGGCGATCGAAGCCCTCGCCCGAATGACGGCGTCACTCTCGCTGGCGGAACAGGCGGGGGCGTGTGGGCGGACCCTTTGCGCGCCCGGCAGGTCCTGGAGGCGCTGGCAGGGCTGCGGCGCGCAGGATGAGTTGACAACAGCCAACGCGCGTGTAAAGCGTGGTGTGGTGAAGGTCTACGCTCCAAGCGTCAGATCCGGCCGCCGGTCGCGCCCCGCTTTCCGAGCGGTGGCGATCGCGATGGCGCTCGGCTTCCTGGCGGCGGAATGGGTAGGCCTTCATCACCGGGCAACGGCTGCGGTGTGCGGCGATCACGGTGACGCCGCACCCATCGCGGATCGGGCGAGCGGCGAGGCGTGGAGCGGCGAGGGCGAGGCAGAGGCGGGCGACAGAGTGTTCGCCTCCGAACAGGGCGGCGGCGCAGCGATCAGCGGAGATGCCTGTCAGCTCTGCCGATCGTGGCGGGAGCGCAGCGTTGCGCCGGCGACCAGCCTCGTCGTGAAACCCGCGTACGCCGAGCAGGCCGCGGCGCCGGCCACTGCCTCCCAAGGTGACGCGCGCGACATCAACGTCGTCGCGCTCGCTCCCAAGACTTCGCCCCCGGCGTAGCCGCGCCGCCGAACTCCGCGCTCCCCGAGGGGGAGCGGCGTCTATGAGCTCCGGCGGCGAAAGACGAGGCGCGAGGGTTTGAGCTCTCGCAGCCGATCCGTCCCCCGTGCCGCGTGTGGGCGCCCTCGCGCTGGCCGATTATTCGGCCCGCAGGGTATCTCCCAGCGGTCCGTGGGATCCCGCCCGCTGCCGCGTGCACGCGGTCGGTGCGAAACGGGACGAGTTCTCACCGGGCAGCTGAATCCAGTATGCGACACAGTTTGTACGCGACAATTATCGTTTTCGTCTCGGGATCGGCGGCGCTCCTTCCCGATGCCGCTCGGGCTGACGAGCCGGCTGCGCTGGGAGATGTGTCGCTGCGCGTGGTCGATGCACGGAGTGAGGAGCCGCTCGCGGGCGCGACACTGACCGTCTCCGGCTCCGATCATGAAGCCACGACGGGGGCCGGTGGGCAGGCTTCGCTCGAAGACCTCGAGCCGCCGAGCGTCATCGTTCGGGTCGAGCTCTCCGGTTACGCGCCGAGCGAGCTGTCGCTGGAAATCGAGCCAGGCGAAACCAAGAGCGCCGAGGCCAGGCTGTCATCGGCCACCGAGGTCGCTGGCACCGTGATCACGGTCATCGGCCGCAAAGACAGCCTCCGCGGCCTCTATCATCCCGACCAGGAGATGGCGGGGGATGAGCTCCAGCGCAGCCTCGCGAGCAGTGTCCCCGCCACCCTCGAGCCCCTCCCGGGCTTTGCCGCTCAGTATAATGGCCCGGGCGCGGCGAGCCCGACCCTCCGCGGCATGCCCGGGGATCGGGTGCTCATGCTCGAGGACGGTCACCGCACCGGAGACATCTACTGGACGGCCGCGGATCACGGCGTGATGGTGGAGCCGCTCTCCGCCGAGCGGATGGAGATCATCCGCGGGCCGGGGAGCCTGCTTTACGGCTCGAACCCCCTGGGCGGCGTCATCAACATCATCCGCGACGACGTGCCCATCTCTCGTCCCCACCGGCTCGAGGCGAACCTCGCTTCCCAGTTCGAGTCGGTAAACAGCGGCATCGGCTCGGGCGCGGTCATTCGCGGACCGGCGGGCCCGCTCTCGTTTTACGGGGAGGCCACCGGCCGCCGGGCCGCCGATACGCGGACCCCGCTCGGAACACTCGACGAGACCGAGATGACGGCGGTCAATGCGGCCACGGGCCTAAGCTGGCTCCCCGACTGGGGCCTCGTCGGCGCCTCGGGTCGCTACTACCAAAACAACTACGGGGTGCCGGGGCAGTTCGACGGCGCCCTGATTCAAGGCGCGCATCCGCGCGGGGTGGGCATCGAGACGCAACGGCTGAGCGGCCGCTTTCGCGCCGCCTACCACGAGCCGTTCGCCGGATTCGACGGCCTGGAGTTTCGCTCCAACTTGACGCGCTATATCCACAACGAGATCGAGGGCACGGCGGGCGACGAGCCCATCGTCGGCGCCCGCTTCGATCAGACGACGACGGATAATCACCTCATCGCCCATCGCGATTCCGCGCCCGTTTTGGACGGCGCCGCCGAGCTCAGCGGCGCCCTCGGGCTCTCGGGGCAGATCCGGGATTTGTCCGCAGGGGGGGTCTCGCCGGGAACCCGGCCCGGGCGAGAGCTCAGCGGCGGCGGTTTCGCCTACGGCGAGGCCACCGCCGATCCGCTCCGCTTCGTCGCCGGCATTCGGTACGACTATGATCGCGTCACCACCACAGATCTCGATCCGCTGCAGGTGCGGACACAGGAGCGCCGCATCGAGAGAGACGTCGAGCCCCGTGACTTTCTCGGCGCCTCGGCGTCATTGGCGACGATGTGGAGCTTCGCAGAGGGCTGGGACCTCGGCGCGAGCGTCTCGAGGTCGTACCGCAGCCCCACCATCGAGGAGCTCTTCTCCGACGGCCCTCATCTCGCCGACTTTTCGTTCGACATCGGCAACCCGGCGCTCGACGCCGAACTCGGCCTGGGCACCGAGCTGTTTTTGCGCGCGGATCGCGCCGATCTCAGCCTCGAGCTCGCGGGCTTTTACAACCGGGTGGACGGCTATATCTACTATAGTCCGACCGGAGAGACGGTTCGCGTCATCCGTGAGGGCGAGCGTCCGCGGGACACGCCGGTGTTCGAGGCGCGGGGGGATGACGCCGCGTTTGTCGGCGCCGAAGGCCGCATCGAGTGGGAACTCGTCGATCGCTTCGTCCTCGACGCCACCGCGTCGTATACGTTCGCCGAGCGCCGCTCCGAGGGCGATCCGCTCCCCTTTATCCCGCCCCTGTCCGGGCGGATCGAGGGGCGCTACGAAGGAGACTCGTTTTTCGCCTCGTTCGGTACCAACTTCTCGGCGCCGCAAAATCGGGTGCCGCGGCCCGTCGAAGTCGGAGACATCACCACGGATCCGCAGGAGCCGACGGACGGATACGCGCTTTGGAACGCCGGCGCAGGGTATCGGCACGAGGGGAGGCGGGCGGATCACACGGTCATGCTGCAAGCGCGAAACGTCACCGATCGCGTTTGGCGCGACCATTTATCTCGGGTCAAAGACGTCGCGCCCCAGCCCGGGCGCAATATCCAGCTCACCTACCGCGCGCTCTTTTAGGGGTTCACCCATCACATCGAACCAGACATTGAACTAGGAGTAGAAAATGCGTAACCCACGACGACATCTGCGTGCATATTCCGCCCTCTGGGCCGTTCCTCTCGCCGCGTCGTTCGCGCTGGCCGCACCCGGCTGTGGCGACGCCGGCGAACATCATGAAGATGCCGGCCGCATCGAAATCGAAACCCGGGGATCCGTGCCCACCGTGCTCGCGGTGTGGACGGACGACGGGGGCTGGGAAGACGCGGACGGAAACGACATAGACGAGCTTCCCACCCCGGTCCAGGCGGAAGACGGGAGCTTGTCGGCGTTCGAGGCCTACGGTGAGCGCACGTCGCTCAGCGTGAATTTCTTCGATCGCGACGGCGACGCGGTCGAGATGGAGACCCTCGATCGCGACGACGATACGGGCGAGCGGGAGTGCAGCGAGTTTTCCGCCCGCTACTTCTCGCGGGACGACGATACCGGCGTCATCGCTTGGCCCAACGTCACGCACCCCGACAGCGACGGCGAGAGCTACCAGTTCGTCGAGCTCTCAGATGGCGATTTCGCGGGCATCTACCACTGCGATCACGTCCATATCTATCCGAAGGAGGAGGGGACGGTCGATATCGAGTTCGTGCTTTGGCACGGCGATCACGCCGACGATCTCTCTGATCCCCTGACCATCCGCGTGGAGGAGGCCTCGGACGACGACGATAACGGCGATAACGACGACGACGACAACGACGACGATAACGGCGATAACGACGACGACGACGACGACGACGACGACGACGACAACGACAATAACTACTAAAGGAACGGCCGCCCGCGGCCGGTCGTCACGAGGACCCTTCCCAACCCTCGAACGATGACCAGGCCGCGGCGGCCTCCGCTCAGCCAGCGTGAGGTCGGGCCAGGTCGCGCGAACCGGCGAAGCTCGAATTCGACTTCGCCGTCGCTATGAGGCGGGCGTGGAGATGACGCGCGGCTGCGCGAACTGGCGGTGGCCGTCCCGCGAGCTGTGGTAGCCGTAGCCGCTCTCGCGCGCGCCGACCCAGGGAGCGCCGCGGGCGCCTGACACCGGGCGGTTTATGCCGATCATGCCGGCGCGCAGGCGGCGCGCCACGCGCTGGGCGCGCTCGCGATCGCCGCCGAACACGACGGCGCCGAGGCCGAACGGCGAATCGTTGGCCTCGCGCACGGCGTCGTCTTCGCTCGCCACGGGGGTCACGCACGCCACGGGGCCAAACGTCTCGTCGCGGCCGATGGTCATCTCGGAGGTCACGTTCGTGAGCACCGTGGGGGTGACGTAGTGCCCGCCGGGGCTGTCGCCGCCGGTGACGACCTTGGCGCCGCGCGCCGCGGCGTCGCGGATGTGGGCAAGGACGTGATCGCGTTGTGCGTCCGTGATCATCGGCCCCACCTGGGTGTCGTCGTCGATGCCGGGGCCGACCTTGAGGCTCCTCGTCTCCTCGGCCAACAGGTCGACGAAGCGGTCGGCGAGCGCGTCGGGCACGTAGATCCGCTCGGTGCTCACGCACACCTGCCCGGCGTTGCGAAAGCTCGAGCGGGCGGCGAACCGCGCGGCCTCCCGGAGGTCGGCGTCGTCCAAAACGATCATGGGATCCTTTCCGCCGAGCTCCAAGATGGCGCGCTTCAAGTTCGCGCTGGCCGCGGCGAGGATATGCTTCCCCGCCTCGCGCGAGCCGGTAAATGCGATGAGGTCCACGTCGCTGGCCACGAGGGTCCGGCCCTGCGCGTCCGCGCCGTGCACGATCTGGAGCGTGTCAGGAGGTAGCAGCGGGGCCAGGATATCGGCATATGCTTGCGTCGACAGCGGCGTGTGCTCCGAGGGCTTGAGGATCACGGCGTTGCCCGCGAACAGCGCGGGAAACACGAGCCAGTGAGCGATCGCGAACGGGAAGTTCCAAGGGGTGATGGCCGCGCACACGCCGTGCGGATCCCAGTAGACCGTGGAGCGGGTTTGGTCGTCGTAAAGCTCCGTGGGGGCCAGCGCGTCTTTCAGCTCGGCGAGCAAAAAGGACAGGTCTGCGCAGCCGCGCACTTCGCGGATGGCCTCGCGCCGCGGCTTGCCCATCTCCTTGGATATCAGCGTTCCGATCTCCTCGGCGCGCGCCGCGATCGCGTCGCCGGCTCGGGACAGCTTCGCGGCTCGACCGTCTATGCCGAGCGCGTCCCACGCCGCTTGCGCCGCGCGGGCGCGCGCGATTCGCTCGGGGATTTCGTCTACGGGAGTGATTTCGACGTCGCCCACGAGATCTCCCGTGGCGGGGTCGAAGGATTTGAGCGATGTCATCTCGAAACCTCCTGCCAGACCGTCAGACCACCCGTCATCCTACAACGGAGCCGGCGGTGGGCCCAGGTACAATGGGCGCGTGACGAACACGACAGCTGACTGGGCGTCGCCGGCGCTCGCATTCGCGATCCGGCGCGTTCCCGACGATCGCGACATCGACGAGCTCGGCCACGTCTCGAATCTCGTCTACCTGAGGTGGGTGCAGGATGTGGCCAAGGAGCACTCGGAATCGGTGGGCTACGACGCCGAGGCCTATGAAGCGCTGGGCGCGGTGTTCGTGGTTCGCCGGCACGAGATCGACTATCTCGCCCCCGCCTATGCGGGCGACCGAATACGCGCCGTCACCTGGGTGGAGACCTGGCGCGGCGCCTCGGCCACGCGGCGCACGACGATCGAGCGGGACGCAGACGGGCGCGCCCTCGCGCGCGCCGTCACGACGTGGGCGTACGTGAACCAGAAAACGGGCCGGCCGCTCAGGATTCCCCGCGACGTGACCGCGCGCTTCGACGCGGCGTGACCGCGCGTCGGCTTGGCGAGCGGTTCACTCGGTCTCGGCGCGCGCGAGGTCGGCGCGGATATCGTCCAGAGCGCCGCGCGGATCGACCCGGCCCGACAAAAACGGCGCCGACGCGAGCGCCAGGCGCCACGACATGGGCGTAAGCCCGGCCGCTTGCGCGCCGCGGATCAGCTTGAACGTGCGGAAGCCGTCCAGCCAGCTTTCGAGCCGCCGCTCGAGCGCGCCCGCGGAGGTCGTGCCGGCGGCCGCGCCCGACAGGGCCTCTTCGAGCCCCAGGTGCGCGCACGCCTGGCGGTAGGCGGTGGACAGCCGGGGGGTCGCGGCGGCGCGAAGGGCGGCGAGATCGCGGGATTCGGCAAAGGCGCGGGCGCCGCGGCGGGCGGCGAAAACGATTTCGAATACCCGCGGATCGTAGAGCCGAAACGGCGCATTCGCCTCGCGGTCGCGCAGGATCGCGCGCGCCGCCGGTCCCGTGCCCACCGGGACGCGATCTGACAGCCGTTGGCGCAGGCGGATCGGGCTGCACACGGGCCTCGTGATCGGCCCGAGCTTCGACAGCTTGCCGAGGAGATAAAAGTCTTCGCTGAACTCGCGCTTGGGCATGCCGCGACAGGCGGCGTACGCGACGGCGTCGGCGGCCATCGTGCTGCCGAGCGTGTGAAACGCGTATGGGGAGTCGGCGAACGCGAGCCCGAGCACGTAGTAGCGGAGCGAGATCTCGTAAAGGGCGAGCGCTTCGCCGGGCGCCGTATCGGAGGTCTCGTGCCAAAACGGATACGAAAGCCCCGCGGCGTCGCGTGGCGCCGCATCCGCCGCGGCGAAGTAGTCGGCGGGGAGCGTCGCGTCCGCGTCGGTGGTGTGAAGCCAGCGCGAGCGCAAGCGCCCGCGCGCGTAGAGCGAGAGCGCCACGTCACACGCGATGCCGCGAGCGAGCCCCACGCCTTGACGCGGGGAAAAGCGCCTGCCGGGACTGAACCGGTCCACGATGATGAGATCGGCTCTGCCCGGGCCCGCGAGCGCGCCGACGCGCACGCTTGGCGTGAGCGGGGTGAGATCGCCGGCGCGCTCGCACAAATCGCGATACAGCGCCTCGTTTCGCCGGTGGACCTCCGCTCCGTCGGCATCCTTGGCGTTTACGACGACGATGACGGCCGTGCGCTCCTCGGCGCGAAGCGCTGGCGCGAGCCCGTCCAGGAATGACGGATTTTCGGCCTTGGCCGGAATCGCGAGCACCCGGTCGTATACCGCGCCTACCTGCTTTGCGGCGCGGATCTCGGCCGCCGCATAGCGCTCGAGGTACTGCTGGACGGGGCGAGGCGCGGGCATGTCCGCGCGAAGCTTGCCCCAATCACGAGCCCGGGCCAAACGCGAGCGGCCCGATGGGCAGTCGTTCGGCTCTGCGCTATGATCGCGGTATGACCGAAAACGGGATAGTGGTGCCCCTGCTCGAGGGCTTCGAAGAGACGGAAGCGGTCACGATCATCGACGTGCTCAGGCGCGCGGAGCTGCCCGTCGTCGTCGCCGGCGAGCGCCGGGGGGTGGTGAAGGGGAACCACGCCATCGGCGTGGAGGCGGAGGTCGCCCTGTCGGAGATCGAGCCCAGCACGGTGAGGGCGGTGGTATTGCCCGGCGGCATGCCAGGAGCCGAGAATCTCTCTCGCGACCCCGGCGCGCAGTCGCTCATCGAGCAAGTCGCGGCCGCCGGCAAGTACACGGCCGCCATTTGCGCAGGGCCGCGGGCGCTCGCAGCGGCGGGCGTGCTCAGCGGGCGCACGGTGACCTGCTATCCGGGCCACGAGCATGCCCTCGGGGACGCCACGGTGATCGAAGAGCGCGTCGTCGTGGACGGACCCGTGATTACGAGCCGCGGCCCCGGCACGGCGATGGAGTTTGCGCTGGCGCTCGTCGGCCTGCTGGTGGGAGGCGAGGTCGAAGCGAAGCTCGCCGAGACGATGCTCGCGCAGCGGTCGGCGGAGTCGAGGCGCGTTTCGTGACCGGCGCGCCGCGCTGGGATCCGGGGTGTTACGGCGCGTTCGCCCGCGAGCGCGCCCAGCCGTTTTTCGATCTGCTCGCGTTCGTCCACGCGCGGCCCGGCATGCGGGCCTGTGACCTCGGATGCGGCAGCGGGGCGCTCACGGGAGCGCTCCACGACGCGTTGAGCGCGGAGGAGACGGTGGGCGTCGATCGCGACGAAGCGATGCTCGCCCGCGCCGAGCCGCGGGGCGGCGTGCGCTTCGAGCGAGAGGACATCGCGAGCTTCATCGCGCGCCCGGACGCGCAAGGGGCGTTCGACCTCGTGTTTTCGAACGCGGCGCTACATTGGCTAAGCGATCACGAAGACCTCATGAAGCGCCTCGTCGGATGTTTGGCGCCCGGGGGGCAGCTCGCGTTTCAAGTGCCGGCAAACCACGACCACCCCGCGCACGTCGCCGCCGACGAAGTGGCCCGCGAGGATCGGTTTCGAGGCGCGCTTTCCGGCTACGAGCGCGGCGTGCCCGTGCTGGACGTGGGCCGCTACGCGGAGGTCCTCTACCGCGCCGGGCTTCGGCCGCCCGTGGCCCAGGCTCGCGTGTATCTGCACGAGCTGGAAAGCCGCGACGACGTCGTCACCTGGCTTCGCGGCTCGCTGCTCACCGCCTACGAGGCGCGGATGTCGACCGCCGATTTCGAGGCGTACGTGAGTCGATTCAGTGCGCGCCTTCGCGAAGTCTTGTCAGACGATGCGCCGTTTCTGTACACGTACAAGCGGATCCTCGTGTACGGGCGCGACGTTTTGGCACCGCCGGCCTGAACCCGGCGCGGCGGCCGCGCAACGAGCGGCACGGGCTCTTCAGTACTGGTAGCCGATGACGAGGTAGCCGCCAGTGTACAGATCGCGCGCGCTGCTCACGTCGGGGTCGCCGTCGCCTCCGCGATCGGTGAGGGCGCCGTCGCCGCTGAACGAGTGGCTAATGCCCGTGAAGCGAAAGCCGACCCGGGCTTCGAAGTCGTCGGCGAACGTATAGCCCACGCCGGCGTCTAGCTCGCCGCCGAAGACGCTCGCCGTGCCGTACTGGTCGATACGCTGAATCTCGCCGGTGGACAGCGCGAGCACGCCGCGCGCTTCTCCGCGAAGCGTAATGCTTCCCGCCGGCACCCGCAGCGCGACCCCCGGGTCGAGGTAGATGTAGCGCACGTTGGGGAGGTCGAGGTCTCCTGGCGCCGGATCGCGATCCACGGTGAAGGCGTGCCTGCTCAGGCGCAAGCTGCCCTCGAACACCGGGCTGTCCTCGGCCGGCTCGCCCAGCGGGAGCCGGTACGCGACGCCGGCGCCCATGCGGGACTGGCTGGTCGGGAGCGCGACGCCATCGAACTGCGACTCGATGAGCAAAACGTGATCGATCATCGCGGTGACGCCTAGGCCCGCGAGGTGGTCCTCGCGCGAGGGAGCCAGGGGATACACGGTCGCGTCTACGTAGGCGCCGGGCGCGAACTGCCCGCGATATCGTCCCGGCTCATCGGGAATGTCCGGGTCGTGTGAGAACGAAAACGAACGTTGGCTCCCGCTCATTCCGGCCGTGATGTCGATGACGGGGGCTTCTCGACTCCCACCGGAATCCCCGGAACCGATGGCGACATCGCCGCCGCCGTCATCGCCGCCGCCGGCGAGGGGGTTTTCGTCGTCTAGGCGTCCCCGTTGCCCGGGCGCGCCGCCGGCCGAGGCCACCTCCGTGGGCTCTTCGGACTCGTCCTCGGCGTCCGAATCGTCGCTTTCCTGCTCGGGTGACGCAGCGCCGCTCGACTGATCGTCGTCCTCGCCGGATGGCTCCGCGGTGTCCACATCGAGGTCGCTGGGCGGCTCGCCCGCGCTTCCCCGCGAGGAGCGCTCCTCGCCGCCGTCGATGTCCACGATCCCGATCGGCGAGAGCCCCTCGATGGCCGGCATGAGCATGCGCCAGATCTGCCGGGCCGCCGATCGCGTGAGCTCGGGCGACTCGAGTCGCACCGCGAGGGTGTGGACGTACGACCCGGACTGGCCCTCGCGCAGCCGGACGGTTAGGCGATAGTTGCCGTTTCGCTCGGCCACCTCGCCCACCACGAGCCCGTCGACGGCGAGCCTGCGCGCGACGCGCGCGACCTGATCGTCGGTGAGCGATTCGGCGCCGATGTCGCGCGCGGTGGACGTAAACCGCGAAGCGCTCACGGTGGCGTGGCGACGCTCGACGAGGAGGCGCAGCTGGTGCGCGATGCGATCGCCGCCCGGGCCGTCCACCTCCAAAACGACCATCCGCTTGCGCGCGTCGGCCTCTGCGGGTAGCGCGCACAAGACCGCCGCCGCGACGAGCGCCGCGAGCAGCGCGGGGACCGCCCGACCTTTAGTCACCGAACCGTTCAATCTCGAATTCGTCATCGATCTGGCCAGGGGTCGCCGTCGGCGCGTCGTCGAACTGGTTGCTTCCGCCCGACACGCCGCGGAACAGGAGGGCGAAGTCCGAGGGGCTCGACGAGTGCTTGACGGCTTCATCGTAGGTGACGAGTTTGCGCTTGACCAGCTCGGCCAGGCTCTGATCGAAGGTGATCATTCCGTAGGGATGAAACCCCTGCTTGATCGCCGAGGGAATCTCGCGCGTGCGGTGCGGATCCTCGATGAGCTCGCGGACCCGCTCGGTGTTGACCATGATCTCGAGCGCCGGGACCATGGCCTTGCCGTCGGCTCGCGGCAAGAGCCGCTGGGAGATCACGCCGCGGAGCACGGAGGCCAGCGTGAGCCGCGCCTGCTCCTGCTGATGGGTGGGGAAGATGGAGATGATCCGGTTGACGGTTTCGGTGGCGTCTACCGTGTGGAGCGTGGACAGCACGAGGTGCCCGGTCTCCCCCGCGGTCATCGCGATCTCGGTGGTCTCGAGATCGCGCATCTCGCCGACGAGGAGGACGTCGGGATCCTGGCGCAGGGCCGAGCGGAGCGCTTTGGCGAACGAGCGCGTATCGAACCCCACCTCGCGCTGGTTGATGACGGACCGTTTGTCCCGAAACGTATACTCGATCGGATCTTCGACGGTGACGATATGGTGGGCGCGCCGCTGGTTGATGTAGTCGATCATCGACGCGAGGGTGGTCGATTTCCCCGACCCCGTGATGCCGGTGACGAGGACGAGCCCGCGGGGATTGTCCGCGAGGCGGAGGACGGTCTCGGGCAGGTGCAGCGTCTCGAACGACGGGACCTCCGGCGGGATGAGCCGGAGCACCATGCCGACGACCCCGCGCTGCTGGAACACGTTGGCGCGGTAGCGCACCCCGTCGGGCGTCGCGTAGGCCAGGTCGATATCGAGCTGCGACTCGAATTCCTGGCGCTGCCGCTCGTTCATCATGTGTACGGCGAAGTTCGCGATGTCTTCGCGTGGCAGGGGCGCGACGTCGCGCACCGTGCGGAGATCGCCCTTGATGCGAAAGATCGGGGGCAGGCCCGCCTTGAAGTGCACATCCGACGCGCCGAGCTGGCGCGCCGCGGACAGGACGCGATCGAGGCTCTGGCTCAAGGCACGTTCACCGTAGCATATCGCGCGGTTTTCACGGCGCGCGCCGTCCCGCGCCGCCGCGGTGACGCGATGTGGCGTGCTGGCCGGCGGCGCCCGGCGGGCGTGTGCGCCGGGTTGCGCGCGCTCCGCGCTG